>CAMPJJ010000082.1 GCA_946886855.1 uncultured Roseateles sp. | reverse complement strand
TCTCAGGAGAGTTGGACGTGGGTCTGGAGCCGGATTGCGGTCAGGGTAGAGGAAGCGCAGGGCCTGCACAAGCAGGGCCATCGGGCCCGGGCCCGGGCGCGGGCGCGCACGGCGATTGCCGGCGCGGGGGACGCCTTCGGCGGGGCCGATTTCAACTGCTTGCAACCCCGTCGCGGCGTCGGCCTAGACTCGGCGCCTTCACGGCGTCGTGACGCCGACGCGGGCGGCCGGATTCCTGGCGGCGCCCGCGATCAGCACAAGGAGAACGGGCATGAGCGTGGCGGAATGGATGTCGGCATTGGCGGTCGCGTTGGCGGCCACGGCGTGCGGCGGCGGCAGCGGCGGCGGCGACGACACCGCCGCGCCGACCCAACCCGGCGGCGGTGCGGGAGCGCCGACGATGCAGACGCTCAACAGCACGCTTGACCGGCCCTGGGGCCTCGTGCAACTCCCGGACAACCGGCTGCTCGTGACGCAGAAGGGCGGCACCATCGTGCGGCTCTCCGCGGCCGGCAAGACCGAGGCGACGATCACCGGCCTGCCCAAGGTGCTGGACAGCGGACAGGGCGGGCTGCTCGGCATCGCGATCGATCCGGACTTCGCCACGGCGGGCAGCAACTGGGTCTACTTCTCCTACTCGGAAGCGGGCAGCGGCGCCGAGTCCGGCAAGGCCGGCACCGCCGTCGCACGCGGCCGACTCGAGGGCGACGCGCTCAGCGGCGTGCAGGTGATCTTCCGTCAGTCGCCCAAGGTGGACGGCACGGGCCACTACGGCTCGCGGCTGGTCTTCGCGCGCGACAAGACGCTCTACATCACGACCGGCGAACGCATGAAGGGCAGCCCGTCGCAGGACCTGCAGCAGACGCTGGGCAAGGTGATCCGCGTCAACCGGGACGGCAGCCTCCCGGCGGACAACCCGAGCTTCGCCGCGGGCGCCAGGCCGGGCATCTGGAGCTACGGCCACCGCAACATCCAGGGCGCCGCGCTGCATCCGCAGACCGGCGAGCTGTGGATCACCGAGCACGGCCCGCAAGGCGGCGACGAGGTCAACATCGCGCGCGCCGGCCAGAACTACGGCTGGCCGATCAAGAGCTACGGCTGCGAGTACGGCTCGCCGGTCGGCGACGCCTGCCGCATCGGCGGCGGCACGCACGCGCCGACCTATGTCGAACCGCTGGCCACCTGGACGCCGATCTCGGTCGCGCCGGCGGGGCTGGCCTTCTACACGGGCAGCATGTTCCCGGAGTGGCGTGGTCAGTTGATCTCGGGCTCGCTGGCCGGGACGGCGCTGTGGCGCCTCACGCTGAACGGCGACACGGTCACGGGCAAGGAGAAGATGTTCGGCGACCTGGGCGAGCGCTTCCGCGACGTGATCCAGGCGCGCGACGGCGCACTGCTGACGGTGACCGACGGCGGCAAGCTGATGCGCGTGTCGCGCTGAGGTGCGCAGAGGCGGACCGCCTGCCGGTCACGCCAGCTGCTTCCAGTACAGCGCCGTGCCGTGCAGCTCCCCGCGCGGGTTGGTGGCGAAGAACGGGATCTCGCCGGCGCGCTGGAAGCCTTGCGACTGGTAGAAGGTTTCCGCGGCCGACCGGACTTCGGTATCGAGGGTCAGCAGGCTGAGGCCCGCTTCCCGTGCGGTCCGCTCCAGCACGGCCATCAGCTGGACGGCCACGCCGCGGCGCCGCGCGTCGCGATGGACCATCAGCTTCATCACGTCCGCGCGATGACGCTGATTGGGCTTGCCGCAGATCGACAGCTGCACCGTGCCGAGCGCGCGATCACCCTCTCGCGCGACCCACAGCCGATGGCGCGGGCCGAGCTGGTCGAACACGCCTTCCCAGTACTCGCGCATCTGCGCCTCGTCGACGTCCTCGAGGAATCCCAGCGAGCCGCCGCCGTCGACGACGTCGAAGAACAGCTCGCCGAGCGCCGGCATCCAGTCGCGGTCGGTGCCGCGCAGTTCGATCAGGTCCATGAGGGTTCCTTGGGTGACCGGTTCAACGAAGAGACGGTGGCGTCAGTGGCGACGGTGGCGACGGTGGCGACGCGCAAGGGCTTGCCGAGGCACACCGCTTCCTCGCGGCCGACGTAGCGGCCGTAGTTCGGGATCTCGGTGTAGCCGTGCCGCCGATAGAAGCGCAGCGCGCGGTCGTTGACGCGTCGCGTTTCCAGCCACAGCGCGCGATAGCCCATGGCGAGGGCTTCCTGCTCCAACGCGCACAGCAGTGCGGCGCCGACGCCGCGGGTGCCGTCGCGGGCGAACATCCGCTTGAGCTCGGCCACCGGCGCCGCGCCCGCCTGTGCGAGCGGGCGGACCGCGCCGCAGCCGAGGAGGGCGCCGTCTTCGCCCCGCGCGACCAGGAACAGGGACCGCCCCGCCGGCATCGACGCGGCCTCGAATCCGCTGGCGCCGGCATCGCCGCTGAGCGATGCCAACCGCTGGTTGAGCTGATGCATCAAGAGCACCGCGTCGGGATGCGTGATGGGGACGGCTTCCAGCAGCGGCCTGGCAGGGCGCGCGTCGGCATGGTCAGTCGCAGGCATTTGTGGCATCGTCCAGTCTTCATGGAAACCGTCGATCAAATACTAACCAATGGTCAGTAAATCCACAAGCGGCAGCCGCGCGCCGATGACGGATCCGCGTCCGAGCGGTCCTAAGGGCCTGCACAACACCTCCGGCGTCGTGCAGGACGGGCCGGACGGCGCGGCGCAGGGACGACCTTCCGCGAAGCCCCAGCCGCGCGTGCGGCAGAAGGTGGTCAAGCCGGAGGGGCCCCTCAAGCGCCAGGCGCAGCGCAAGGCGTTGAACGAGGGACACCTCGACGGCGATGCGGCGCTGGAACTCGGCGCTGACGCCGGCGTGCCGCCGACCGCGTCCCAGCAGCGGCGCGCGGCGCACAAGCTCGCCCTGGAGGCCGGCATCCTGGCCGCGGCGCGCGAACGCTTCGTCGAACGCGGCGCGGACGCGCTGACCTTGCGCGAAGTCGGCGCGGCGGTCGGTTACTCGCATGCGACGCTCTACAGCTTCTTCCACGACAAGAACGAGCTGCTCGCGCGTCTGGCCGAGGACAGCCTGGCCACGCTGCTCACACGGTTGCAGGGAGCGGCGGACGGCGCCCCTTCAGGCGGCGAGGCGGCCGCGGTGGCGCGGGCTTTCGTGAACTGGGGCTTGCAGCATCCGCACGACTACCGGCTGCTGATGCTCGACACCCCGGTGGCCTTGCGCGAGTCGCTGATCGCAGGCCTGGACGGGCTCATCGCTCAGGCGGCGTTGCCGGCCGCGCGGGCCGCGGCGCTCTGGGCGGGGCTGCACGGCCTGGTGATGCTGGAGCTGGGCGGGCTCGCCGCGCTGGGCGGTGCCGCGGCGCGAGCGAAGCGCATCGAGGCGCTGCTCGCGGGGATGCTGGAAGCCCGCTGAAGAACGCATTGGCCAGGAGGGGCGCTGCCCGCAGCGGGGCGCAGGGCCCCGCGGACGCTTGCGCGTCCGGGGCCAGGTCTCAGACCAGATGGGGCAGACGCTTGTAGTACATCGCGGCCGCCTGCAGCTGGCCTTCGGCGCCGTGGCAGTGATCGGGGATCTGGCCGGCGCGCTGCCAGCCGAGGTGGGCGAACACCGCTTCCGCCTGCGAATCGGCGCAGGTCTCGAGCTGCAGCAGGAAGCGGCCTTGCGTCGCCGCCGCGCATTCCAGTCGGGACATCAGCTGCCCGGCCACGCCGCGGCTGCGTTCCTGGCTGTGCACCATCAGCCGCTGGACTTCCCCACGGTGGTGCGCATTGGCCAGCGGGCACAGCGACAGCTGGACGGCGCCCAGCAGACGGCCCGGGCCTTCGGACTCGCAGGCGATCCACAGCATGTGGTGCTGGCCCAGCCGCGCGAAGACGCCGTGCCAGTAGTCGAGCGCCTGGTAGCGCGACAGCGGGGCCAGGAACCCCAGCGTGGCGCCCAGGTGGACGTTGTCGATGAGCAGGGTCGTCAGGGCGGGGAGCCACTGCAGGTCGCGGGAGGTCAGCTTGACGATCTCCATCGGCGCGCGCTGCAGATGCTGCGACGCGGCGGCATCGCTGGCCAGCGGGGTGAGGGCGCGAGGGGCTCGGGCGTGGACGGCCGTGGGGCTGAGGGCGACATGCATGGGCGGGAACTCCAGGTCTTGGTACGACAGTGCCCCGACCGATCTCGTGGATGGCGGCGGGACCTGGAAAACCCTGACGCAAACGTCATGCCAGTTGGCGACCTGCCCTTGTCGACTGGGCGATTGCCGCGCGATGGCGGCGAACGCGGCGCGTTCAGGCCGGCACGGCCACGCTGAGCTCGGCCTCGAGTCCCGGTTCGGCGCACAGGCGCCCCTTGCCCTGGCGTTTGGCGGCATACAGCGCCGCCTCGGCGCGGTGCAGCAGGTCTTCGATGTTGCGGTCGCCGTTGCGCAGCTTGGCCCAGCCGGCGGAGTAGCCCAGCGTGAAGCCGAGCTCGCGCGGCGCCAGCTCGAGCAGCGCATCGCGCTGCCGCCGGTCGAGCGCGGGCGGCCCTACCAGGTCGGAGCGCGCCATCAGCACGGCGAAACGCTGGCCGTCGATGCGCGCGACGACGTCGCCCAGGCGCTTCTGCTCGTCCAGGCAGCGGCCGAACAGCGCGATGGCCTGATCGCCCTTGGCCTCGCCATGCGTCGTGTTGATCGCCTTGCAGCCGTCGAGGTCCATCACGATCAGCATCAGCGGCTCGCGGTAGCGGCGCGCCATCGAGATCATGTCCACCGAGCGCTGCTGGAAGGCGCGGCGGTTGGCCAGCCCGGTGGACGCGTCGATCTGGGTGAGGCGGCGCAGTTCGGCCTCGCTCTCGCCGCGCCAGGCCACGAGGATGGCGACCGCGGCCGCGAGCACGCAGACGTTGGCGACGACGGCGAACACCATGTTGAGCGGATGCGGGGCGTCGAAGCGGGGCAGGTGCGCCGTGTCGAAGCCGGCCAGGTAGGCACGCGCCAGGTTGAGCACGGCCAGCAGGCCGAGGCTGACGGTGAACAGCAGCCGCCAGCGCAGGTTGCCCACCGGGCCGCGCTTGACGGGCTGCATCAGGCTCGCGCCGAGCGCGAGCATCTGCAGGCCGATGCAGCCGTTGGACCAGGCCAGGCGCAGCGCGTAGTTGTCCCAGCCGGCGCCGTAGCCGACCATGACCAGCACCGGCATGCCGTACTGGAAGAGCCGGCCGAGCCGGCCGGGCAGCCAGCGGTCGGCGGCCATCCACAGCAGCGTCACGCTGACGCTGAGCAGCCCCAGCGCCACGATCGCCGTCAGGCGCATGCCGTCGGGCGGCAGCAGTAGCAAGGCCCAGCCGGTGGCCTGCGCGGCCGCGCTCAGCTGCGCGCGCCGGGCGGCGACGCTGTCGCACCAGCCGAGCAGCAGCGGCAGCAGCAGCGCCAGCGCCAGGGACTGGATCAGCATCAGGCTGAACAGCGTCGGGACGTCGAAACGCATACGCGCGGCGCCCGCCGGCGAGGCGGGCTGGAGCTGGTCATGACAGGGCATTGTGGCCGTAAAGTCGCGCAGCGATGACCCCTGCCGACCCCACCTTCTCCGTTGCCCGGCGCGAGGGCCTGCCGTTCGCCTACGCGGGCGGTTATGCCCCGCAATGCGCGGGCATCCATGCGCTGGTCCGCGATGCCGAGGGGCATGTCCGTGCGCGACTTGCGGCGGCGTTGCCGGGCAGTCCGACGTGGCTGCATCTCGCCGAAGGCGGAACCCGCCTGCACGCGCTGCTGGAAGACGGCCATGAACTGGCGACCTTGGCCGTCGACGCGGCGGACGGTGCGCTGACCCTGCTGTCCCGGCATGCGACCGGCGGACCCTTGCCGGTGCATCTGGCGCTGGACGAGCGGGCGCGCCACGCGTGGATCGCGCACTACGGCGATGGCACGCTGCGCCGGGCGTCGATCGGCGCGGACGGGGCGCTCCGGGCACCCGATCGTGTCGTCGTACCGCGTATCGCCACCGGCTCCGCCATCAATACCGCGCCCTCCGCCGCTGCCGGTACCGCTGCGTCAACGTCAACGCCAACGCCAACGCCAACGCCAACGCCAACGCCAACGCCAACGCCAACGCATGCGCACATGGTGCGCCGCCATCCGCGATGGCCGCTGATGCTGGCGAGCGACCTCGGGCGCGACCTGCTGAGGGTGTGGCGCCTCGACGGCGACGACACAGCGCCGCTGGAACTCGACGGCCTCGCGCTGCCGACGGGCTCCGGGCCACGCCATTTCGTTTTCCATCCGCGCGACGAGGCACAGGTCTATCTGCTCAACGAGCAGGCCAACGCGCTCGACTGGCTGGGCCTGGACGAGGCCGGCCGGCTGACGCATCGGCTGCGGCTCAGCAGCCTGCCTGTAGGGTTCGAAGGCTTGAGCTACGCCTCGGACCTGCTCATCGCGCCGGACGGCCGCCGGCTGTTTGCGCTGAACCGGCTGCATGACGCGATCGCCGTCTTCGACCTCGACGAGGACGGCCGTCCGGCCTGGCGCGGCGAGACCTGGGCGCAAGGGAGCTATCCGCGCAGCGCGACGTTCAGTCCGGACGGCCGGGCGCTGTGGGTCTGCCTGCAACGCAGTCACCAGATCGGCGTGTTCCACCTCGACGGAGACGAACTGCCGCGTTTCGACGGCCGCTTCATCGCCATGCCGGGCGCGGCCTGCGTCGTGTTCCGCTGAACTGCTGAAAACTGCTGAGCGCAGGACGTCCGACCGCCCAAGCGCCTGGGGCTCAGCCGAACTGCCGGCGATACCGCGACGGCGCCGGCAGCCCCATCAACCGGAAGTGCCGCCGCATCGACTCCGGCGAGCCCAGCCCGGAGAGATCCGCAACCGCTTCGACGTCGAGCGCCTCGCGCGTCTCGAGCAGCTCCTTCGCGATGGCGACACGCTCGCGGGTCAGCCATTCGAGGGGCGTCAGGCCGGTGGCCTCCTTGAAGCGGCGTTGCAGCGTGCGGGCGCTCATCAAGGCGCGGCGCGCCATCGACGCGACCGTGTGCGCCTCGCGGGGATGCGCGCGCAGCCAGTCCTGCAGCACGGCGATGGGGCTGGATTCTTCCGTGGGCATCGGCCGCGGCACGAACTGCGCCTGACCGCCCTCGCGGTGCGGGGACATCACCAGCCGCTGCGCCACCGCGTTGGCGACGCGCGGCCCGTGATCGCGGCGCACGAGGTGCATCAGCATGTCGAGCCCGGCCGCGGACCCCGCCGAGGTGATGAGTCGGCCTTCATCGACGTAGAGCGCGGACGGATCGACGTCGATCAGCGGGAACGCCTGCGCGAGCCGCTCGGCATATCGCCAGTGCGTGGTGGCGCGTTTCCCGTCGAGCAGGCCCGCGTGCGCGAGCACGAAGACGCCCGAGCAGATCGTGCACAGCCGCGCGCCGCGCGCGTGGGCGGCGCGCACGGCCTTGAGCAGCGACTCGGGCGGTCGCTCGGCGGCATCCCGCCAACCGGGGATGACGACGGTGTCGGCGCGGCGCAGCATCGCCAGCGTGTGCGGCGCCTCGATGCGCACGCCGCCGGTGCCGCGCAAGGGCCCCGGCTCCGCGGCACAGATCGCGTGCCGGTACCAGTCGACGCCGAGCTCCGGACGTTCGAGCGCGAAGAGCTCGACCGCGCAGCCGAACTCGAACATGCAGAGCCGGTCGTAAGCCACGATGGCGACAAGATGGGGCATGGCGCGATCTTACCGATCCACGGCATTCCGGCCACTCGTCCGGGAAGGGGAGCTTCGCGACACTGGCCGCCATCGCCCCCCTCCGATGAAGGAACTCCCGATGAGCTCGAATCTCTCCGCTGTTGCCGCCGTCCCCGCCGCGCCGAGCGCGCAGGCACTTGTGCATTTTGAACAGGCCTTCGCCTTCGAGACCGACTGCTGGGACGTGCATGACGCGTTCTCACGCGGGGTCGGGGACTTCGTGCTGCTGGACGTGCGCAGCCACGAACTCTACGACCGCGGCCATGTGCCCGGCGCCGCGAGCCTGCCGCACGGCAAGATCACCGCAGGCAAGATGGCCGCTTACCCGATGGACACGCTGTTCGTCGTCTACTGCGCCGGCCCGCATTGCAACGGCGCGCACCGCGGCGCCATCCGGCTCGCCCGGCTCGGGCGGCCGGTGAAGCTGATGATCGGCGGATTGACCGGCTGGGTCGACGAGGGGTTCGCCGTCGAGACCGGCACCAGCATCGATCGCGCGCTCACAGCTGGTTGAGCACCGGGCGCCACAACGCGCTGAGCTGCCGGTAGCCCGACGCGGTCGGATGGATCTCGTTGATCCAGTCCGCGGTCGGCCCCGTGTCCTGGGTCGAGGCCGGGGTGAGCGTGCCCTGCGTGTCGACCACGTGCACCGAGCCGTCGGGGATGGTGGCCGCGATCTGGAAGAGCAGCGCCTTCAGTCTCCGGAGCATCAAGGCGGCGACGGCGGCCCATTCGGCCTCCGGGACGCCGAACTTCACGAGCGATGGCTGCAACCACGGGCCCTTGCCGAAGCCGGCGCCCGACGGACGCGGCACGGCCAGGTCGTAGGTGTGCAGGACCACGGGGATGCCGCGGTTCACGCTCTTGTCCCGCTCGCGGAGCATCTGCTTCACGACCGCCGTCAGGTAGGTGCTGAAGGTCGACCAGCCCGCGTTGGACAGGAAGCGGTCCTCGGCGAGGCCCTGGCCCCACTCGTCGCGGGTGGCCAGCAGCCGCCGATCCCGGGGATGGGCCGGGTCGACGGCCGCCGCGTCGATGAGGTCGTTGCCCCCGCCCGACAGCAGCAGCCCGCTCCACGGCTGGCGCAACGGGCCGTTGAGGTAGCTGAGGAATCGTCGCTCGCAGGTGGCGTCCACCATCCGCTGGAGGACCGCGCCGGGCGAGGCGAAGTTGACCGCGCAGGCGGCGATGTCGGTCGCCATGCCGTCGAAGAGATTCGAGGACTTCAGCGGGAGCGCGCCCAGCGAGAACCACGAATCGCCCTGGGCGAGGAACTGCCGGTTGAAGTCGGCGAGCGGCGCCGGGTTCTCCGGGTGTTCGACTTCATCGGGCGTGTAGACGGTGATGACAGGCATGCGCGACTCCTCGCTGGCGGCCGGCGTCGAACCGGACCGTCCAGGCTAGCGAGGGCCTGGCCGCGCGTCATCCGTCGCCTGTCCCTGGATGGCGCGGCGTCGCGGGGATTCGCCCGGTCGCGGCGCCACGCGCGCCGCTCAATGAGAGGACACGAACGGTCCGTCGTCCTGCTCCGGCAGGGCGAACGAGGCTTTCAGGCGCGCGACCTCCGCCTGCGGCGTCTGCCCGAAGAGCCGGCGGAACTCGCGGCTGAACTGCGAGGCGCTCGCGTAGCCGACACGATCCGCGGCCGCCGCGGCCGTCATGCCCTGGCGCAGCATCAGCAGCCGCGCCCGGTGCAGGCGCGTCGACTTCAGGTACTGCATCGGCGTGGTCTGCGTGACCGCCTTGAAATGCGCGTGGAAGGCGGCCAGCCCGAGCCCCGCCTCGCGTGCCAGGCGCGAGACGTCGAGACGCTCGGCGTCATCCGCATGGATGCGCTTGAGCGCCAATGCGATGCGGCCCAGGTGTCCGCGCTCGCCGAGCACGCTCCGCAGGGTCGCGCCCTGCGCGCCGCAGAGGATGCGGAAGTACAGCTCGCGCAGCAACGACGGTCCGAGCACCGCCGTCTCCACTGGGTCCGCCATCGCTTCGAGGAAGCGCAGCAGGCTGCCCTCGATCCGGTCATCCATGGGCGACGCTTCCAGTCCGAGCGGCGCCGCCGGTCCAGGCGGCGTGTCCTCGCGGCCGATGCCGCTCTGGTCGATCGCCAGCGCGACCTCCGCGGCCAGCGCCGGATCCAGCCGCAGGTACGCGGCCAGCAGCGGCGCTGCTTCGCTGGCGTCGGTCTCCATCGTGAACGGCACCGGCACCGCGACCACCAGATAGTGGCGCGCGTCGTAGACGAGCGTGCGGTCGCCGATGAAGCCGCGCTTGCGGCCCTGGCAGACGAAGACGATGCCCGGCTCGTAGAGCACCGGCGTGCTGTCGAGCGCACGGTTGCTGCGCAGCCACCGGACCGATGCGATCGGGCTCACGGTGTAGCCCTCGGTCGGAGCGAGCTGAAGCAGCAGGTCGCGGATCTGGCGCTGGCGGGTGGCGTCGGACATGGATGTCGAGGATTCTCCGCTCCCCGGAGACGGGCGCGTGCCCAGATGGAGGAATAGGCAAGACCGGTGGGCTTGCAGGTCTGCGCAAGCGGGCCGCCCATTCCTAGCATTCACTCCCATGAACACGACCCACGCACATCCCTCGCCATCGCCATCGCCATCGCCATCGCCATCGTCGTCGCCGTCGCCGTCGCCGTCGCCGTCGCCGGAGCGATCCGCCAAGACCTTCCTCATCACCGGCGTCAGCAGCGGCTTCGGCCGCGCGATCGCGGATCGCGCGCTGGCGCAAGGCCACGTCGTCGTCGGCACCGTGCGCAACTCCGAGGCGGCACGCGACTTCGAACGACTTTGCCCTGGCCGGGCGCACGCGCGCCTGCACGACGTGACGGCGCTCGAGCTCGCCGCGCCGTTGGTGGCGGGCATCGAAGCAGACATCGGCCCGATCGACATCCTGATCAACAACGCGGGCTACGGCCACGAAGGCATCCTGGAGGAGAGCCCGATCGAGGAGCTGCTGCGCCAGTTCCAGGTCAACGTCTTCGGCGCGGTCGCGATGATGAAGGCGGTGCTCCCGTTCATGCGCGGCCGTCGCGCGGGACGCCTCTTCAACACGACCTCCATGGGCGGCTTCATCACGATGCCGGGCATCACCTACTACTGCGGAAGCAAGTTCGCGCTGGAAGGCCTCTCGGAAGCGCTGGGCAAGGAAGTCGCGGGCCTGGGCATCACCGTCACGGCGATCGCGCCAGGGTCCTTCCGGACCGATTGGGCAGGCCGGTCGATGGTCCGGTCGGCGCGTGGCATCGCCGACTACGACGCGGTCTTCGACCCGATCCGTGCGCGGCGGCAGGCCGTCAGCGGTCGCCAGCTGGGCGATCCGGCGCTGGCGGCGGGCGTGATCGTGGACCTCGCCGTCGGCGAGGCCCCCCCGCCCGCGCATCTGCTGCTGGGCAGCGACGCGCTCGACTTGGTGCAGCAGAAACTGGCGTCGATGAGCGCATCGATCGAGGCCTGGCGCGAGGTGACCGTCAGCACGGATGCGCCGATCGCATGACGTGTCCGGCTGCGCTCACGCGCGCCGTTCGTCGGCGCGTGCAGCGCGGATCCAGTCGGCGGCCGTCACTTCACCGGGATCACCGTCCCCCGGTCCACCGGCACCGCCGTGACGCTGTTCTGCGGCGAGCCCTCGATCACGCGGTCCGAGTAGGTCAGGTAGACCAGCGTGTTGCGCTTGGCATCGACCATGCGGACGACGCGCAGCCGCTTGAAGACCAGCGAAGAGCGTTCGGAGAACACCTCCTCCTGCTGGGGCAGCGGCTTGGGGAAACTGATCGGGCCGACGGCGCGGCAGGCGATCGACGCTTCGGACTTGTCTTCCGCCAGGCCGAGACCGCCCTTGATGCCGCCGGTCTTGGCGCGCGACACGTAGCAGGTCACGCCGTTGACGGCGGGGTCGTCGTAGGCGTCGACGACGATCTTGTGGTTCGGGCCGATGAACTTGAACACCGTGCTCACTTCGCCGATCTCCTCGGCGCTCGCGGCGACGCACGCCGAGGCGGCGAACGCCAGCGCGGCGGCGCCGACGGACAGGATCGCCGCGCGGCGCGAGGAACCGGAACGGCGGGAAGTGGCGGTGTGACGAGGGTTACGCATGCTGAGGGCTCCTTGGATGCGTCGTTGTAGCACGCGCCGTGTCGACGAATTGCGACGGGATCCAGCGATCGCGCAGGCCCAGGAACGGCAGCTCCACCCACCGGTACAGCAGCCACCCGCCGAGCAGACAGGCCGCCGCGATCACCGGCACCGTCCCGCCCGAGGCCCGCATCAGGCCGAGCGCCGCCAGCGGCTTGACCAGCGCGTAGGCGATCGGCTTGTGGGTCAGGTACAGCGCATACGACCAGCGCGCCAGCGCATTCGCCCCGGGAACCCGCACGCGCGCCATCGGACCCTGCGGCGCGAGCGCGGCCATCACCATCAGGCCGAAGCTCCAGGCCAGCGCGCTGTAGCCCCAGCTGCTCATCGCCCGGCCGTAGCCGTCGTCGTCGATGTAATAGAAGTGCAGCATCAGCGTCAGCATGCCGAGGCTCGCCGCGGCGCCCGCCGCGAGCAGCGACTTTGCACGCCGCATCAGCGCGGTCCAGGCGTCCGCATGGCCGTGCTTCAGCAGCGCCACGGCGACGCCGGGCAGGAACTCGTCCAGCCGCGCGAGGCTGCCGTAGTACAGGTGCGGGTAGTAGCCGAGCGACGGATCCTGCCTGCCGTACAGGCGCCACAGGTGGTCGCGCCAGAGCACGGCCGCCAGCGTCAGCACCCCGATCAGCGACCAGGCCAGCGCGCGGCGTCGCTGCTGGAGCGCGGCGCCCAGCATCAGCGCCGCGGGCAGCATCAGGTAGAACTGCTCCTCGATGCACAGCGACCACGCATGGGAGAAGGCCGTGCCCGGCGTCAGCGCGATGTTCTGTGTGAAGGTCAGGAAGCGCCACAGCGGCGGCGGTTCGCGGCCGCCCAGGACCTGCGGGAACAGCCAGTAGAGCGCCAGCACCACGTAGAAGTTGGGCAGGGTGCGCAGCAGTCGCCGACCGTAGAAGCGCGGCAGCGAGAGCTGACCCCCGCGCTTCATCCCGCCCAGCAGCTGGTTGGCGATGAGATAGCCGCTGAGCACGAAGAACAGGTCGACGCCCGCCCAGCCGATGCTGCTGAGCCAGCCGAAGGTCGGCGCGCCGCTGACGAAGACCTGGTAGTGGTACGCGAAGACCAGCAGGATGGCGGCGGCGCGCAGCGCGTCCAGGCCGTGCTGGCGCGGTGAACCCGTGGCGGGCAGGGCAGGGGAGGACATGGGCAGGATCCGGCCTCGTGGCCGTGTCGTGTGAGCGGCGGCGATTCTCGGCGCGCTGCCCGACGCCGGGCGGGATCCTGCGACGAATTCCTCCGGCGGGACGATGAGACCCCGGGGGAAGGCGCGTTACGCGCGTTACGCGGGTCACGCGCGCTGCGCGGGTCACGTGCGTTTCGCGCGCCGGCCGCGCGTTCAAGCGTTCCGGCGTTCAAGCGTTCATCCGCGGTGCCGCTCGCGGCTGTCCGCCGGCGCCTGCTCGCGCTCGGTCATGCCGTAGTCGCGCAGCACCGCGGCGACACGCAGCCGGTAGTCGGCGAAGACGCCCGCCCGTCCCTCCGATTGCGCACCGCGATGCGCCTCGATGCGGCGCCACTCGCGCACTGCGGCCTCGTCGCGCCAGAACGACAGCGACAGCAGCTTGCCCGGATCCGTCAGGCTCTGGAAGCGCTCGATGCTGAGGAAACCGTCGACCTCCTGCAGCAGCGGCTTGAGCTCCGCGGCGAGTTCCAGGTAGCGGTCGCGCCCGTCGGCGCTCGGGGTGACTTCGAAGATGACGGCGATCATGGGTGGCGCTCCTCGTCCAGGAATTGCGGAATGTCCATGTTGGGCAGCGACAGCGGCGCGCCAGGCCGCGGCGGCCGCAGCGCCGGCTGCTCGCCAAGCCAGGTCAGCGCCGCCTGGATGCTGCTCAGTGCCAGGCCTTGCCCGGGGCACCGGTGCGCGCCGTCGCCGAAGGGATGCGGGGTGCCGGCGAGAGGAACGCTCACCGGTGTGGCCGGCTCCTGCCGCAGGTCGAAGCGGCGGGTCACGCGCACCGCGCCGCCTTCGCGGGCGATGCGCAGCAGGTCCTCCCGCGTGGGCATGCGACCTGTCGAACGCCAGTCCAGCAAGGCATGCCCGAGCAGCGCCGCGCCGGCCTCGTGGCTCTGCCAGATCAGCGCCAGCCGGTTGGCGGTGAACGTGGCGCGGTCGGTCCATCGCGCCGGCGCCGCATGGCGCAGCAAGGTCCACTGCAGGGGCGCATCCGGCGACCGGCGCTCCGCGTCGTCGAGGGCATCCAGCAGCGCGACGACGGCCTCGCCGCCCGTGCGCACGGCGTCGGGCCCCGCGGTCGCGCCCAGGCCTGCGGCCATTGCGCGCAGGCGGGCGTGCAGCCGTCGTTGCGCGTCGACATCGGGCAGCGCGATGCCGAGCAGGCTGGCCACCGTCGCGGCGGGCACCGCCCAGGACCAGTGCGACCAGCCGCCGCCCAGCGCGATCGCGGCCTGCCGCCGCGCATGGGCGCGGACCTCGTCCTCGGACAGCGCCTGCAGCGCGCGCGTCAGCGCGAGCTTCTCCGGCGGATGGGCGGGATCGTCGCGCTGTCGCAGCCACCGCGCGAAGGCGTCGGCCAGCGGCCCGCCGTGCGCGCGCAAGGGCGGCGGCAGCGGCTCGCCGGGCGGGCGCATGCGCAGGTCGGGATCGAGCAGCGGTGACGTCGACGACATCGACGGCTTCGACGGCGCGGCGGACGGCGCGTCGACGATGCGCGGCGAATGGGAAGGGCAAGCGAAGGGGCAAGCGGACATGGTGCAAGCCTGTGAGGTCAGCGGCGGCGGAAGGTCGGCATGGGGGAATCTTCGCGATGGATCGCCGGGAACGCTTCGCTTAGCATCGAAGCATGATTGACGCCCCCACCGCCGACGAGGCGCTGGCCCACATCGCCGCCAGCATGGCCGAACCGGTGCGTGCGCGCATGCTCTGCTGCCTGATGGACGGCCACGCACGCACCGCGACCGAGCTGGCCGCCGTGGGCGACGTCGCCGCGTCGACCGCCAGCGCGCACCTGGCCAAGCTGCTCGGCCAGGGCCTGATCGGCTGCCTGGCGCAAGGCAGGCACCGCTACTACCGGCTCGCCGGGCCCGAGGTCGGACTGGCGCTGGAGGCCATGCTCGTGCTGGCCGGCCTGCCGCGTCCGCGCTTCGAGCCCAGCACGCCGCCCGCGCTGCGCCAGGCGCGGCGCTGCTACGACCACCTCGCCGGCCATTGGGGCGTGCGCCTGCACGACCATGCGCTGCGCCTGCACTGGATGACGCCCGATCCCGACGAGGTCCGCGGCTACCGCTTCACCGACGCGGGCCTGGACGCGCTGCGCGGGCTTGGCGTCGATGTCGCCGCCGCCACCGGCGCGCGCCGCCGTCGCCTGGCCTGCGCCTGCATGGACTGGAGCGAGCGTCGGCCGCACCTGGGCGGCGCGCTCGGCGCGGCCTGGCTGCAGGCGATGCTGGCGCAGGACTGGCTCGATCCCGATCCCGACAGCCGCGCGCTGCGCGTGACGCGCCGCGGACAGACCCGACTCGAACGACTTCTGGAGGACACGACGACATGAGCACCTCGATCCACGTGGGCATCGGCGGCTGGAACTTCGAGCCCTGGCGCGAGACCTTCTATCCCCAGGACCTGCCCGTCTCGCGCGAGCTGGAATACGCCAGCCGCAAGCTGAGCGCCATCGAGGTCAACGGCACCTACTACTCGACCTTCAAGCCGGCGACCTTCGCCAAGTGGCGCGACACGGCGCCGGAGAACTTCGTCTTCTCGCTCAAGGCCAACCGTTTCGCCACCAACCGGCGCGTGCTGGCGGAAGCCGGTGAATCGGTGATGCGCTTCGTCGACAGCGGCGTCGCGGAACTCGGGCCCAAGCTCGGGCCCATCGTCTGGCAGTTCGCGACGACCAAGCGCTTCGATCCGGTCGACTTCGGCGCCTTCCTGAAGCTGCTGCCGGCCGCCTCGGCCGGCGTCCCGCTGCGGCACGCGCTCGACGTCCGGCATGAGAGCTTCCGCTCGCCCGAGTTCCTGGCGATGGCGCGCGACCATGGCGCCGGCGTCGTGTTCACCGAATCGGACGACTACCCGCCCATCCCCGACCTCACCGCCGACTTCGTCTACACGCGGGTGATGCGCACGCGCTCGGAGCTCGTCTGCGGGGTGACGGACGAGGAGCTCGACGGCCTCGCCGCCAGCGCTTCGCGCTGGGAGTCCGGCGGTCAGCCCGACGGTCTGCCGCTGGTCGAGGCCGACCGTGCGCCGCCCAAGCGGGCACGCGACGTGTTCGTCTTCTTCATCAGCGGCGCGAAGGAACGCGCGCCCGCGGCGGCGATGGCGCTGATCGAACGCCTGTCCTGAGACGCCGCGCGGGCCGATTCATCATCGGCCGCTGTCAACTGCGCGGCAGCGCGGCGCCGGTGGGCGGCCTAGAGTCGGCGGTCACCCGGGAGGTTCCCCATGCCGTCGCTCGTCGCTCCGTTGTCCGCCACCGTCCAGGAATGGCTCGTCGCCGTCGGTGAGGGGGTGCGACGCGGCCAGCCCGTCGTGCGACTCGAGGCGATGAAGATGGAGCACGAGGTGTCGGCGACGGCCGACGGATGCGTCGAAGAGCTCTTTGCCGCCGAGGGCGAACTCGTGCGCGAAGGCGACGCGTTGATGGCCTGGCGCATGACTCCTGCCGCGGCGACCGTGGGAGGAGAGCCGATCGCAGAGCCCGTCGCAGAGCCAGTTGCAGAGCCAGTCGCAGAGCCGACGGCAGCACCTATAGCAGAACCGGCAGCGGAAGCCGGGAGCGCCCGGAACGACAAGACCGATGAATCGTCGACGACACGCGAGCGTGCCGACATTCGCGCCTGGCGCGAGCGTCACGCGCTGATCGCCGACGAGGCCAGACCTGACGCGGTCGCAAAAATGCGCGCGCTGGGAAAGCGCACCGCGCGCGAGAACGTCGATGCCGTCTGCGATCCCGGCAGCTTCACCGAGTACGGCGCGCTCGCGATCGCCGCACAGGCCGCGCGCCGGCCGGTCGACGAGCTGCGCGTCCAGACACCGGCCGACGGGGTCGTGACCGGCGTCGCGCGCCTGCGCGGCCGCGCCATCGCCGTGATGGCCTACGACGCCACCGTGCTGGCCGGCACGCAGGGCTTCCGCAGCCATCAGAAGACCGACCGCCTGATCGAACTCGCTGAACGCCGCCAACTGCCATTCGTGCTGTTCGCGGAGGGCGGCGGCGGCCGGCCCGGCGACACCGACATGCCGGTGGTGGCCGGCCTGCACGTCGCGACTTTCGCGCGCCTGGCCGCGCTGGCGGGGCAGGTGCCGACGATCGGCGTCGCGGCGGGGCGCTGCTTTGCCGGCAACGCCGCGCTGCTCGCCTGCTGCGACTTGGTGGTCGCCACGCGCGACAGCAACATCGGACTCGGCGGTCCCGCGATGATCGAAGGCGGCGGCCTCGGCCGCTTCGAGCCCGGGGAGATCGGCCCTGCGCCCGGACTCGCCCGGGCGGGCGTCGTCGACGCGCTGGTCGACGACGAGCCGCGGGCCGCTGCGCTCGTGCGCGCCTTGATGGCGTGGATGTGTCGGCTGCCCGCGTCCGCGGCGACGGTCGAGCCGGATCAGGCCCCGCTGGACGACGCGATTCCAGAGGCCCGCCAGCGCGCCTATCCGGTGCGCGACATCCTGGCGCGGCTCTTCGACGAGGGCTCGCTGATCGAGCTGGGGCGCGGCAGCGGCGACAGCGTGATCACCGCCGCGGCCTTCCTCAGAGGTCAGGCGGTGGCCGTCGTGGCGAGCGACTGCGCCGTGCTCGGCGGCGCGGTCGACGGCGCCGCCTCCCGCAAGCTGGCGCGCTTCTGGCGGCTGTGCGAGCGCCTCGGTCTGCCGGTGGTGAGCCTGATCGACAGCCCGGGATTCATGGTCGGCCCGGAAGCCGAATCCACCGGGCAGCTGCGCGAGGCCGGCGAGCTGTTCCGCGCCGCCGCGGCCCTGACGGTGCCGCTGGTCGCGGTGGTGATGCGTCGCGCGTTCGGCCTTGGCGCGATGGCGCTGGCCGGCGGCAGCCTGCACCGCCCGATCGGCTGCGCCTCGTGGCCGAGCGGCGAATTCGGGGCGATGGGGCTGGAAGGCGCGGTGCGGTTGGGTTATCGCAAGGAGCTGGCCGCCGTGCCCGAGGGGCCGGAGCGGCAGGCGCTGTTCGAGCGCCTGCTCACCGCCCAGGTGGCGCGCGGCCAGGCGCTGGCGATCGCCGAGACGCTGGAGTTCGACGCCGTGATCGCACCGCGCGAGACGCGCGACTGGATCGCCGCGCTGATCGGCCCGTGGGCAAGCGACATGCCGGCGGGCCGCATGCCGGCGGGCCACATGCCGGCGGGCCACATGCCGGCGCACCCGGGGACAGAGCGGCCGTCGACCTCGTGATCCCGTGGGTCCGACACGTCTGCAACGAGCAACGCCCGTGATGTAGGGGGACAGTCGGCCGGCCTCGATCACTACACTCCAGCGTCATGGCGTCGATCCACATCCCCACGCTGATGTTGGCGCTGCTGAGCGGTTTCGCGATGCTCGGCGTCCAGCTGTGGGCGGCGCAGCGCAGCCGGCTGCACTACCTGGACCTCGGCGTGTGGAGCTGGGGCTCCTGGACGCTGCTGGCCGGCTTCGCGATGCTCTCCGCGCGCCTCGTGCTGCCGGTCTGGATCTCGGCGCTGTTCGGCAACGGGCTGATCGCCCTGGGCATCGTCTTCTACAACGAGGCGATCCACCGGCACGTGCTGGGACGTTCGCTGCCGCGCTGGATGTGGTGGGGGGCGCCGGCCGTGGCCTGGGGGCTGACGGCGTGGATGCTGGCCTGGCCGCTGGCGCTGCGCACGAGCGCGATCTCCCTGGTCTTCGCGGTCCTGCTGATGCCGGCGATCTTCCTGCTGCTGGGACCGGGCTGGCGCGGCGAGTCCTCGTTGCGCGCGGTCGGCGTCACGCTGGTCGCCGCGGCGGCGAGCCTGATGCTGCGCAGCCTGCACGCGCTGACGAATCCGGAGGAATACCTCGACCTGATGCAGGGCAGCCTGGGTCAGGGGCTGACCTTCCTGTTCAGCTTCATCTCGCTGATCGGCGCGGGTTTCGGTTTCGTGCTGGCCAACTTCGAACGCATCGCGCGGCGCATGGAGGAGGTCGCTTCGACGGACGGGCTCACCGGCTGCCTGAACCGCATGACCGCCGACGCGCTGCTGCGGCACGAGCTGGAGCGCGGCCGGCGCGAAGGTGCGCCGCTGGCCTTCGTGCTGCTGGATCTGGACCATTTCAAGGACGTCAACGACTGCCACGGGCATCACGCCGGCGACGACGCGCTGCGCGCCTTCGCGGCCGAGGTGCGGGCGCGGCTGCGCGCGTCGGACGTCGTGGGCCGCTGGGGCGGCGAGGAATTCGGGCTCGTGCTGCCGGCCACCGACGGCGCGGGCGCCAGGAGCCTGGTCGAGCAGATCCGCGAGGCGGTGGCGACACTGCGGCTGTGCGACGGCGACGGGCGCGACTTCACGCTGACGGTGTCCGCCGGCATCGCGGTGGCGGAGCCGGGCGGCCAGTTGACCGCCGACCAGCTGTTCATGCGCGCCGACCGCGCCCTCTATCGCGCCAAGGACGGCGGTCGCAACAACGTGCAGGTGCACGACAGCAACTGGGAACTGAGCGCGCAGAGCCCGGCCTGAGCGCCGGACCGGGCCTTCCGGCCTTCAGCAGTTCTCGTACTTCCAGTTCCGCCGCTTGCCTTCGGCCATCCAGCGGACGGCCTGCGCCAGGCGACGCTCGCGCGTGTCCGCCTGGCCTTCTGCTCGGCCTTGGGCGGCAGGTCCTTGAGCGAACTCAGCTTGCCGAAGTCGCCCATCGCGCCGTCCTTGGCGTGGTCGGCGCCGACGGCCGCCTCGCCGTGCCAGAAGCCGATCGAGCAGTGCGCCTTGAAGGCGGCCATGCCGGTCAGGATCTTGTCGCGGTAGGTGAAGTTGGGGAAGCCCCACTTGATCGTCTCGACCACCTCGGGGCAATGCGTGTGCACGGTCGCGCGCCAGTGGCGCAACAGGGGCTGCGCGAACGGGGCGGCGCGATCGATGTAGGCGTCGACGCGGGGATCGAGGATCGGCATGGCGTGCCAGCGTAGCGCCTCCGGGAGCGTTCGACCATCGTGGTCTATGCTCGACCCATGCATGTGAAGCGCTCCAACTCCCTCCTTGCCCGCCTGCCGGCGGCCCTCCCGATCTGGTCGCTGGCCGCGCCGCTGGCCGCGATCCTCGCGCTGGTGGGCCTGACGGCCGGCGCCAATTCGACGCTGGTGCTGGGCGTGGTGAGCGTGCTGCTGATCGCCGCGGTGCTCGCCGCGGTCCACCATGCCGAGGTCGTCGCGCACCGCGTGGGCGAGCCCTACGGGTCGCTGGTGCTGGCGGTGGCGGTGACCATCATCGAGGTCGCGCTGATCGTGTCGCTGATGCTGGCGGGCGGCGAGTCGACCAACGCGCTGGCGCGGGACACGGTGTTCTCCGCGATCATGATCGTCTGCAACGGCGTGCTGGGGCTGTGCATCCTGGTGGGCGGCTGGAAGCATCAGGAGCTGGCCTTCCGCGTCGAGGGCACGAGCCCCACGCTGGCGGTGCTGGCCGCGCTGTCGGTGCTGACGCTGGTGCTGCCGGCATTCACGACGAGCACGGCCGGACCGACCTTCACCACCACGCAGCTGCTGTTCGCGGGCGCCGTGTCGCTGGTGCTGTACGGCGCCTTCGTGTTCGTGCAGGCGGTGCGGCACCGCGACTATTTCCTGCCGGTGGCCGGCGTGGACGACCAGGACACCCATGCCGCGCCGCCGAGCTGGCGCGTGGCCGGTACCAGCCTGGCGCTGCTGCTGGTGTGCCTGGTCGGCGTGGTCGGGCTGGCGAAGCTGCTGGCGCCGACGATCGAGCGCGGCGTGCAGGCGATCGGCGCGCCGCCGTCGCTGGTGGGCGTCATCGTGGCGATGCTGGTGCTGCTGCCGGAGACGGTGGCGGCGGTGCGCGCGGCGCTGCACAACCGGCTGCAGACCAGCCTGAACCTGGCGCTGGGATCGGGCCTGGCGAGCATCGGCCTGACCATCCCGACGGTGGCGGTGCTCTCGCCGCTGTTCCCGCACTCGCTGGTGCTGGGGCTGACGCCGCTGAGCATGGTGCTGCTGTTCCTGACCTTCATCGTCGGCGGCCTGACGCTGGGCGGCGGTCGCGCGACGGTGCTGCAGGGCGCGGTGCACATGGTCGTGTTCGTGGTGTTCCTGTTCCTGGCGGTGTTCCCCTGAGCCTGCTCAGCGCGGCCACGCCGCCGCCTTCTCGCCGTACTCCCACGTGAACGGCACGCCGGTCTCGCCGAGCACGCGACGCACGATCGCCGGGTAGAGCCGCTCGGCCATCACGTCGTTGGACAGCAGGACGACGCAGGCGCGGCGTCGTTCGAGGCACACCATCGTGTTGCCGGTCTGGTCGTCGTGGCCGCCCTTGAAGAAGCCGCGTCCTTGCGGACCGTCGAAGACGACGACGCCGATTCCCGCGGCGAGGTCCGCCCGGCGCTGCGTCGCCGGCAGCTCCGGCTGCAGCGTCGGGAACTGCGAGGCGGTCGTGATCGGCGCCTGCGGGCGCGTCATCTCCGCCCGGCTCTTCGCCGAGAGTCCGTCGCCGCGGACGAGCCCTGCCGCGAAGCGCGCGAAGTCGTCGATCGTCGTGTCCATCGAGCCCGCCGCGCGCACGCGGCTGCGCGGATCGTGCGGGACCCAGCGACGCGCCTGCGTCACGCCGTCGGCCAGGTTCAGCGCGAAGTCCGCGCGCCACTTCATGCCGGTCATCGTCATGCCGAAGCGGTCGAAGACGCGGCGCTGCATCTCCTGTCCGAGATCCAGCTTCAAGCGCCCCTGCTCGAGCACGAACTGCAGCAGGATCAGCCCCTCGCCGGAGTAGGCGTAGCGGCTCCCCGGATCGAAGTGGATGCGCAGCTTCCCGTCCGGTTCCAGGAACGCGAAGTTGCCGAAGCCGCTGCGATGCGAGAGCAGCAGGCGCGGCGTCAGCGCGCGCCATCGTTCGTCGCCGCGCAGGTCCTGCCATGGGCCATAGCGGGAGTCCTTCGGATAGTCCGGCAGCGGCCGGTCCAGCAAGGTCGCGATCGAGGCGTCCAGGTCGACCTGGCCCTCATCGACGAGCTGCATGACCGTGTAGGCGAAGACCGCCTTGGTCAGCGAAGCGCCGTACATCACGGTGCCGGTCTGCAGCGCCTGACCGTCGGCGTTGCGATGGCCATAGCTGCGCACGGTACGGATCTTCCCGTCCTCGATCACGGCGAGGGCCAGGCCCTTCACGTCGCCCGAGGTGATAGCCGCCCGGATCAGCGACTCCGCGCCGTCGACGTCCGGCGACGTCGAGGCGACCGGGGACCGCGCGCAGCCGCCCAACGACACGGCCAACCCCATCGCGGCGCAGGTGATGAGCGCGGTGAACAACGCGGCGAACGCGGTGGCGGGACCGCGCGGGCTTTGCGATAACCTGTCCGTCACAGCAATCTCCTCCAGGTGAATGACATGGCGTTGAGCCTCCACTTCCATCCGCTGTCGTCGTTCTGTCACAAGGCCTTGATCGCCTTGAACGAACTGGACATCGAGGTCGAGCGCCGCTTCCTGAATCTCGGCGACCCGGTCGAGCGGGCCGAGTTTCTCGCACATTGGCCGACCGGCAAGATGCCGCTGCTGATCGACGGGGACCGGGTCGTCCCCGAGACCAGCGTGATCATCGAGTACCTCGCCCGGCACCATGCGCGGCCGGAGCAGCAGCTGGTGCCGGCGGACGGCGACGCGGCGCTGGAGGTCCGGCTGATGGACCGGCTGCTGGATCTCTACGTGATGCTGCCGATGCAGGCGATCGTCGGGGACCGGCTGCGCGCGGAGGAGGACCGCGATCCGATCGCGGTGGCCAAGGCGCGCGACACCTTGGCGATGGCCTACGGGATGCTCGACGCGCGCCTCGCCGATCGCACCTGGGCAGCGGGCGAGCACTTCAGCATGGCCGACTGCGCGGCGGCGCCCTCGCTGTTCTATGCGACGACGCTGGTGCCGTTCGCGTCATCGCAGCTGCGGCTCGCGGCTTACTACGCGCGGCTGATGCGGCGCCCCTCGGTCGTGCGCACGCTCGACGAGGCCCGGCCGTTCTTCAAGTTCTATCCGTATCTGGAAGCGCTGCCGGCGGAGTACCGACCTTAGCCTAACCCCAATCCCCTGAAGACCGGTGGTAGGCAGAATTCGGCTTTGACCGCACTGAGTCCCGTTCCAGAAAGTTGCTTCGAGCGGCTTCGGCTTCTAGTCCTCCGACCAGAAGTTGCCAGCTTGAATTGACTTGAAGTCGAGCCATCGGCTTCGTGCCGACTCGGAGTTGTCCGCCACGTGAGTGGGAGAGAGATCCGCCTCGGCTAGGACTGCTGCCACGATCCGTTCGCCGATCAGATCGGCCATCTGCCGAGGTGTCTCCTGAAACTCGTTTTCAACAGCCAGATCGGCTCCATGCTCTATCAAGAACAATGCGACCTCGGCCGAGCCTCCCAGAACGGCGTAATGGAGCGGTGACAGGCCAAGATCTCCAGTCACATTGATGTCCGCGCCGCCCGCAATCGATAGCGCCACATCTTCTACGCGATTGGAGAAGGCAGCCAAGTGCAGAATCTGCGATCCGAATAGCCCTGGTTGAGTGACTTCTGTTATCTCTTCGCCGATGAATTCCGCGTGCTTCGAGTAGCGGGAGAACAGATCTTCCATGTCACTACTTTCCACAATCGGTGCAGTCTTTGCCATATCGGTCCTTCAGTGACTTGATGCGATTGTCAAGCTCTTCAATCTTCGTCGCGTGCCGGGAGGCGAAATACATCGCATCCCAGTAGATGTAGCGATTGCGGGAGTTGGTCAGCATATCGATCATCTTCGAGACTTCAGAGCATGACGCCTGCTTGTCGGGATTGGGCGGCGTGCAGCGCGCTTTCGCAGCCTCGTACTGTCGCTGTTTCCTGTTCTCGAAATCATGCATTGCGCTGCTTGAGTTCTTGTCGGCTCGGGTACTGTTGTAGATCCCCCAAGTTGCGGCGGTGACCGCACATGCACAGAACACAGCAGCCGGGCCGCAGGCGACGGCTGCTGCCTGCGCTTGATGACCATTCGGATCGACTTGGCTTACAGGATCGCCATCGACATACAAGAAGGTATTCAAGCCTCCGTGCAGTCCGATCGGATCGCTCTGCACGTATCGCCCGATCGTCCCGTCATAGTCCCGGAAGTAGTTGTAGCTCAGCCCCGACTCCTTGTCGAAGTACTGGCCGGGGAGGCGCAGGTTGAGGGTCACGGGCGCGAGGCCGCCGGGAGCTTCTTCAGGCGCGGTCGTGCCGAACGGCTCGCTGATCCACCGCCAGCGTCCACCGTTGTTCTTGTCGATCATCACGCGCGGCGCGCCGAGGTGGTCCGAGAACACGTAGAGCACCTCGGGATCCTGCGACGCGCCGTTGAGCACCGCCACCGGAATGCCACCCAGCCACACGTACTCCTGTGACGGCGTCGTGCCCGAGTACTGACCCAGGAGCTGCCCGTCCTGGTCGTAGTTGAAGTGCGTCATCGTCGAGCCCGACATCTTGCGCACCCGCTGTCCGCCCGCGTCGTAGCTGTAGGTCGTGGTCACGCCGGCCTTCGTGATCGTCCCCATCCGACCGTCAAGCCGATACGTCGTCGTGTACGCGAGGCCCGTGTCGCTCAGCGTGTTGCCCATCGCGTCGTAGCCAAAGCCGCGCGTGGGATTGCTGATGCTCGTGAGGCGGTTGCTCGTCGCTTCGGTCGCGTAGCTCCGGGCCGTGCCGTTGAGCGTCACACCGGTGCGGTTGCCGTTGGCGTCGTAGCCGATGGTCCAGCTCGAGGCCGGCGTGACGATGCCGGTCAGCCGCCCGAGCTCGTCATAGGTGAAGCTCTGGTTGAGCGACTGGGCCTCGGCCGTGGCTTGACCCGTCGTCGCATCCAGGTGCGTGTAGCTGACGATGCGATCCGCCGCGTCGTAGGTGATGTCGCGCACCCGCGAATTCAGCGAGTACCGCACGATCCGTCCGTACTGGTCGAAGACACGCTCGACCGGCTTCGGGCCGGCGGTCATCTGGATGTTCCAGCTGCGCGCCGGACCGAAGGGCTCCCACTGGATGTCGCTGATCAGCGGCTTCGCCGTGCTCGACGCATCCTTGGCCAGGCTCATGCTCGCCGGCAGTCCGGCGGCGTTGTACTGGATCGTCAACACGCGGCCCGAGGGATACGTGATCCGGTTCACGTGTCCGGCGTCGTCATAGCCGTAGCGCGTGGTGAAGACCGCCGTGCCCACGGTCTGGATCACCGTGCTCAGCCGGTTGTCCGCGTCGTAGCCGTACTTCGTGTTGCCCGCCGTGCCCGTGGCCGTCGTGAGCCGCCCCACGCCGTAGCCGAAGTCGCCGCCGGCCTGGTCATAGGTCCACGCGTAGTTCTGCGCCGTCTGGCCGCTCTGCGTGTAGATCGCCGAGGTCATCCGGCGCAGGCCGTCGTACGTGTAGGTCGCCAGCACGCCGCGGCTGTCCGTGCGCGTGAGCAGGTTGCCCTCGATGTCGTAGGTGCTGTTGGCCGTGCCGGTGTCAGGGCTGGCGAGCTGGGTCATGTCGCCCAGTCCGTTGCGCTGGTAGCTCGTCACCAGGTTGCGCGGGTCGGTGACCTGCTTCAGTTGGTCGATGCCGTCGTAACCCAGCTGGGTCACGCCGTTGCGGGCGTCCTTGCTGTTCTTGACCCGATCCAGCGCGTCGTACGTGTTGGTCGTTGCGAAGCCGAAGCCGCTCACACCCTTGGCCTTGATGACCTTGGTGGGATTGCCCTTGGCGTCGTATTCGTAGTCGGTGACCGGCGCCGGTGAGACCGGAGGCGGCGGCAGCGTGGCGGCGTGCGCGCTGAGCCCAATCACGGCGATGAACGCGACCACGGCGGACGCGAGTTGGCTCCGGCACTTGAAGTGCCTGTTGATGCGATTCATGGCTTACTCCCTCCCCGTCGTCTGTTGGGCGCGGCCCAGCGCATCGAACGCGCGGCTCATCGTCCGCTTCAGCGCGCCTTGCGGATCCTTCGCTTCTTCCTTGGTGCGATTGCCGCTGGCGTCCAGCGTGTAGTCGATGCGATTGCCCAGCGAGTCGGAGACTGCCACCAGG
>CAMPJJ010000081.1 GCA_946886855.1 uncultured Roseateles sp. | reverse complement strand
GGCCGGCCATCGCCGCGCCGAGCAGCAGGCCCGCGTCGCGGCGGGTGAGCTTCCGATCGAGGTCGTTCATCGCTTGTCTCCGTCGTTGTTGTCTGTCGTCGTTGTCAGTCGTCGTTGTCTGTCGTCGTTGTCTGTCGTCGCGGTCTGTCGTCGTCGTTGTCGTTGCGGTCTGGCGTTGTCGCCAAGCCCAGTCGACGTGCTCAGTCGATGGCTTCTGTCGTTCTCATCCGCCGGCGCCGTGCGCCGAGGCGATCTCCGCCAAGCGCTCCAGGTCCGCCTTCAGGCGCGCGGCGCGCTCGCCGAGCTCGCTCATCAGGCGCTCGTCGTGCGTGCGCACGCGCCGTTCCAGCACGGCGAGCTGGCGCTTGCCCGCCGTCGTGAGGAAGAGGCCCCAGCGGCGCGCGTCCTCGGCGTCGTCGCGGCGTTCCACCCAGCCGCGGCTGGTCAACCAGTCCGTCAGGCGCAGCGCGCCGCTGCGGTGCAGCCCCATCGCCTGCGCGAGCAGCCCTTGCCGCATGCCCGGATTGCGCCCGACGAGCACCAGGGCGGCGAAGCGCTGCGGGCTGACGTCGAGTGCCGCCGTCGCCCGGTAGAAGTCCAGGTAGAGCGCGTTCTGGGCGCGTCGCAGCGCGTAGCCCAGCAGATCGTCGAGGACGCCGTAGTCCAGCCCGGGGACGGGCAGGAGCGGCGCCTCGGGGGGCTCGGGGACGGCGTTCTGCGACTTGGCACGGGTCATCCGGATCAGCTTAGATACTGTTGCATAGCGCAACTATCTCGCTTACCCTGAGCCGATCGACTGGAGATCCCCATGGCCCTCGACATCGTGATCGCCGGCGGCGGCATCGGCGGACTGGCCGCGGCGCTGGCGCTGCAGCGCGACGGACACCGCGTGACCGTCTTGGAGGCCACCGCGGAGCTCAAGCCGCTGGGCGTGGGCATCAACCTGCTGCCGCATGCGGTGGCCGTGCTCGACGGGCTGGGTCTGATGCCTGCGTTGCAGGCGATGGCGGTGCCGACCTCGGCGCTGATCTTCGCCAACCGGCACGGCCAGACGATCTACGAGGACCGCCGCGGCCTGGCCGGCGGCTACAGCCACCCGCAGTTCAGCGTGCATCGCGGCGAGCTGCAGCTGATGCTGTGGCGCGAGGCGGCGGCGCGGCTCGGCGCGGAGCGCGTCGTCACCGGCTGGCGCACCACCGGTGCTCGGACGGATGGCGGGAGCGTCATCGTGCAAGGGACGGACGCCAGCGGCGCGCCGGTCGAACGACGCGCCGATCTGCTGATTGCGGCGGACGGCATCCATTCAGCGATCCGCCGTCAGTTCCATCCCGACGAGGGCGCGCCGCGCTGGAACGGGATGATGATGTGGCGAGGCACGTCGCTGGCGAAGCCTTTCCTCGACGGACGCACGATGGTGCAGGCGGGGCACCGTCGCGCGAAGTTCGTCGTCTACCCGATCGCACCACCGCGTCCGGACGGCTTGCAGCTGATCAACTGGATCTGCGACCGCCGTCTGCGCGAGGACGGCCTGGGCGGCGGGCTGAGCGCGCCGGGTCGCGAGGACTGGAACAAGCCCGGCTCCATCGACGATCTGCTGCCGACCTTCGGCGGCTGGCGCTTCCCGTGGCTGGACGTGCCGGGCGTGATCGGCAGCGCGACGCAGCTGCTGGAATGGCCGATGGTCGACCGCGACCCGCTGCCGCGCTGGCGCCACGGCCGCATCACGCTGCTGGGCGACGCGGCGCATCCGATGTATCCGATCGGCTCGAACGGCGCGACGCAGGCGATCCTCGACGCCGAGGCGATCGCACGGGCGCTGCTCGAGGAAGCACACGTGGAGACGGCGCTCGACCACTACGAGGCCGAACGCCGCCCGATGTGCGCGCGGATCGTCGAGCTGAACCGGCAGGAGGGCCTGGACTACATCCTCGACATGGTCGAGGAGCGTGCGCCGGACGGCTTCGAGCGCCTGGCGGACGTGATCGATCCGGCGGAGGTGGATGCCTTCGTCAAGCGGTACAAGGCCGCGGCGGGGCACCGGCAGACGGCGCTGGCGGACCCGCCGGCAGGTGCGCCTTCGGCGCCCGCGCCGTAGCATCCGGAACCGCCCTGCTCATCCCGGTCACCCAAGCTCCTTGAATCGGGGGCTGCGCCTGGGCTTCATGCTGATCGAGGTGAGAGACGTCAGGCGACAGTCTTCGAAGAATCACCACCTTCCCTCACGAAGTTGCAGGAGTGGTGAATGTCCTCCTTGTTCAATGAGCTGCTGATGACCGCCGACCACTTCTTGCCGTGGCAGAACGATCAAGAGGTCCCCCACGAACTCGTCGGCGGGAAGAAGTTTCCGCTGCCCGCTCGCGATCCCGCGTTCTTCCGGGTACTGGTGAACATCACGACGGCGGTGAAGCGCCACCTCGGCGACGGCGAACTGGCGTCGTCCATCCGAGGGCGGGCGGTCGTGGTCGACGACCACACGGTGATCCAGCCTGATGCGATGGTCGCGGCGCGCTTCGCTGCCCGGCCGGATCCGTTGCTCGTGTTCGAGTTGGTGGGTAGCGAGCCCCGCGCCGCGGACATCGTGCGCCGCTCGATCGCCGCCAGGCGGCTGCCCACGATACGGGAGCATGTCAGTGTCGATATGGCGGCGCGTTCCATCGAGGTTCGTCGGCGTGACGACGGCGGCCACTGGAAGACGCTGAACTTCCGCGCAGGAGAGGTGGCCGAACTGGTGTCGATCGACCTTCGGCTCGACGTAGCGGCGGTGTTCGACGGGCTGGACGCACCGGACCCCAGGCTTTCCGGACAGGAGTTCCTCGACTGGGACGCTGACGAAGACTGCAAGCACGAGTTCATCGACGGTTGCATCGTGTCGATGACCGGTGCCACGGCCGGTCATGTCACGACCTGCGTCAATCTCACCACCGCGCTGAATATTCATCTGCTCAACACGCCTTGCCGCGTGTTCATGGCCGACTTTCGTCTGCAGGGCGTCGAAGAGAACCACTACTTCCCTGATGTGTCAGTCACTTGTGAACCCCTGACTGCGGATCAGGTGAAGATGCGGTCTCCACTGCTGCTCATCGAGGTGTTGTCCAAGTCGACGCGCGCGAAAGATCGCGGCGTGAAACGTGAGGAGTACCTCAGGATTCCATCATTGAAGGAGTACGTGCTGGTGGACTGCGTGAAGCGTCGCATCGACATTCACCGCCGCGGTCCGGATGGCTCCTGGAGCCTGCACCAGTTCATCGCCGATGCGCCCCTTCGGCTGGAGTCCCTCGATCTGGAGATTCCTGCGACATTCGTGTTTGCGAATGTTCCGATGAACTCGTGAGGGGCGCCTTCAGCTGTCCGCCCACCCCGTCCTCAACCACCTCGCCCAGTCCTCCCGACCGTTTCTGGCAGCGAGGCTCGCCATCGCTTCATGGCCGTACGGCACGCTGATGGACTCGGTCACCCAGCCCTGCGCGGTCCGTTCCACGATCGCGTAACGCGCATCGGGCGAGCCGTTCTCCGCGACATAGCGGATCGGATGATCGTCGTCCCACGCCTGCAGGCCGACGCTGCCGGGATTCACCAGCCATTGCCCTCGCGCGCTGCGCAGCACCCGTGGGATGTGCGTGTGGCCGCAGCACACCAGCACCGACGCCTGATCGCCGAGCCGATCGGCCACCTCCGCGGCTGACGCCGCTCTCAAGCGAGGGCCGTCCTGCGTGTCGAGGAAGTACTCGATGTCGCTGCGCGGCGTGCCGTGGCACAGGAAGACCTCATCGGTCAGTTGCAGCGTCTTCGGCAGCGAGCGGAGCCACGCCCTTTCCGCCTCGCCCAGACGCTCGCGCGCGAAGCGGTCGGATTCGCCACCCGGCTTCTCTGCCGTGATCGCGAGCAGTTGCCGCTCATGGTTGCCGGCGATCGTCGGCCAGCCCTGCGCCATCAGGTACTGCGCCGTCTCCAACGGCTGCAGCGGCCCCGACAGGATGTCGCCAAGGTTCACGATCTGGTCCACCCCCCGTCGCCGCACGTCCGCCACGACAGCCTCCAGCGCGAGCAGGTTGCCGTGGATGTCGGACAGCAGGGCGATGCGCATGGCGGCCTCGGAGGTGGCGGCGCGGGCCGGATGAACGGTCGATCAGCCGATCAGTTGCCGCGCGTGATGCACCAGGTGATCGTCGATCACTGTTGCGATGAAGAAGTAGCCGTGGTCGTAACCCTCGTGGCGGCGCAGCGTCAGCGGCTGGCCGATCGACGCGCAGGCCGACTCCAGCGCTTCCGGGTACAGCTGCTCCACGAGGAACTTGTCCGCCAGTCCCTGGTCGACCAGGATCCCGTGCGGATACGGCGCGCGCTTCTGCGCCTGGATCAGCGCGCTCGCGTCATGCGCGGGCCAGGCGTCGCGGTCCTCGCCGAGGTAGCCGGTGAAGGCCTTCACGCCCCACGGGCAACGGCTGGGCGCCGCGATCGGCGCGATCGCCGACACCGACGCGAACGCCCCCGGATGCCGCAGAGCCAGCGTCAACGCGCCGTGACCGCCCATCGAATGTCCGGCGATGCCGGTCTTCGAGGGGTCCAGCCCGAGCGACGCCTGCACCTGCGGGATCAGCTCCCGCATCAGGTAGCTCTCCATGCGCCAGTGCGTCGCCCACGGCGCCTGCGTCGCATCGAGGTAGAACCCCGCCGCGACGCCGAAATCCCACGACGCCGTCGCACCCGGCAGCGCGCTCACCGCGTCGCCGCGCGGGCTGGTGTCCGGCATCAGCAGCGCCAGCCCCAGTTCCGCCGCCTGGCGCTGCGCGCCGGCCTTCATCGTGAAGGTCTCCTCGCTGCAGGTCAGCCCCGCGAGGAACACCAGCAGGCCCTTGACCGCCCGCGCGCCGCCGGGCGGCAGGAACAGCGCGAAGCGCATGGGCAGGCCGATCTCGGCCGAGTCATGGCGATGGAAACGCTGCACGCCGCCGAAGCTGGCGTGCTCGCTGATCAACTCGAAAGTCATGTCGATGTCCCGGTGCGGCTCACGATCACGTCGGTGACCGGAGCGGAGATCCTCGTTGCGATCAGCGCGCCGCGGCGACCGCCGCTTCCAGCGCGTCGATGAACACGGCGCCGACGTCGAAACCCGTCTGCTCCATGATTTCCTGGAAGCAGGTCGGGCTGGTGACGTTGAGCTCCGTCATCCTGTCGCCGATCACGTCCAGCCCCACCAGCAGCAGCCCGCGCGCCGCCAGCACCGGGGCCAGCGCCTCGGCGATGCGGCGGTCGTCGTCGGTCAGCGGCTGCGCGACGCCCTTGCCGCCCGCGGCCAGGTTGCCGCGCACCTCGGTCCCCTGCGGGATCCGCGCCAGCGAGTACGGCACCGGCTTGCCGCCGATCAGCAGGATGCGCTTGTCGCCCTGGACGATCTCCGGCACGAAACGCTGCACCATCACCGACTGCGCGCCGTTCTTGTTCAACGTCTCGATGATGCTGCCCAGGTTCAGCGCATCCGCCTTGACGCGGAAGATGCCCATGCCGCCCATGCCGTCCAGCGGCTTCAGGATGATGTCCTGGTGCTCCGCATGGAACGCGCGGATCGCCGCCGCCGAGCGCGTCACCAGCGTCGGCGCGATGAACTGCGGGAACTCCAGGATCGCGAGCTTCTCCGGATGGTCGCGCAGCGAGGCCGCCTTGTTGAAGACCTTCGCGCCTTCGCGCTCGGCCTGCTCCAGCAGGTGCGTGGCGTAGAAGAACTCCGAATCGAACGGCGGATCCTTGCGCATCAGCACCGCGTCGACGTCGGCCAGGGCCAGGTCTTGCGTCGCGGTGACCGCGTGCCACACCGCCAGCTTCGTGCCGGCCTGGCTGGCGACGGCCTCCGGCGTCAGCGTCAGCTGCTTCGCCGCATGCGCGGTCACGCGACCGCCGCTGACCCACAGCAGGTCGGGCACCTCGCAGACCCAGAGCTCATGGCCGCGACGGGCGGCCTCGCGCATCATCGCGAAGGTGGAGTCCTTGTAGGTGTTGAAGGTCGACAGCGGATCGGCGACGAACAGCAGTTTCATGGGCAAGGCTTTCGGCAGGGTCTCAACGATTCCGGAAGTGTTGCACCAAAAGAGAAACCGCACCGGCGACCACGCCCCAGAACGCCGAGCCGATGCCCAGCAGGCTCAGCCCCGACAGCGTCACCAGGAAGGTCAGGATGGCCGCGTCGCGGTGCGCCTCGTCCTTCAGCGCGGCCGACAGGCCGCCGGCGATCGTGCCCAGCAGCGCCAGCCCGGCCACGGCCGCGATCAGCTCCCGCGGAAAGGCCGTCAGCAGGCCCACGACCGCGCCGCCCGCCAGGCCGATGACGAGGTAGAACACCCCCGCCATCGCCGACGCCATGTAGCGCCGCGCCGGATCCTCGTGCGCTTCGCGCCCCATGCAGATCGCCGCGGTGATCGCCGCCAGGTTGAAGGCGTAGCCGCCGAAGGGCGCGAAGACGATGGAGGCAAAACCGGTCGCGGCGATGCTCGCCGACACCGGCGTCTGGTAGCCCGACGCCCGCTGCGCGGCGACACCGGGCAGGTTCTGCGAGGCCATCGTGACCAGGAACAGCGGCAGGGCCACGCCGACCAGCGCAGTGACGGAGAACGACGGCGTGACCCACACCGGCGTCGCCCAGCCCCAGTCGACGGCCTCCAGATGCAGCCGCCCCTGCGAGGCCGCGACGGCGACCCCGGCCACCAGCACCAGCGGCGTCGCATAACGCGGCAGGAAGCGACGCGCCAGCACATAGGTCAGCGCCATCGTCAGCACCATCGCCGGCGCGGTCTTCGTGGCCAGCACCGCGTCCAGCCCGAAGCGCGCCAGCACGCCGGCCAGCAGCGCCGAGGCGATCGCGATGGGGATGCGGTCCATGATCCGTTCGAACCAGCGCGTCGCACCGGCGATCAGGATCAGCGCGCCGCAGACGATGAAGGCGCCGACCGCTTCGGGCATCGAGATGCCGGAGACGCCCGCGATCAGCGCCGCGCCGGGCGTGGACCACGCGGTCAGCACCGGCTGTCGGGTCCACAGCGACAGACCGAGGCTGGTCAGTCCCATGCCCAGCCCGAGCGCCCAGATCCAGGAACTGGTCTGGGCCGGCGTCGCCCCGAGCGCCTGCGCGGCCTGGAACACGATCGCCACCGAGCTGGTGAAGCCCACCAGCACCGCGACGAAGCCCGCGACCACGGCGGACAGGGACAGGTCTTTCAGCCAGCGATTCATGCCCGCCAGCATAACGACGCCCGGCTCAGATCTCGACCTTCGACCCCAGCTCCACGATCCGGTTCGTCGGCAGGTGCAGGAAGTCCGCCGCCGCCCCCGCGTTGCGGTGCATGCTCGCGAAGAGCTTCTCCCGCCACAGCGCCATGCCCGACCCGATGGTCGGGATCACGATGTCCCGCGACAGGAAATAGCTGGTCTCCATCTCGTCCAGGTGCACGCCGCGATGCTCCAGCAGCTTGAGCGCATCCGGCACGTCCGGCTCGTTCTTGAAGCCGAAGTGCAGGTTGACCTGCCAGCAGTCGTTGTCCAGGCTCTCCACCTCGACGCGTTTCTCGAAGCCGATCCACGGCACCTCGTGATGCTTGACGCTGACGAACAGGTTCTGCTCGTGCAGCACCTTGTTGTGCTTGAGGTTGTGCAGCAGCGCGTTGGGCGTCACGCCCACCTCCGCCGACAGGAACACCGCCGTGCCCTGCACCCGCGTCGGCGGGTTGATGAACACCGCCTCGAGGAAGCTCTTCAGGTCGATCGCGTCCTCGCGCAGCTTGTCCGACAGCAGCCGGCGGCCCTGCTTCCAGGTCAGCATCAGCGTGAACATGCCGAAGCCGATCAGCAGCGGGAACCAGCCGCCGTGCGCCACCTTGAGCAGGTTGGACGCCAGGAAGGTCGCATCGATGACGAAGAACGCCCCGGTCGCGAGCACGCACAGCCACAGCGGATAACGCCAGCCGAAGCGGATCACGAAGAAGGTCATCACCGTGGTGATGGTCATGTCGATGGTCACCGCGACGCCGTAGGCGCCCGCCAGCTTGCTCGACGACTCGAAGAAGGCCACCGCCACGACGACGAAGGCGAACAGCCCCCAGTTGACGAAGGGCACGTAGATCTGGCCGATGTCGCGCACCGAGGTGTGCACGATGCGCATGCGCGGCAGCAGGCCCAGCTGCACCGCCTGCTTGGTCACCGAGAACGCCGCCGTGATCAGCGCCTGCGAGGCCACGATCGCCGCCAGCGTCGCCAGGATGAAGAGCGGGATCTCCGCCCAGCCCGGCGCGAGCAGGAAGAACGGGTTCTTGATCGCCTCCGGGTTGTCCAGCAGCAGCGCGCCCTGGCCGAAGTAGTTCAGCGTCAGCGCCGGCATCACGAAGCTGTACCAGGCGATGCGGATCGGCTGCTTGCCGAAGTGACCCAGGTCGGCGTAGAGCGCCTCGCCGCCGGTCACCACCAGCACCACCGCGCCCAGCGCGACGAAGGCGATCCAGCCGTAATGCGTGCAGAAGTCGATCGCCCACATCGGGTTGATCGCCTGCAGCACGTGCGGATTGCCGACGATCTTCGGAATGCCCAGCAGCGCCAGCGAGGTGAACCACACCAGCATCACCGGCCCGAAGGCCTTGCCCACGCCGCCGGTGCCGAAACGCTGCACCGCGAACAGCCCCGCGATCACGACCAGCGAGATCGGCACGACCGCGTCGTGGTACTGCGGCGCGTAGACCTCGATGCCCTCGACGGCCGAGAGCACCGTCATCGCCGGCGTGATCACCGCGTCGCCGAAGAAGATCGCGGTGCCGAACAGCCCCACCAGCATCAGCCCGCGCCGCAGCGGCGGCTTCTCGCGCACGGCCGTGGTGGCCAGCGCCAGCATGGCGATCAGGCCGCCTTCGCCGTTGTTGTCGGCGCGCAGGATCAGCAGCACGTACTTGAAGGAGACCACGATGGTCATGGTCCAGAACAGCAGCGACAGCACCCCGAGGATGTTGTCGTGCGTCATGGGGACGTGCGCGCCGTGGAAGACTTCCTTCAGCGCATAGAGGGGACTGGTGCCGATGTCGCCGTAGACGACACCGAGGGCGCCGATGGTCAGGCCGGCCAGGGCGGCCGGCGTACGGGGCGCGTGGTGTGAACTCACAAAAGTCGCGGCAGCCGCCCGGGCTGCCGGAAGTCGAAAGCGCCTATTGTCTGCCTTCCGTTGTGCAGTGCGTCAATGCCCCCCGCCGCCGCTGCGGGGGCGGGGGTTGACGGCGATCACTGGAACACGTAGCTCGCGCTCAGGTTGAAGCGGCGGCCCAGCACGTTGGACGCGCCGCTGTCGTAGTAGCTGAACACCGTCGGGATGCCGTTGGCGCGGTCGTAGTCGTTGGTCACGTTCATGACGCTGGCCGCCAGGGTCAGGCCCTTGAAGCCGCTGTACGAAGCGCCCAGGTCGATCGTGCGGTCACGTCCCACGCGGCAGCGGTTGAGGTTGCCCAGGAAGGCCCGCTGCGCCGCGGTCAGCGAGCTGCACACCGTGCTCGACAGCGGATCGGCGTGGTTGAAGCGGATCCAGCCGCGCGCCCGGTCGGTGTCCCACTTGAAGGTCGCGCTGGCGCGGGTCTTGGAGATGTCCGACGTGGTCGTGCCGACCTGGTGCTGCACCGCCTGGCCCTTCACCACGAGCTGGTCGTAGCGCGCCGTGTAGGTGCCGTTGACGTTCATGCTGAACTTGCCCCACGCCATCGCCGGCAGCCGGACGTTCAGGTCGTAGTCCACGCCCGAGGTCTTGGTCCACTCGTTGTTGCCGTACTGGCGCACCAGCATGATGATCGGGCCGCTGTTGGCCACGCCCGGCAGCCAGGTCTCCGGATTGGGATCGCGCACGACCTGGACGTTCCCCGAGCCGGGGTTGGCGTTGTAGTCGTCCATGATGTCCACGCCGCGCTGCGATCGGATCTCGTTCTTGCGGTGGAAGTACCAGCCGTCGATCGCCAGGTCGGCGTACTTGCTCGGCGTGAAGATCATGCCGGCGGTGAACGAATTGGACTTCTCCGGCTCCAGGTTCGGGTTGGCGCTGATCACCGTCGGGATGCTGCCCGGGTTGGTCGTGCCCGAGGGCACCGCGCTGAAGCCCAGCACGTTGCAGTCCCGGTTCACCGACACCGGCGCCTTGCTGACCGGGGCGTTCGGGTTGGTGGTGTCGCAGCGCAGGCTGTCGAAGACGCGGCGCTCCTGGAAGCTGTGGAAGGACAGCGCGAAGGAGTTGCCGATCTGCGAGATCGCCGGCGCGCGGAAGCCCGTCGCCGCCGTGCCGCGGAACACCATCAGCGACGGCAGCGCCGTCCACTTGAAGCCGGCCTTGCCGGTGGTGCTGTTGCCGAAGTCGTCGTAGTGCTCGTAGCGCGCCGCGGCCTGCAGCTCGAGCTGCTTGACCACGGGCAGGCTCAGCTCGGTGAACGCGGCATACGACTTGCGGCTGCCGGAAGCGCCGTTGGCCACCAGGCCGATGTAGTCGCCGGTGCTGTAGACGTCGTCGGGGATGGCGTCCAGCTTCTCCTTGCGCAGCTCCGTGCCGATCGCGATCGCGGCCGGCCCGCCGGGCAGCTGGAACAGCTCGCGGCTGCCGCGCACGTCCCAGGACACGAGCTGCGACTTGCCCTCGTTGTACGCGGTCGACGACACGCTGTTGATCGCCTCCTGCGAATTGGGCTTGCCGAAGCGGTAGCTGCCGTTGGCGATCGCCGCGTTCAGCAGCGAGCTGCGCACGCGGCCCTCCTGGAAGCGCTCGTTGTTGTTCTGGCTGACCAGGATCGCGGTGTCGAAGTCCCAGCCGAAGGCCGTGCCTTCCAGGCCCGCGGTCAGGCGCGTGGAGCGCAGGATGTTGATGTCGCCGGTGGGCAGGTCCTCGAAGCGGTAGATCAGCTGCACCGCCTGCGAGTTGGCCGTGCCGTTGGTCGGGTTGTCCGGGTGGCCGACGGGCAGGATGATCGCGTTCTGGCGCAGGAAGCTGCCGTCCAGCTTGGGCCAGGTCGTCGCGACCGGGTTGCCCGCGGTGACCAGCGAGGTCGTCAGCGCGTACGGCACGCGCTGCTCCGTCGTCTTGGTCTTGGCGTACATCAGGTCGGCATACGCGGTCAGGTCGTTGTTGATCGCGAAGGTGCCGCGCACCATGCCGCTCTGGCGGTCCTGCTTGGCGATCAGCTCGTCCGCGTCGTCGAGGCTGAAGCGGCACAGGCCCGTGGGCAGCGAGCCCGTCGTGGGCAGGAAGCCCGCGGGCCGGTTCGGCACGCCCTGGCCGACGGTGCGGTCCGCCGGGCAGCCCGCCAGCGTGCCCAGGTAGTTGGTGCCCGACAGGCTGTTGTTGGCGACGCTGATGCCGCCGATCGTGGTGGAGCCGCTCAGGCTCGTCGGCAGCTTGTAGTAGTTGCCGTAGAACGACCCCGACGAATCCGGCGTGAAGCGCGCCAGCGAGCCGTTGGACGTCAGGTACTGGTTCTGCAGCGCGAGATTGCCGCGGTCCTTCAGCTCGTTGGCCATGACGCTGTCGCGCTTGGAGACCTCCAGGCCGCCGAAGACGTTGAAGCGCTGCGTGTCCAGGTTGCCGAAGCCGAAGGTGATCGCGCCGTTCTTCGTCGCGCCGACGCCCTTGTCGTTGGCGCCGTAGGAGGCGCTGCCCTCGATGCCCTGGTAGTCCTTGCGCAGGATGTAGTTGACGACGCCGGCCATCGCGTCCGAGCCGTACATCGCCGAGGCGCCGTCCTTCAGGATGTCGATGCGCTCGATCGCCTCCTTGGGGATGGTGTTGACGTTGATCATCGTGCCGCGGCCGAAGTTCACGTCCACCGCCGCGACCGGCGCGGTGCGCCGGCCGTTGATCAGGATCAGCGTCCCCTGCGAGCCGAAGCCGCGCAGCGAGATCGTCGACACGCCGCCGACGAAGCCCGACGCCGCACCGTCGCCGATCGAGCCGAGGTCGACAGCGGAGTTCGCACGCAAGAGTTCCTCGACGTTGGCATATCCGGAGTTGCGGATGTCCTCGCGCGTGATACTTTGAACGACCGATGGCGTTTCCTTGTCGGTGCGCTTGATCAGCGTGCCGGTGATCTCCACCCGCTCCAGCTTCTTCGAGTCATCGGCGGCAGCGGCCGGCGCCGAGGCGGGCGCGGCGGCCGCGGTGGCCGCCTGCTGGGCGTGGGCCTGGCTGGCGAGCGCGAGGGCGACGGCGACCGCGAGTTGCGCGGGCTGCAGGGACCGCAGGCGCTGCGGGCGGGAAATTCGACGGACCATGGAAAGAAGGCTCCTGTGACGTGACGCGGGGAGAACTGGGGAGAGACCTGCTCACGTTAAGGAGGCGTGTCTTTCGAGCCATGAAGCTTTGTGATGGACTTGTGAAACTTTGGTTATGAATGCGTCATCGACGTCCCCCGAAGCTGCGGAACACTTCGTCATCCGACGCATGTCGCTGCGCCACGCGCGGGTGCTGCTGGCCCTCAACGACACAGGCAACATCAGTGCTGCCGCCGATCAGCTGCATGTGACGCAGCCCGCGGTCAGCAAGACGCTGGCGGAACTCGAGCAGGGGCTGGGACAAACCCTGTTCCTGCGGCGCGGACGCAACATGCAACCCACGCCGCTGGGACGCCGTCTGCTGGCGCTGGCGCGCAAGCTCGATGCCGACCTGCAGCGCGCCGCGGGCGACGTCGCCACGATGGTGCGCGGCGCGTCCGGCGAGGTGCGCATCGGGGCGACCAACGCATCGCTCGCACGCTTGCTGCCGGTGGCCATCACGGCGATGAAGCGCGAGAACCCGGGCGTGACGCTGAGCGTGCGCACGCATGCGCTGCGCTCGCTGTTCGCGGAGCTGCAGGCGGGCACGCTGGACCTGGTCGTCGCGCGCGCGATGCCGCAGGACGAGCCGCTGGGGCTGGCCCGCGTGTCGCTGCTGGCGCAGCCCGAGGTGCTGACGATGAGCGCGCATCACCCGCTGGCGCGCACGCCCAAGCTGAGCTGGGAAGTGCTGAGCCAGCAGCGCTGGCTCTGGCAGCTGCCGGGCACGCGCACGCGGATGCTGATGGACCGGCTCTGGCAGGAGATGGACCTCGCCCCGCCGACCGACCTGATCGAGTGCGGGGACGCGATGCTGGCGCTGGGTCTGATGCGGGAGATGCCGCTGGTGGCCGTGATGCCGCACGACATGGCGATGGCCGCCGCCAAGCAGGGCGTGGTCGTGATCCTGCCGCACGCGGTGGACCTCGGCCTCGGACCGATGAGCGTCTGGCACCTGCCCGAGGCGCAGGTCGAGGCGGTGGAGCGCTTCAGGCAGCTGCTGCTGGAGGTGGCCTGCCCCGGCGGCGGCAAGACCTGACCCGCAGAGCGTGGCAGCGCCGCCTGGGGCGCATCAGGCGGTCACGAGCACCAGACCGCCGGCGTCCGTCCCGCTGCCCTCGCGCAGGGGCCGGGCGTTTCGCCGCGGTCAGGCGACGTCAGGCGACGTCAGGCGACATGAGGCGACGTCAGGCGTAATCCTCGGCATCCGGATCGGTCGTCTCCAGCTCGTAGCTGGCCGCGAGCATCGCGAGGCGGCCGATCACGCCGTACATGTAGAAGCGGTTGGGCGCGCTGACGCCGGGCTTCTCGCCGGGCGCAGGCAGGTGCGACGAATGCGCGAACGCCAGCGGCACGAAGCTCGATCCCGGCGCGTTGAGGTTCTCGTCCTCGGCGCGGTCGGCGTGCACGCGGTAGAAGCCGCCGACGACGTAACGGTCCATCATGTAGACGACCGGCTCGGCGACCGCCTCGTGCATGCGCTCGTGCGTCACGACGCCTTCCTGCACCAGCACCTGCGACAGCGCGGGCACGCCTTGCAGCTTCGCCAGCTTGTCGCGCGCCTTGATCGCCAGCACGTCCAGGTCCTTGGCGTCGCGGATGGTCATCACGCCCAGGCCGTGCGTGCCGGCGTCCGGCTTGACGACGACGAAGGGCTTCTCCTGGATGCCGTATTCCTTGTACTTGCGGCGCGTGCGCGTCAGCGTCGCGTCGACCTGCGCCTGCAGCGCGTCCAGCCCGGCGCCGGTCGCGAAGTCCAGCCCGTCCACCGCCACCGAGTGCGGATAGATCAGCCACGGGTCCATGCCCAGCAGCTTGGCGAATTTCTTGGATACTTCCTCGTAGGCGCGGAAGTGCTGGCTCTTGCGTCGCTGCGCCCAGCCGGCATGCAGCGGCGGCAGCAGGTACTGCTCGTGCAGGTGCTTCAGCACGTCCGGGGTGCCGGCCGACAGGTCGTCGTTCAGCAGGATGGTGCAGGGATCGAAGTCCTTGAGCATCAGCCGCGAGCGCTGGCGGATCAGCGGCTCCAGCGTCAGCGAGTTGCCGTCCGGCAGCGCCACCGTCGTCGGTTCCTTGACCGACTCGTCCAGCGAGCCCAGCCGCACGTTCAGTCCCGCCATCGAGAAGATGCGGACCAGCGTCGCCAGGTTGGACAGGTAGAAGCTGCCGCGGTTCTTGGCTTCCGGGACCAGCAGCAGGTTCTTGGCCTCGGGGCAGATCTTCTCGATCGCCGCCATCGCCGCCTGCACGGCCAGCGGCAGCATCTCGGGCGTCAGGTTGTTGAAGCCGCCCGGGAACAGGTTGGTGTCCACCGGCGCCAGCTTGAAGCCGGCGTTGCGCAGGTCCACCGAGGTGTAGAACGGGGGCGTGTGCTCCATCCACTCGAGCCGGAACCAGCGTTCGATCGCCGGCATCGACTCGAGCACGCGCTGCTCCAGTTCATTGATGGGCCCGGTCAGGGCGGTGATGAGGTGAGGGACCATGATGAGCGGGCGCCTGGACAGCCGGGGGGGCGGTGTTCCGATTCTAGGCACGCCCACATTGGGGTTACGCGCCCCATCTCAAGGGGGCCTCAAAAAGGGCCGTACCCTCCCCCGCCGGGCGTCCGGATGACGAAGACGTCGCCCGGGGCCATCTCCACCTGGCCGATGTGGCCCAGGGCCTCGACCCGGCCATCGGCGCGCTCGATCAGGTTCTCCCCGACCGCCCCCGCCTGCCCGCCCGCCATGCCGAAGGCACCCGACGTCCGCCCGTTGCTCAGGATGGAGGCCGTCATCGGCGTCAGGAAGCGGATGCGGCGCTCGCCGCCCTCCCCGCCGGACCAGCGGCCCGCGCCCGCGGACCCCTGACGGATGGCATAGCTGTCCAGCCGCACCGGGAAGCGGAACTCCAGCACCTCGGGATCGGTCAGCCGCGAGTTCGTCATGTGCGTCTGCACGACCGAGGTGCCGTCGAAGCCCGGCCCGGCCCCGGAACCGCCCGAGATGGTCTCGTAGTACTGGTGCGTCGCGTCGCCGAAGGTGAAGTTGTTCATCGTGCACTGGCCGGCCGCCATCACGCCCAACGCGCCGTACAACGCGTTGGTCACGCACTGCGAGGTCTCCACGTTGCCCGCCACCACCGCGGCCGGGAAATGCGGGTTGAGCATGCAACCCTCGGGCACGATGACGTCGATCGGCTTGAGGCAACCGGCGTTCAGCGGGATCGCGTCGTCGACCAGCGTGCGGAACACGTAGAGCACCGCCGCCATCGTGATCGACTTGGGCGCATTGAAGTTGTTGGGCTGCTGCGCGCTGGTGCCGGTGAAGTCGACCGTCGCGCGCCGTGCCTCGGCATCCACGGTGACCGCCACCTGGATCCGCGCCCCGTTGTCCAGCGGCAGCGTGAAGGCGCCGTCCTTCAACACCGAGATCACGCGCCGCACCGAGGCCTCGGCGTTGTCCTGCACGTGCTGCATGTAGGCCTCGACGGTGGCGCGGCCGAACTGCGCGACCATCGCCTGCAGTTCCTGCACGCCCTTCTCGTTGGCGGCCACCTGGGCGCGCAGGTCGGCCAGGTTCTGCGCCGGGTTGCGGCTCGGGTGCGGGCCGGCGCGCAGCAGCGCCTGCAGCTCCGCCTCGCGCAGCCGGCCCTGCTCGACCAGCTGGAAGTTGTCGATCAGCACGCCCTCCTCGGTGATGTCCCTGGAGAACGGCGGCATCGAGCCCGGCGTGATGCCGCCGATGTCGGCATGGTGGCCGCGGCTGGCGACGAAGAAGCCGGGCGTGGCGTCGTCCTCGTCCAGGAAGACCGGCGTGACGACGGTGATGTCGGGCAGGTGCGTGCCGCCGTGGTACGGGTCGTTGAGCACGTAGACGTCGCCGCGCTTCATGGCCGGGTTGCGCGCGATGACGGAACGGATCGACTCGCTCATCGAGCCCAGGTGCACCGGCATGTGCGGCGCATTGGCGATCAGCTGGCCTGCGGCGTCGAACAGCGCGCAGCTGAAGTCCAGCCGCTCCTTGATGTTGACCGAGTGCGCGGTGTTCTGGAGCCGCAGGCCCATCTGCTCGGCGATGTTCATGAAGAGGTTGTTGAAGACCTCCAGCACGACCGGGTCGGCCTCGGTGCCGAGAGCGCGCGTGCGTGCACGCTCGCGGACCCGTGTCAGCAGGAGATCGCCGGAGGACTGCAGCTCGGCGCGCCAGCCGGCGTCGACCACCGTCGTCGCGTTGCGCTCGGCCACGATGGCCGGGCCGTCGATGCGCGCGCCCGGACGCAGCGACTCGCGGTGGTGCAGTTCGGCGTCGCGCCAGCCGGCGGGCTGGTCGTCGGCCAGGCAGTACATGCGCACCCGCGCCAGCGGCTCGGGGCGATGCGCGCTCGCGATGGCGGCCTCGGCGGGCGCCTCCAGCGACGCGCCGGCGGCGAGCGCCTCGACCGAGACCGCCTCGATCACCAGCGCGCGGTCCGGCATCAGGAAGGCGAAGCGACGGCGGTAGGCCGACTCGAAGGCCTCGCGGACGGCGGCGATCGCGGACGGCGCCGACCCGTCCAGCGGCAACGGGCAGGTCAGCGCCGTGTCGGTGCCCTGGTAGCGGACCTGCGCCCGCGCGATCGTGCGCAGCGCACCGGCGGGGACGCCTTGCGACGCGAGTTCGTCGCCGGCCTGCGCGGCCAGGGACGCCGCGGTCTCGCGCGCGGCCGACAGGCCGTCGGCATCGAGCGCGCGCTCGATCGAGGCCTCCCGCATCGCGGTCTGGTCGGCCAGGCCCATGCCATAGGCGCTGAGCACGCCGGCGAAGGGATGCGCCAGGATGCGCGTCATCCCGAGCGCGTCCGCGACCAGGCAGGCCGCCTGACCACCCGCGCCGCCGAAGCATTGCAGCGTGTAGCCGGTGACGTCGTAGCCGCGCGCGACGGAGATCCGCTTGATCGCGTTCGCCATCGCGCCGACGGCGATCTGCAGCGCGCCGGCGGCGACGTCCTCGGCCGCCATCGGCTTGCCGGCGGCGGACATCTGCGCGGCAAGCTCGTCGAAGCGCGCCTTCACGACCTCGCCATCGAGCGGCTCGTCCGCGCCCGGGCCGAAGACCTTGGGGAAGTGCGCCGGCTGGATGCGGCCCAGCATCACGTTGGCGTCCGTCGTGGCCAGCGGACCGCCGCGGCGATAGCTCGCGGGACCGGGGTTCGCGCCGGCCGAGGCCGGCCCGACGCGCAGCCGCGCGCCGTCGAAGGCGATCACCGAGCCGCCGCCCGCCGCGACCGTGTGGATGCTCATCATCGGCGCGCGCATGCGCACGCCGGCGACCTCGGTGTCGAAGGCGCGTTCGAACTCGCCGGCGAAGTGGCTGACGTCGGTCGACGTGCCGCCCATGTCGAAGCCGATCAGCCGGTCGTGCCCGGCCGCCTCGGCGGTGCGGACCATGCCGACGATGCCGCCGGCCGGGCCGCTGAGGATCGCGTCCTTGCCCTGGAAGCGGCGCGCCTCGGTCAGGCCGCCGGAGCTCTGCATGAAGAACAGGCGCACGCCGGGCATCTCGGCCGCGACCTGGTCGACGTAGCGGCGCAGGATGGGGCTGAGGTAGGCGTCGACGACGGTGGTGTCGCCGCGCGGGATCAGTTTCATCAGCGGACTGACCTCGTGCGAGACCGAGATCTGCGTGAAGCCGACGGCCTGCGCCAGGCGCTTGGCGGCGAGCTCGTGCGCCGGTGCGCGCCAGCCGTGCAGGAACACGATCGCGCAGGCGCGCAGGCCGGCATCGAACGCCGACTGGAGCTCGATCCGCAGCGCCGTTTCGTCGAGCGCGGCGATCTCGCGCCCCTGCGCGTCGACGCGTTCGTCGGCCTCGACCACGCGCTCGTACAGCAGCTCGGGCAGCTGGATGTGGCGCTCGAAGAGCTTGGGCCGGGCCTGCGTCGCGATGCGCAGCGCGTCGCGGAAACCGCGCGTCGTCACCAGCAGCGTGCGGTCGCCACGCCGCTCCAGCAGCGCGTTGGTCGCGACCGTCGTGCCCATCTTGACGCAGTCGACCCGGTCCGCCGTGATCGGCTCGCCGGCCTTCAGGCCGAGCAGGCGGCGGATGCCCTCGACCGCCGCGTCGCGGTAGTGCTCGGGGTTCTCCGACAGCAGCTTGAGCGTCTGCAGCGTGCCGTCCGGCGCGCGTCCGACAAGGTCGGTGAAGGTGCCGCCGCGGTCGATCCAGAACTGCCAGCGATCCGGCGAGCGATCGGGCGAGCGATCGGGCGAGCGATCGGGGGAACGATCGGACGAACGTTCGGGCGAACGATCGGACGAAGAGGTGGCTTGCATCGTGAGGTCCCAGGAGTTCATTCAGGCCGCCGCGGGAGCGAGTTCGCGTCCCCGGGTCTCGGGCAGCGCCAGCGCCGCGACGATCACCAGGCCGTAGCAGAGCGCCGCCATCCAGCCCAGGGTCTGCCCCAGCGGGTACTGCGTGCTGAAGCTGCCGATCAGCGCGGGACAGGCCGCGCCGAGCGCCCGCCCGATGTTGTAGCAAAAGCCCTGGCCCGAGCCGCGGACGTCGCTCGGGAACAGTTCCGCCAGGAAGGCGCCCATGCCGGAGAAGATGCCCGACAGGAAGAAGCCCAGCGGGAAGCCCAGCACCAGCATGAGGCCGTCGGTGATCGGCATCTGCGTGTAGGCCAGCACCAGGATGCCGCCCATCAGCGCGAACAGCATGAAGCAGCGGCGCCGACCGATCGCGTCGCTGAGCCAGGCGCTGGTCAGGTAGCCGCAGAAGGAGCCGGCGATCAGCACCAGCAGGTAGCCGCTGGTGCCCAGCACCGAGAGGTGGCGCTCGGTCTTGAGGAAGGTCGGCAGCCAGGTCGTCACCGAGTAGTACGCGCCCTGCATGCCGGTGGCCAGCAGGCTGGCGAGCACGGTGTTGCGCAGCAGCGCCGGCGAGAAGATCCGCAGGAAGTTGGCGCGCTCGCCGCGGTCCTTGGCGCGCGCCTGCTCGGCCAGATAGATCGCCGGCTCGTCGAGATTGCGTCGGATGTAGAGGATCAGCACCGCCGGGAGGAGGCCGATCCAGAACAGCACCTTCCACGCAGTCTCCGGCGGCAGCACCGAGTACAGGCCCCAGAACGCCACCGCCGAGGCCGCCCAGCCGATGGCCCAGCTGCTCTGCACCAGCCCGGCCGCCTTGCCGCGGTGCTTCGCCTTGATCGTCTCGGCGATCAGCACCGAGCCGACGGCCCACTCGCCGCCCATGCCGAAGCCCTGCATCGCGCGGGTGAAGAACAGTTGCTCGAAGGACGTCGTGAATCCGCTGAGGAAGGTGAACAGCGCGAACCACAGCACCGTCCACTGCAGCACGCGGACGCGGCCGAAGCGGTCCGCGAGCACGCCCGCCGCCCAGCCGCCGACGGCCGAGGTCAGCAACGCGCCGGTGGCGATCGCCCCCGCCTGGCCCTTGCTCATGCCCCAGGCCGCGATCAGCGTGGGGATCAAGAAGGTGTAGATCATGTAGTCGAAACCGTCGACGCCGTAGCCGGCGAAGGTTGCGACCAGGGTGCGCCGCTCGGTGGGCGTGGTGTCTCTGAGCCACATGGTGTCGTTCCTTTTTTCTGGCGTCGGTCGAGCGTCGGTCGGGCTTCGATCAGGTCGCGATCAGGCCGCGATCAGGTCCCGGTTGAGCAGGTCGGTCACGAGCATGTGACCGGGCGCATGGGTGATGCAGAACGGCGGACGCGCCGTCTCGATCGCCGATTGGGGGGTGACGCCGCAGGCCCAGAAGACCGGCAGTTCGCCGTCGCGGATGTCGACGGCGTCGCCGTAATCGGGACGCGCGATGTCGTCGATGCCGATGCGCGACGGATCGCCCAGATGCAGCGGCGCACCGTGGACCTGCGGCAGCCGCGACGTGATCTGCACCGCACGGATCGCATCGGCGGCGGTCAGCGGCCGCATCGACACGACGGTCGGGCCGCGGAAGACGCCGGCCGGCGTGGTCTCGATGCTGGTGCGGTACATCGCGACATTGCGGCCCTGCTCGACGTGCCGCAGCGGGATGCCTTCGGCCAGCAGCGCATGCTCGAAGGAGAACGAACAACCGATGACGAAGGCGACCAGGTCGTCGCGCCACCAGCGTGTCACGTCGGTCGGCTCCTCGACGAGTTCACCGTCCCGCCACACGCGATAGCGCGGCACGTCGGTGCGCAGGTCCAGGTCGGCGCCCAGCGCCGCGAGCGTCGGATCGCCGGGCTCGGTGACGCCGAGCAGCGGGCAGGCCTGCGGGTTCAGCGCGCAGTAGCGGCGGAAGTCCGCGGCGAGCGCGGCCGGCAGGATCGCGAGGTTCGCCTGCACGAACGCGCTGGCCAGCCCGCTGGTGTGGCCGGTGAAGCCGCCGCGGCGCGCGGCGAGCCGGACGTCGAGCGCGCCGGACGACGCGTCGGGATCGAGGGAATCGGTCGATGGGCTCATGGCGGGATCGCGGGGGCTGTCTGACGATGGAGCGGATTGTGGAAGTCGCCCGGCCCCGCGATCCAACGGAAATTTTCCTCCTCCGTTCATCGATTTTTTCGATGACGACAGCAGCGCTTCCGCTTAGCGCCCCGGCGTCGCCGATGCCATGCGGGCTTTCCCGGACGACCTGCCGGACGCCTTCCCCGCGCCGTGCCGCGCGACGTGGTCCAGCGCGGAGTCCAGCACCGACTCGGTCAACTGCGAGCTCGGATCCTCGCGGTAGCTGGCATGGATCGGCAGCGGCACCAGGTCGGTGTCGCTGCGCAGCACGCGCAGCGAGGTCCGCTTCGCGAGCTGTTCCGCCACCGCCACCGGCAGCGTCGCGATGCCGAAGCCGCCTTCCACCAGCTGCACCATCGCGGAGATCGACGAGATCGCGTGCACGCGCGGCAGCGGCAGGCCGGACTCCTGGAATATCTGCAGCAGGGCCTGGTGCGGCTGCGAGCCGCGCTGGAAGGTCAGCAGGTCGTGGCCCGCCAGGTCCGACAGTCCGTAGCGCCGCTTCGTGTGGAGGTCGGCGCGGCCGACGAAGCCCATCGGCATCGAGGCCATGGCCCGCGTGCGCACGCCGCCGGCGTCGGCCGCCGGGATCGCCGCGAAGACCAGGTCCTGCGCGCCCCGCCGCACCTGGTCGACCAGCACCGGCGAAGTCTCCACCGTCAGCTCGAGCTCGAAGTCCGGATTCGTCGCGCGCATCTCCTGCAGCCAGCCGGTGAGCCAGCTGTGCACCACCGACTCGATGGCGCCGATGCGCAGCACCGCCGGCCGGCCCGCGCCGCCGGTGCCGCCCATCTCCTCCTTCACCTGCCGCTGCACGTCGAGCAGCCGCTGCGCCAGCGTCTGGAAACGCTGGCCGGCGACGGTCAGGCGGAACTGCTTGTCGCGCCGGTCGAGCAGCACGACGCCGAGTTCCTCCTCCAGCGTCGCGATGCGGCTGGACAGCGCGGACTGGGTGATGTGCAGCTTCTCCGCCGCACGCGTGATGCTGCGCAAGGAGGCGGCCCAGTGGAAGGCTTCGACAAAGCGGAGGTTCATGGCGGCGCATTGTGGAAGTGGTCGAGGCTCGCCGGCACGCGTGAAAGCACCGACGAAAAAAAGCCGCCCTCCCGGGGCGGCTTGAACATTGCAGGAGACTGAAGATTTACTTGTGATACGCGGTCTCGCCGTGCGAGCTGATGTCCAGGCCCTCGCGCTCTTCCTCTTCGGTGACGCGCAGGCCGATCACCAGGTCGACCACCTTGAAGGCGATCACCGAGACCACGCCCGACCACACGATGGTCAGCAGGACGGCCTTGAGCTGCGTGAAGACCTGCGTGCCGATCGAGTAGGCGTCCGGCGCGATCGTCGCGGCCGTCACCCAGTCGCCGACGGCCGAGGGGCCGCCCAGGCTCGGGCTGTTGAACACACCCGTCAGCAGCGCGCCGACGATGCCGCCCACGCCGTGGACGCCGAAGACGTCCAGCGAGTCGTCCGCACCCAGCAGCTTCTTCAGGCCCGAGACGCCCCACAGGCAGGCGAAGCCGGCGACCAGGCCGATCACCAGACCGCCGCCGATGCCGACGTTGCCGGCGGCCGGGGTGATCGCGACCAGACCGGCCACGGCGCCCGAGGCAGCGCCCAGCATCGAGGCCTTGCCCTTGAGCAGCGCTTCACCGACGCACCAGGCCAGCACCGCGGCGGCGGTGGCGAACAGCGTGTTGATGAAGGCCAGCGCGGCGAAGCCGTTGGCTTCCAGCGCGGAGCCGGCGTTGAAGCCGAACCAGCCCACCCACAGCAGCGAGGCACCGACCATCGTCAGGGTCAGGCTGTGCGGCGTGAACGCTTCCTTGCCGTAGCCGATGCGCTTGCCGACCATGAAGGCGCCGACGATGCCCGCGACCGCGGCGTTGATGTGCACCACGGTGCCGCCGGCGAAGTCCAGCGCGCCCCACTGCCAGATCAGGCCGGCCTTGCTGTTCATCTCATCGACGACCGCCGCCGAGGCGTAGGCGTCCGGGCCCATCCAGAACCAGACCATGTGGGCCATCGGCGTGTAGCTGAAGGTGAACCACAGGACCATGAACAGCAGCACGGCGCTGAACTTGATGCGCTCGGCGAAGGCGCCGACGATCAGGCAGCAGGTGATGCCGGCGAAGGTCGCCTGGAAGGCGGCGAAGACGATCTCGGGGATGTAGACGCCCTTGCTGAAGGTCGCGCCCGGCGCGAAGGTGCCGGCGACGTTGTCCCAGATGCCCTTCATGAACAATCGGTCGAAGCCGCCGATGAACTTGTTGCCCTCGGTGAACGCCAGGCTGTAGCCGTACAGGGCCCACAGGACGACGATCAGCGAGAAGGTGACCATCACCTGCATCAGCACCGACAGCATGTTCTTGCTGCGGACCAGGCCGCCGTAGAACAGGGCAAGACCTGGCACCGTCATCATGATCACCAGCAGGGTGGAGACCATCATCCAGGTGGTGTCGCCCTTGTTGATGACGGGCGCGGGCGCGGCGGCGGCCGAAGCGGCTTCCGCGGGCGCCGAGGCGGCGGGCGCGGCGGCCGGCGCGGTCGGCGCGGGCGCCTGGGCGGTGGTCTCGCTGGCGACGGCGGCGGGCGCGGAGGCCGCATCCTGCGCCATGGCCGCGGGGGCCAGGCTGGTGAAGGCTGCCGCGGCCAAGGCCAGGCAGGCGAGTAGTTGCTTCATGATCGGGACTCTCTTCGTTGGATCTTGATCGGCGGACGCGCGGAACTGCGGCGCGCGGGACGGCGAAGGACTGCTGCGGAGGACGGCGCGGCCTCCCTCGGGGGCCGCGGATTCAGGGGACGGTCAGAGCGCGTCCTGCCCGGTCTCGCCGGTGCGGATGCGGATCACCTGGTCCAGCGGGGAGACGAAGATCTTGCCGTCCCCGATCTTGCCGGTGCGGGCGGCGTTCTCGATCGCCTCGATGACCTGCTCGACGACGGTGTCGGAGACCGCGGCCTCGATCTTCACCTTGGGCAGGAAGTCGACGACGTACTCCGCGCCGCGGTACAGCTCGGTGTGGCCCTTCTGGCGGCCGAAGCCCTTGACCTCGGTGACGGTCAGGCCCTGGACGCCGATGGCGCTCAGGGCCTCGCGCACTTCATCCAGCTTGAAGGGCTTGATGACGGCAGTGATCAGTTTCATGTTGGTTCCTCAGAAGACCTTCTTGACGGACACGACCACCCCGTTCTTGCCGAGGTCCTTGCCCTTGCCGCCGATGTAGTTGTCGGTGTTGGTGGCGACGAAGCCCAGGCCGAAGGTGAAGCCTTCCCAGTCCTTGTTCGCCGTCAGCGAGTAGTCCGTGTAGCTGAAATCGCCGTTGTTCTTCACCTTCTGGTGGCCCACGTGCGGGGTCAGGGTGAAGCCGCCGCCGACGTCGAAGGTGGCGCTCAGGTCCAGGTAGCCGCTCTGCTTGGAGTCGGCGAAGCCGAACAGGTTGCTGATCGCGTGCGAGTACTTCAGCGTGGCGGGGCCGAAGGTGACGGCGCCGTACAGCTCGTTGGTGTTGGCGCTGGTGGGCAGCTTGTTGCTGGGGTAGTTGTAGCGCAGGAAACCGACGTCGACGGTGACGCCGCCGCCGACCTCGGTCTTGTAGCCGGCGTAGGTGTCGATCTCGACGTCGGCGTCGCCGCCGCTGTCCTTGATCCACTTGATGGTGGAGGCCCAGGCGCCGATGTAGAAGCCGCTGGAATGGGCGTAATCGACGCCGCCTTGCAGGGCGGGCTTGAGGCGCGTCTGCGAGATGCCGCGGTAGCGGTAGTCGGAGGTGACGCTGACGTTGAAGGACAGCGGGTTGGCCTCCTGCGCCAGCGCCGGGAGGGCGATGGCGGCGATGGCGGCGACGGCTGCGGCACGGACGGCGGCGATGGGCTTCATGCGCGGGGGCTCCTGATTGTTTGGGGCGACTCTGGGCGACTGCTTCCGGACGAGGCTTTGCAGCTTTTGTGCCAAGCGGGCCCGGGGGAGCCCCTTCCCCCCGAAGGGGCCCCATTCCGGCTCACGCAGCCACGAACGGTTGCCGATACCGCCCCGTCAAGCGTCAATGCGCACCAAATGCAGGCGCGGATGGGGGATTGGTTAACCCTAGAAACGCCCCAACAGGGTGCTAGGCGTGAAATCGTTCGCTATGGACACTGCGGAGCTCATGAACCGGATGGGTGCGGAAGGGCTTCGAATGGCGGGCGACGGAAAGCATGAAAGCCGGAGTGACGAGACCGTGCGCCAGGGCCTGCCACACCGCTGAAGCGAGGCGACATCTCATGGCAATGTCCCTCTCCATCATTCACAGCCGCGCGCTGGACGGTCTGTCTGCCGCTGCGGTCGAAGTGGAAGTGCACCTGGCCAACGGCCTGCCGAGCTTCACATTGGTGGGCTTGGCGGACCTGGAGGTCAAGGAATCCCGCGAGCGCGTGCGTGCTGCGCTGCAGAGCAGCGGGCTGGAGTTCCCGGCGAACAAGCGCATCACCGTCAATCTGTCGCCGGCCGATCTGCCGAAGGAAGGTGCGCGCTTCGACCTGCCGATCGCTCTCGGCCTCCTGGCCGCCAGCGGGCAGATCGACGCGGACATGCTCGCGAACCTCGAATGCGCCGGGGAACTCGGGCTGTCGGGGGAGCTGCGGCCGGTCAAGGGCGCCTTGGCGATGGCGCTCGCGCTGCGCGCCGCCAAGCTTGACCGGGAGCTGGTCCTGCCACGCGGCTGCGCCGACGAGGCGGCGCTGGTGCAGGGGCTCGTTGTCCGGGAGGCGGCGCATCTGCTCGACCTCGTGAACGCCCTGCAACCGCAGAGCGAGACGCCCTTGCCGCGCGTGCAACGAGATCCACCGCCGCGCGGCGAGACGCCGCTGGACCTGCGCGACATCAAGGGCCAGTCCGGACCGAAACGGGCGCTGGAGATCGCCGCGGCGGGAGGGCTGAGCATCCTGCTGGTCGGACCACCCGGCACCGGCAAGTCGATGCTCGCGCAGCGGCTGCCGACGCTGTTGCCGCCCTTGTCGGAATCCGAAGCGCTGGAGTCTGCCGCGCTGCTCAGCGCCAACGGGCAGTTCCGTCCGTCGATGTGGGCGCAGCGTGCCTTCCGCGCGCCGCACCACAGCGCCTCGGCCGCCGCGATGATCGGCGGCGGTTGTCCCGCATTCGAATAAGTGCGACTCGGTCGAAATAGGTGCGACTGAGATTCGGCCTTTGGAGATGTCGCATCCTCTCTGAGAGTCGCCGAACTTCTACCGCTTCATGCAGCCGCCGGATGAGCACGCGCCCAGTCACTTCCTGTGACGCTGGCGCCGAGAGGTTGACCTGCCCGGTTTCTCCGAGACGTTGATTTCCAGAGAAGATGGCTCCATCCCA
>CAMPJJ010000080.1 GCA_946886855.1 uncultured Roseateles sp. | reverse complement strand
CGGAGCTGCTGATCCGGTCCCTCGACTTCGCGACGATCGAGCGGCTGCAGGCCGCGGGACGGTGGGAGGAAGCCGGCGAGATCCTGAACGCGCAAGCCAAGGCGCTGGAACGCGGCGGCGCCGACTTCATCGTCCTGGCGACGAACACCATGCACAAGCTGGCCGCGCAGATGATGGACGGCGTCGGGATCCCCCTGCTGCACATCGCAGATGCCACGGCGGATCGGATCAAGGCGTCCGGCCTGAAGACGCCCGGCCTGATCGCGACCGCGTTCACGATGGAACAGGCGTTCTATGTGGATCGCCTCAAGGCGAGCGGGCTCCAGCCGCTGGTGCCCGGCGATGAAGATCGCGCGGACGTGCATCGCATCATCTATGACGAGCTGTGCAAGGACATCACGACCGACGAGAGCCGCGTCAGGTTCGAAGACGTCGCGCGCCGTCTCGTGGACCAAGGGGCTGATTGCATGATCCTCGGATGCACGGAGGTGGGGATGCTGCTCGACACCGGCAACGTCTCCGTGCCTGTCTTCGACACGGCGCTCATCCACTGCGAGTCGGCGATCGAGCGGGCGCTGGCGCCCTGAGCCACCTCCCCTGCGAGACCACTCAACGCCGCGAACTCAGCGCGGCATCCCACATCCCCATCGCCTCGGTCACGGCCTTCTCGATGACGGCATGCCGGACGCGATCGCGGGCGAGCACCGACAACCCCTGGAAGAAGCAGTCGAACGCGACGGACAGTGAGGCCGCGTCCGTGCCCTCGCGCAGTTCCCCGCTCGCGATGCCCCGCTCCACGCAAGAGCGGAAACCGGCGCGGGTGCGGCTGCGCACCTCGCGAAGCAGCTGGGTGACGGCCTCGCTGCCCGTGGAGCTGGCTCCAACGACGCCCAGCGCCACCATGCAACCCTTCGGGTGACCGCTCCCGGTCTGCATCCTGGCCGACCGCTGCAGCGCCAGGAACACGCCCTCTCGCGGCGGGACCGACGGGTCGTGGAGACTCCGGGTCAGATCGCCGTAGATCGTCATATAACGCTCCAAGGCCTCCTTGTACAGCGCCTCCTTGGATTCGAAGGCGGCGTAGAAGCTGGGCGCCGAGATCCCCGTGCCCATCGCCGCCTTCAGCTGCGACAGGGACGTCGATTCAAAACCGTGCTCCCAGAACAGGTGCATCGCCGAGGTGACCGCCGCGTCGCGGTCGAAGGTGCGTGGTCGGCCCCGCTGAGCCATGAAGATCTCCGACAGTCCAGGCATACATACTAATCGATACACAATCGGCAGACAACGCACCCCTCGCGCCTGCAGCGTCGCTTGCCCTACTCCTGCAAGTCGCATCGTGCGCGGGAGGCCGTTGACACGGCATTGCTCAAGACCGTATATTTATATCGCTCGATACGTAAATAGAGACGATCGATGCAGTGCGAGGCGGCAACACGACCTCGCATTTTTTTCCCAATTTATGTACCGTTCGGTACTTAACACGGAACCCGCATGTCCAAAGACCTTGAAGCACGCCTGGATGCCATCGAAAGCCGCTTCGCCATCGATGCGCTGATCGCCAACTACGCGGAAGCGTTCGACACGATGAACGAGGAACTGCTGGCGACGCTCTGGTATCCCGAGTCGCGACTGTTCCTCGGCGCCAACGGCAATGCCGAAGGCCTGGAGGCCATCCTGGCGCAGGCGCGCGTCAACATGAAGCGCATGCCCCACATGCATCACTGGATGGCGAATGCATTGATCACGGTCGACGGTGACAACGCCCACGGGGTGGTCGCTGCGGACTGCATCTTCTATGACGTCGACAAGGGTCCGCTGCAGGCCAGCGGCCAATACCGCGACGTCTATCAACGACGCGATGGCCGCTGGGCTTTCCTGGAGCGCACCTTCAGCATGCATTACGCCGTGCCGCTCCAGAACTGGGTGCCGATCATGGGGACCGAACGTTTCGGCCGGCCGGACTGAGGAAAACCGCGAGCACCCACCCTCATGCAAACGACGACTTCCGCCACGCGCCGGTGGTCGGCGTTCGCGGTGTTGCTGGTGGGGGCCTTCCTGCCCCCGCTGGACTTCTTCATCGTGAACGTCGCCCTGCCTTCGATCCGGAGCACGCTCCACACGACCCCTGCGGAGCTGCAGCTGGTCATCTCCGGCTACGCCGCGGCCTATGCGGTCTTCCTCATCACCGGAGGACGCCTGGGCGATCTCTTCGGCCGGCGCAGGATCTTCCTGATCGGCATCACCGGCTTCGGGCTGACGTCGGTGATGTGCGGGCTCGCGACATCGCCTGTCCTGTTGATCGTCGCGCGGGTGTTCCAGGGCCTGAGCGCCGCTGCCATGGCGCCTCAAGGACTGGCGTCGATTCACGCCCTGTTCCCGGAACATGAGCGTTCACGCGCGCTGGGACTCTATGGCGCGGCGGTCGGCCTGGCGGCCGTGGCCGCGCAGGCGCTCGGCGGGGCGTTGATCTCCGCGGACGTCCTTCACCTCGCGTGGCGCATCATCTTCCTCATCAACCTGCCCGTGGTCGCCGCTGTCCTGATCTTCGGCCTGCCGTTGCTGCTCGAAGTCCGCGGCGACAGCCCGGCTCCCGTCGACCGCCTCGGTGTGCTGCTGTGCGCCTTGACGCTTGGCCTGCTGATCGTTCCCCTGGTCGAGGGGCGTGAGCGGGGTTGGCCCTGGTGGGCCTGCGCGATGCTGATCGCCTGCCCGCTCGCCGGGTTTGCCTTCTGGCGATACGAGAAGGCCTTCGCCCGCCGCGGCGGGGTTCCCCTGGTCAGCGTCGACCTGGTCCGCCTGCCCGGATTGATGAGCGGCCTCACGGGCGTGCTCTTCTTCTACGTCGTCTCGGCGTTCTTCCTGGTGTTCTCCGTGTACCTGCAATCGGCGCTCGGGCTGAGTGCCCTGGCAACGGGGCTGGTGTTCCTGCCCTTCGGTGTCGGCGCCTTCATCGGGCCCTTGACGACGCCGCTGGCCACGCGCGTCTTCGGCGACCGGGTGCCCGCTGTCGGCATGCTGTTCGAAGTGGCCGGCTGCGTGCTGCTCGCCCTGCTGGTGGCGGCGACGCCGGGACGGATGCCGGCGCAAGGTCCGCTGATCGCCGCGGTGGGACTGCTGGGTTTCGGCCAGGGGTGGGCGCTGCCCACGCTGGTGCGCGCCCTCATCAGTCGCGCGCCTGCGACCGGATCAGGAATGATCGCCGGCATCACGAACTCGGCCTTGCAGATCAGTGCGGCACTTGGGGTGGCGGTGATCGGCGGCGTGTTCTTCAGCGTCGCAGGCCCGTCGCCCGACGCGACGTCCATGGCCAGGGCGTTGATGATCGCCATGCTGTGCATCGCGGCAAGCCTGGCCGTCTCGGCCGTCCTCTCCGTCGTCGCCTCGAGGTCGCGCCTCCGGGTCGCCCCGCGACCCGCGCCTCAGTGACACGGCCGGCCCGGCTCGCTCGGGGCACTCAAGCGATCGCACCGGCGTCCGCGACCAGCGAGGCGCCGGTGATCACGCTCGCCGCCGGACTCGCCAGGAAGACCACCGCGTTCGCGATTTCCTCCGGCCTGGCAAAGCGTCCCAACGAGGTCATGCCGCGCTGGAAATCGGCGGCCGGCCCGTCCGCGGGATTGGCGTCCGTGTCGGTGGATCCCGGATGAACGATGTTCACGGTGATGCCTTTCGGACCCAGTTCGCGCGACAGTCCCCGCGTGAAGGCGAGCAGCGCCGCCTTGGTCATCGCGTAAGCCGTGACACCCGGGAACGGCACCCGCTCCGCCAGTCCCGATCCGATGGAGATGATGCGACCGCCCTCGCCCAGGTGCGGGATCACGGCCTTGGAGAACAGCACGGGCGCGCGCACGTTGGTGTCCATCAAGGTCTGATAGTCGGCCAGGTCCAGATCGGCGATCAGGCCGCTGTGACCGATGGCCGCGCTGTTGACGAGAACGTCGATGCCGCCCAACGTGGAGACCGCCTCGCGCACCGAGCGCGCGATCGCCTCGGGATCCGCGCCGTCGGCCTGGATGGCGATGGCCCGGCGTCCCTGCTGCTCGATGTGCCGGACCAGCGTGCGCGCCCGCTCTTCCGAGTGCCGATAGGTGAAGGCGACGTCCGCACCGCTGTGCGCCAAGGCGCTGACGATCGCGGCGCCGATGCCCCGCGATCCTCCGGTCACCAACGCGCGCTTTCCCTTCAAGTCGATCATGTCCATTCCTTCGGTTCGGTCGGGCGTGCAGCGGATGGAATACCCGCTGTCGCGTCCGCCGAGAAAGGAAAAGTGTCGATCGCGTGTGCCGCCGGGACAATGATCGCGATTGCTCGAATCCGACTGGAATTGCTCGCCATCCCCCCGGGTCGCCGGTCGGCGCAGAAGCTCAGTTGAGTCGTTGTTTCCGCCAGGCCGACGGCGTTGCCCCGATCAACTTCCGGAAGGTCCGCCCGAAATGCACCGCATCCGCGAAACCGGTGGCTTCGGCGATGTCCTCCATGGAGCGGGTGCTTTCCAGCAGCAGCGACTGGGCACGTTCGATCCGCGCCTGCAATTGCCACTGGTAAGGCGCAAGCCCCGTCGATGCCTTGAACGCCCGGTTGTAGTGCGACGGCGACAGGCCCGCGAGGGCCGCCAGGGTGCTCAATTCGACGCGGCTCGGCAGGTGGGCTTCAAGAAAGCCCAAGGCGTCCCTCAGCTGGAGCGGCGACAGCCGCGCTCGCGACCTGGTGCCGCCCGGGTCATTCCTGCCGAGGAACCGGACTGCGAGCGCGGTCACGAGCGCATCACCGTACAGATGGCTGGAAGGATCAGGATCCGGCACGGCGTCGGCGAGCAGCTTCATCAAGGTCGCCATCCGCTCGTCGGTGAAGCGGATGAGCGGGGTCTGTGCGTGGCCGCCGGTGTGCGTCAGATGGCAGCGCTCGCTGAGCGCGGCCACATCGAAGGCCAGCCTGACATCCTTCACGTGCCGGACGTCCTCGCTGAATCCCCAGATCGTCATCCCCGCCGGCACATAATTGATCTGCCGGGGCTTGTACTCGACGGGGCAGGCCACCTCCCGCTTCAGTCGCGGCTCTGAACGGCGCGACCCCACTTCCTCGTAGATCATGCCGAGTCGCGCCGCTTCCAGGTGGGGCACTTGGTACAGGACCCGACCGGCGCAGGCGAACTCCGCCGCGATCACGTGCACGCCCGCCCAGGTGCGGCTCGCGCTGGTCACGCTCAAGAGGTTCTCAGGGAGTTCGGCAGTTTGTTGCATGCCGCATTCTGACGCTCACACCCGGGTGACGGTCGGCCGCACGTCCAGCCGCTGCTTCAGCAGCCCCACCTGCAGATAGAAATCCGCGCTGCGCTGCTGGTCCGCGAGCACCTGGTCGTCGAGCGCGATCCAGCGCGTGGCGCGGCGCTCGAACTGCAGCCGCGCGGCCTCGACCGGAATGCCGATGATCCGCGCCAGCGTCGTGGAGAACTCGGGCCCATGCTGGTAGGACCACGCCTGCGCGCGCTTCACGCGCTGCGCCAGGTCCGCCAGCGCTTCGCGTTTGCTCTCGAGCGCCTTGTCGGTCGCCGCCAGGAAGCTCAGCCCCGACCACTGCCCTCGCCCGCTCACCAGCACGCGTGCGTGGCCGGCTGTCTCCGCGAGCGCCGTGTAAGGCTCCCACGTTGCCCACGCATCGAGCGAGCCTTGCGTCAACGCGAGCTTGGCCTCCGCCGGCGGCAGGAAGCGGACCTGCGCGTCGTCCGGCTTCAAGCCCGCGGACGCGAGCGCCTTCAGCGCGATGAAGTGGCCGATCGATCCGCGGTTGGTGCCGATGGACTTGCCCTTGAGGTCGCCCGCCGTTTTCAGTGGCGAATCCGGTCGCACCAGGACCGCCGTGCCATAGGCATCGGAGCGATTCACCGCGAAGGCCTTGATGCGCGTGCCTGCGGCGATCGCGAACAGCAGCGGCGCGTCGCCGATGGGGCCGAAGTCGACGGCCTCCGCGTTGAGCGCCTCGGCGAGCGGCGCGGCGGCGGGGAACTCGCTCCACTGGATGTCGTAGGGCAGTTGGCGCAATTCATCCGCCGCTTCCAGCAGCGCACGCAGGTTGCCCTTCTGGTCGCCGGCTTTCACGACCACGCGGCCTTGCGCGCGCACGGAGCGGACGTACGGGACGGCGGCGAGCGCCGTGAGCGCGGCGCCGCCGGACAGCACGCGGCGGCGGGATCGGTCGTGAGCCTCGGGGCGGCTCGTGGCCTCGTCGGTGAGGGGGCGCTTGTCGACGTCGTTGGAATCAATGCTCATGCAGTCCTCGAAGCGGAAAGGTGAAGCGGACTGAGTTCAAGCCGCCTGGCGCTGCGCCAGCCGCTGCGCGACGAGCGCGCGCGTGCGCGGGATCAGCTCCCGGCCGTAGTCGATGGCGTCCTCCAGCGGATCGAAGCCGCGGATCAGGAAGGTCGTGACGCCCAGGTCGTAGTAATCGAGCAGCGCCTCGGCCACCTGCGCCGGCGTGCCGACCAGCGCGGTGCTGTTGTGGCGCGCGCCGGTCTCGCGCGCGATCTCGGTCCACAGCCGCTTGTCGACGCGGCTGCCCTTCTCCGCCGCCGCGAGCAGGCGCCGCGCGCCCTCGCTCTGCTGCGGTCCGCCGCGGCTGTAGCCCGCCGCCACGCGCAGGCGGCGCGTGTCCTCCAGGATGCGCTGGGCGCGCGCCCAGGCGGCTTCCTCGGTGTCCGCGAGGATGGGTCGGAAGGAGACCGAGAACCCGATGCTGCGACCATGCCGCGCTGCCTCCGCGCGCACGCGTCGCGTCAGGTCCGCCGTCTGTTCCAGCGACTCGCCCCACAGCGCGTAGACGTCCGCATGCTTGCCGGCCACCGGCAGGGCCGCGTCGGACGCGCCGCCGAAGAAGACCGGGATGTGCGGCTGCTGGCGCGGCTTGACCTCGCTGAATCCGCCGTCGAAGCGGTAATGCTTGCCCGCGTGGTCGAAGGGCTGATCGCTGGTCCACAGACGGCGCAGCAGTCCGACGTACTCGTCGGTGCGCTCGTAGCGCTGGTCGTGGTCGAGGTAGTCGCCGTCGCGGCGCTGCTCGGCGTCCGAGCCGCCGGAGATCAGGTGCACCGCCAGCCGGCCGCCGGTGAACTGGTCCAGCGTCGCGAGCTCCCGCGCGGCCAGCGTCGGCGCGACGAAGCCCGGCCGGTGCGCCAGCAGGAATCCGATGCGCGAGGTGTGCGCCGCCGCGTGGGCGATCGTCAGCTGCGCGCTCGGCCCCGTGGAATGGTGGGGCACCAGGATGCGGTCGAAGCCCGCCGCCTCATGCGCCTGCGCGAAGGCGCTCACGTAGTCCGGATCGACGACCGGCCCGTTGGCCGGGTGGATCTCGGAGGTCTTCTGCGACTGGATCATGCCGATGAATTGGAGGCTCATGGTGGTGGATCTGCGTGGGTGGGACAGCGCCAGACCGTAGAGATCCGCGCGGCGACCCGCAACGAACGAATCCGACTTTCCATGCTCGGATTGCAGGATTCACGGCCGCCGGGGCGACGCCCACACTGCGACGCATGAGCGCCCTTCTCCCGCCCGTGCCACCGGAGCCGTTGCGACGGTTCATCGCCGCCAGCGAGGCGTTGATCGGCCAAGGCTTGCGAGAGTCCGAGCTGCTGGCGGCATTGCGCCCGCTGCTCGCCGAGCTCGTCGCGCGCGACGACTGGCTGCCGTCGAGCCACGCGCAGCCGGGCGCCGATCGCTATCGGCAGTACCCGCTGCATGTCGACGCGCAGGGACGCTTCTCGGTCGTGTCCTTCGTGTGGGGACCGGGGCAGGCGACCCCCCTCCACGACCACACCGTGTGGGGGCTCATCGGCATGCTGCGCGGCGCGGAGGACTCGCAGGGCTACCGCTTCACCGGGCCGCATGAGCTCGTGCCGGACGGCCCGCCGGTGCGCTTGTCACCGGGTCAGGTGGAGGCGGTCTCGCCGCGGATCGGGGACATCCACCGCGTCCGCAACGCGGCCGAGGGTCGGGTCTCGATCAGCATCCACGTCTACGGCGGCGACATCGGCCGCATCGAGCGTTCGACCTATGACGCCGATGGCACGCCGCATCGCTTCGTGTCGGGGTATTCGGCGCTGGCCTGACTGCCCAGGCCGCCGGCCCTCACCCCCACCCTCTCCCGCAGTGCGGGAGAGGGAGTTCGACCGAGGCCGTGCGGCGTGGCCTCCGTGCGACTTGCATCCGGGCGACAACGCCACGCCTACCGACCGGCAGTCGCAGGTCGACCACGACGAGCGCAAGGCCACGGTGATCGACGGCATCGGGCGCCAGCATGTCGATGTAGATCGGCCAGCACATCGGCAAGACGACCAGCGACGCCGCCGACGTCTGCGTCAGCGGCCCCGGCAGTCAGATCAATCCGGCCGGTCCAGCACCGCGCGGACCGCCGCGGCCAGCTCGTCCAGCGTGAAGGGCTTGCCCAGCAGGTCCACGCCGGGATCGAGCACGCCGTTGTGCACGACCGCGTTGCGCGAGTAGCCGGTCGTGAACAGCACCCGCAGGCCGGGCCGGCGCCGGCGTGCCTCGTCGGCGAGCTTGCGTCCGTTCATGCCCGGCATCACGACGTCGGCGAAGACCAGCGCGATCTCGGGATGCGCGTCGAGCAGCTTCAGCGCCGCCTCGCCGCCGTCGGCCTCGAGCACGCGGTAACCCAGCTCCGTCAGCGCGTCGACGGAGGACGCGCGCACCGCCGCCTCGTCCTCGACCACCAGCACCGTCTCCTGGCCCTGCTTCGCGGACACGAGCGGCACGCGCTGCGACTCGATCTCCTCTTCGCGATCGTTCAGCAGGCGCGGCAGGTAGATCTTCACCGACGTGCCCTGGCCGGGCTCGGAGTAGATCTTCACGTGGCCGCCGGACTGCTTGACGAAGCCGTAGACCTGGCTGAGGCCCAGGCCGGTGCCGCGGCCCACTTCCTTGGTCGTGAAGAAGGGATCGAAGGCCCGCGCCAGGACATCGGGCGGCATGCCGCTGCCGGTGTCGCTGACCGCGACCATCACGTACTGGCCGGGCAGCACGCCCATCTGCTCGGCGACGTAGCGCTCGTCGAGGTGGGCGTTCGCGGTCTCGATGGTGAGACGCCCGCCGTCGGGCATCGCGTCGCGCGCGTTGACCGCGAGGTTGAGGATCGCGCTCTCCAGCTGGTTGGGGTCCGCGTGCGTGCGCCACAGGCCGCCGGCCTGCACGGCCTCCAGCGCGATGGCGCCGCCGATGGAGTGGCGCAGCAGGTCCGACATGCCCGCCACCAGCCGGTTGGCGTTGATCGCCTCGGGGCGCAAGGGCTGCTGGCGCGAGAACGCGAGCAGCCGCTGCGTCAGCTGCGCCGCGCGCTGCGTGCCGTTGCGCGCGGCGTCGACGTAGCGCATCGCCAGGGGGTCGTCCTTCAGGAACTTGCGCGCCAGCAGGTCCAGGGAACTGACCACCACCGCCAGCATGTTGTTGAAGTCGTGCGCGATGCCGCCGGTCAGCTGCCCGACCGCCTCCATCTTCTGGGACTGGCGCAGCGCCTCCTCGGTGCGCAGGCGCTGCTCGACCTCTTCCCGCACGCGGCGCTCGAGCGTTTCATTGAGCTCCCGCAGCGCCCGGTCGGCGCGATGGCGACGCGTGACGTCCTGGAACAGCACGGCCACCTGCCGGCGCTCGACCGGCTCGATGCGGAAGGCGGACAGCTCCAGGTAGCGGCCGGTCCGTGCCAGTTCGCGCTCGAAGCGCACCGGCACGCCGCTGAGGAGCACCTTGCGGTAGATCTCGACCCAGGCATCCGCTTCGTCCGGCACCATCTCGCGGACCTTCTGGCCCACCACGTCCGGGATGCCGGCATTGGCGGCGTAGGCCGGGTTGGCGAGCACATGCACATAGTCGCTCAGCGGGCCGTGCGGGCCGTCGAGGAACTCGATGACGCAGTAGCCCTCGTCCATGCGCTCGAACAGCGTCCGGAACTGGGCGAGGTCGTCGGGCTCGCGCTGCGCCGGCGCGTCGGCGTCGGCCTCGGAAGTCACCGTCGCGGCGGCGAGGTCGGACGGGTGGCGCGGGTCGTCGGTCATGGCGGGCGATGAGGCTGGGCCCTTCTGGCGCGAAGGGGACGCCGGAGTATCTCAGTTGGGTGCGGCGACGCTCGGCCGACGCCCGCCGAGATGGGTGGCAAGCGCCCAGGCGGTCGCCGCGACCTCGCCTCGCGTTCGGCCGCGGCGGGTCGATGCTGGAAGGCCACGGGTGGCCGCCCCGTTCGCGCGACTGGCAAAGACCACGCGCCTTCAAGCATCACTTCCGATGTTCTGCACGAATGCTCAGGAGTGAAGCAAAACTACACCCTTCATCTGGAAACCGTGGCTTTTTCACCCGAATCCGGCGTAAATCCTGTCCCCTCCGTGTCCCATGAACTCCCGACATGTAATCCGACTTCGGGATTCCACGGTCACATGATGTAGTTTTACTTCCTTAGCATCCGGCCACCTTTGTGGAGGGCTGGCACATGCAGGCATGGACTGACGGTTGGTCGCGCACGGCGCGACGGGTGGCGGGCGCGTTGGCGATCAGCCTGTGCGGGCTGCTGGCGGCGTGTGGCGGCGGCGAGGCGGGACCCGCCCAGAAGGCCGGCACCAGCGCCGCGGCGGTCGACGAGAACGGCGTCGCGCTGATCGCGGAAGTGCCGACAGGCTCGACGCCGGCGTCGGCATCGACCCGGGCGCGGATCGCCGCGGCGGCAACCCCTGACACCCCAGCCACCTCGCTGCGCGTCCACTACCGCCGCGCCGACGGCAACCACGCCGGCTGGCAGATCCATGCCTGGAACGCCGCGCAGAGCCCCAACTGGAACGAGGGCTGGAACGCCGCGGGCAGCGACGCCTTCGGCGTCTACTACGACGTGCCGCTCGCCGCCACCAGCGGCACCGTGGGCTTCCTCTTCCACAACGGCGACAACAAGGACAACGGCGGCGCGGACCAGAGCCTCGTGCTCCAGGCCGGCGCCAACGAGGTCTGGCGCCTGCAGGGCGACAGCACCAACTACCCCGGCAATCCACTGCAGCTGGCCACGCCCGACATCACCACGGTGCGGGTCCATTACAAGCGCTTCGACGGCGCGTACAGCGCCTGGGGCCTGCACCTGTGGAACGGCAGCGGCCTGAATGCGGCCGCCCTGCCCGTCGGCGTCACCATCGACAACTGGACCCGGCCCGTCGCCTTCAGCGCGATGCCGGGCTACGCGGCCGGCAGCGACGAGGTCGTCTTCGACATCCCCGTGCTCAATCCTCAAGGCGACGCGAGCCGCAAGGGACTTGAATTCATCGTCCACGGCATGCCGCCCAACGAGAACGACAAGGACGGCCGCGACAACAACATCCGCGTCGAGTTCTCCGCGCTGACGATCCAGAACCAGGTCGGCCATGTGTGGCTGGTGGAGCGCGATGCGACGGTCTACACCGCGACGCCGGACCTGCGCCAGGTGTCCAGCACCGACGCGCGCGCCGTGTGGCTCAACAGGACGCTCGTGAAGTGGCCGCGCATCGGGGCATCGGGCAACGGCTCGGGCAGCGTGCGGCTGTACCACTCGGCGACGGGACAGATCAGCGTGGCCTCCGGCGCACCGGTGGGCGGCGCCGACGGCTTCATCACGCTGGACCTGTTCACCGGCACCGTGCCGCCGGCCGACGCGCAACGCTTCAAGTACGTGGCCAGCGGCGCGGTCTTCGCGGTGCGCGCGGCCGATGTCGCACGGCTGCCGTCGCTGCATCAGCGGCAACTGGTGCTCGTGCAGGAGGATGCGGACGGCCGCGTCCAGAACGCGACGACGGCGCAGATCGCCGGCGCGCTCGACGACCTCTACGCCGCCGCCAACGACGTGCCGGACCTGGGCGCCGTCGTGGCCAATGGCTCGACCAGCTTCAAGCTCTGGGCGCCGACCGCGCAAGACGTGGCCCTGGTGCTGACGACGCCGATCGCGGGCTCGACGCTCACCCGCACCACCACCGAGCCCATGGCGCGCGACGCCGCGACCGGCGTGTGGCGGCTCACCAAGCCCGGCAGCCTGCAGGGCGCCACCTACCGCTACCAGGTGCAGGTCTTCGTGAAGGGCGTGGGCCTGGTGCGCAACCTGGTCGCCGATCCGTACTCGCTGGGCGTGACGCTCGGCGGCCAGCAGAGCGTGGTGATGGACCTGCAGTCCGCCGCGACCAAGCCCGCGGGCTGGGACGCCAGCGCGCCGCCCGCCACGGTGTCGGCGCCGTCGGACCTGAGCATCTACGAGCTGCATGTGCGCGACTTCTCGATCAACGACGCCACCGTGCCCGCGGCGCGACGCGGCAAGTACCTGGCCTTCGCCGAGTCCGGCTCCAACGGCATGCGCCACCTGGGCGCCCTCGCCGCCGCGGGGCTGACCGATGTGCACCTGCTGCCGGTGTTCGACTTCGCGACCGTCAACGAGAAGGGCTGCGTCACGCCCTCGCCGTCCGGCGCGCCGGACGGCGAGTCGCAGCAGGCCGCCGTGGCCGCCACGGCCGGCACCGACTGCTTCAACTGGGGCTACGACCCGCAGCACTTCTCGACGCCGGAAGGCAGCTACGCGAGCAACGCGAACGACCCGGTCGCGCGCGTCGTCGAGTTCCGCCGCATGGTGCAGGCGCTGAACGCCGCCGGCCTGCGCGTCGGCATGGACCTGGTCTACAACCACACGACGTCGTCGGGGCAGAACGCCACCTCGGTGCTCGACAAGGTCGTGCCCAACTACTACTTCCGCTACAACGCCGCCGGCGGCATCGAGCGCTCGACCTGCTGCGAGAACACCGCCTCCGAGAACCTCATGATGGCCAAGCTGATGATCGATTCGGCGGTCACCTGGACGCGCGACTACCGCATCAGCTCGCTGCGTTTCGACATCATGGGCCACCACCCGCGCGCGGTCATGGAGGCGCTGAAGGCGCGCGTGAAGCAGGCGGCCGGCCGCGAGGTCCAGATCGTCGGCGAGGGCTGGAACTTCGGCGAGGTCGCCAACGGCGCGCGCTTCGTGCAGGCGGAGATGCTGTCGCTGAACGGCTCGGGCATCGGCAGCTTCAACCCGCTGATCCGCGACGCGGTGCGCGGCGGCGGCTGCTGCGACACGGGCGAGGCGCTGCTCGCCAGCCAGGGCTACGTGAACGGCTTCTTCTACGACAGCAACGGCCGCAACGGCGGCCAGACCCGCGGCGAGCTGATGTGGCAGGCCGACCGCATCCGCGCGGCGCTGGCGGGCTCGATCCGCAGCTTCCAGATGCAGACGAGCTGGGACGCCATGCTGCGGCTGGAGCAGATCGACGTCGGCGGCATCCCCGCGGGCTGGGTGCTGGAACCGGGCGAGGTCGTCAACTACGTGGAGAACCACGACAACCTGACCCTGTTCGACAACAACGCGTTCCGGCTGCCGGTCGGCACCAGCCGCGAGGACCGCGCCCGGGTGCAGATCCTGGCCAGCGCGATCAATGCGTTCAGCCAGGGCGTGGCCTACTTCCACGCGGGCACGGACACGCTGCGCAGCAAGTCGCTGGACCGCAACAGCTACGACAGCGGCGACTGGTTCAACCGGCTGGACTGGACCTACGCGGACAACAATTTCGGCGTCGGCCTGCCGCCGTCGCGCGACAACGCGGACAACTGGCCGTATGCGAAGCCGCTGCTCGGCAATCCGCTGCTCAAGCCCGCCGCGGCCGACATCGCGTGGACGCGCGACGCCTTCCGCGACCTGCTGCGCCTGCGCAAGAGCTCGACGCTGCTGCGCCTGCGCACGGCCGAGGACATCAAGGCGCGCTTGACCTTCCTGAACACGGGATCGTCGCAGGAGGCCACGGTGCTGGTCGGACGCCTCGACGGCGCCGGCTACCCAGGCGCCAACTTCAACGAGCTGGTCTACCTGATCAACGTCGACAAGACGGCCAAGGACCTGACGCTGCCCACCCTGGCGGGACATGCGCTGGTGCTGCATCCCGTCCACACGGCGGCGGGCGCCGCCGATGCGCGCGCGCGCCAGGCCAGCTTCGACCGCGCCACCGGCCGCTTCAGCGTGCCGGCACGCACGGCGGTCGTGTTCGTGCTCCCCGCCGCCGCTTCCGCCACCCCAAGCACGCCCGCCACCCATTGAAAGCCGACGCCATGAAGCAACTCCACCACCTCATCGCCGCGTCCGGCAGCGCGTCCGTCACGTCGCTCGTCACGTCGTTCGCCACGTCGCTCGCCTCGTCGCTCGTCATCGCGGTCTCGGCCCTCCTGAGCCTCGCGGGCGCGCCTGCGCACGCCACGCCCGTCGTCGTCGACGTCGGCGGAGCCCAGAGCATCAACCTGCAGGGCGAAGCCGGCAACACGGTCTGGCTCGTCGATGTCGGGGCGAACGCGGTCCTGAACTCGCTGTCCTGGTCGCTCGATCTGAATGCCTTCTCGCCCAGCGCGCTGGCGGAGATGCAGGTCAGCTTCGGCGGCTCGAGCGGCCTGGATCTGGTGACGTTCGCGCCGGGCGGCGCGGACTTCGCGAGCGGTGCCGGCAGCTACAGCGGCGCGCTCGACCTGAGCCCGTTCGGCCTGAACGTCGGCGCGGACGGGCTGCTGCGACTGGAGTTCAGCGAGGCCTACAAGGACTTCGCGCTGGATGTCGCCGAAGGGGAATGGCTGCGCGGGACCCTGAGCTTCGACGTGACGGCCTCGGCGGTGCCGGAGCCGACGAGCGCGGCGCTGGTCCTGCTCGGACTGGGCCTGATCGCCGCGCGCGTGCGCCGGGTGCGGGCCTGAGCGGCGCGTCCGCGGCTCCGCGGACCTTCGGGGACCCTGTCCGCCGCCTTGGTCACGGCATCAGGCGCATCGCCTGATGCCGTCCCGGCGCTTCCGGCGACGGGCGGCGCCTCGATGCCATCGCAAGTGGCGTAGCATGGCACCCGGCTGAACCACAGCCGCAGTGCCCGATCGGGCCAAGCGGCGTCCTTCCGCGACCCGCCCCGGTCCGGCTCCCCCCTCCATGACGAAAGCGCCGATGTGACCCAGCAGGCCTACCCCATCGTGGGCATCGGCACGTCCGCTGGCGGACTGGACGCCTTGAGCGATCTGCTCGCCCATCTGCCCGACAACGCCGGCATGGCGCTGCTGGTCGTCCAGCACCTCGACCCCACGCATCCCAGCCTGCTGACCGAGATCCTCGACCAGCGCACGCCGCTCACCGTCCTGGAGGCAACCGACGGCCAGCCGATCGAGGAGAACCACGTCTACGTCATCCCGCCCGACACCAGCATGACGGTGTCGAACGGCCGCCTGGCGCTGCGGCCTCGCGGCGAAACGCTCGGCCCGCCCATGCCGATCGACGACATGCTGGACTCGCTGGCCAAGGACCAGGGCAGCAAGGCCATCGGCGTCATCCTCTCCGGCAGCGGCACGGACGGCGCCGTCGGCATGCAGGCGATCAAGGGCTGCGGCGGAATCGGCTTCGCACAGGACGACGACTCGGCGCGCTTCACCAGCATGCCCCGTGCCGCGGTGGAGCTGGGCGGCGTCGACCTCACGCTGCCCCCCGCGCAGATCGCCGCCGTGCTGCTGCGGCTGGTGCACAACCCCTTCCTCGACGTGCGGTCGCTGGACGCCGACGACCGCGCCGGCGTGCACGACGGCATCCACATGGACCGCGTGTTCCGCCGGCTGCAGACCGTCTGCCACATCGACTTCACCCACTACAAGCGCGGCACGGTCGAACGGCGTCTGGGCCGCCGCCTGGCGCTGCGCGGTCTGGATCACCTCGAGGCCTACCTGGCGGTGCTGGAGTCGGACCCGGCCGAGGCGCAGGCGCTGTGCCGCGACCTGCTGATCCGCTACACCGAATTCTTCCGCGACCCCGACGCCTTCGCCGCGCTGTCGGACACCGCGCTGCCGCGGCTGCTGCGGCACGTCGACGGGGCGCAACCGCTGCGCATCTGGGTGCCCGGCTGCGCCACCGGCGAGGAGGTCTACTCCATCGCGATCTGCGTGCTGGAATACCTGGCCGAACACTCGCCGGACCGGCAGGTGCAGATCTTCGGCACCGACGTCAGCGAGGAGTCGCTCGCCACCGCGCGCCACGGCCGCTACATCGAGAACATCGCCCGCAACGTCACCCCGGAGCGGCTGGCCCGGTTCTTCGTCCAGGATGGCGATCACTACCGGGTCGCCAAGACGGTCCGCGACTGCTGCACCTTCGCCCGGCAGAACGTCGCCTACGACCCGCCCTTCTCCCGCATCGACCTGATCAGCTGCCGCAACCTGCTGATCTACCTCGATCCGACGCTGCAGAAGCGCGTCATGCCGGCCTTCCACTTCGCGCTGCAGCGCGAAGGCCTGCTGATGCTGGGCCTGTCCGAGAGCGTCGGCGCCTATTCCGAGCTGTTCAGCGCGCTGGACAGCAAGCGCACCAAGCTCTTCCTCAAGCGCGCGGTGCCGCACCGCATCGTTGCCGCCATCGGCCGGCCGGTGCGGGCGCCCATCGCGCCGCTGCCGGCGCTGCGCCGGGCCGGCGTGTCGGCGACCTCGGACCGCGACGGGTTGCGGCGCGAGATCGACCGCATCGCCATCGCGCGCTTCTCGCCCCCGTGCGTGCTGTGCGACGACGACCTCAACGTCCTCGAGTTCCGCGGCGACACCAGCGCCTTCCTGTCGCTGCCCCCGGGCGCGCCGACGCAGCAGCTGCAGCGCCTGGCGCGGCCGGGCGTGTTCAGCGCGGTCAGCGACGCCCTGCGCCGCGTCCGCGCGGACGCCGTGCCCGTGCGCCGGGACGGCCTGCGCGTCGAGACCGGCCCCGGCCAGTCCCGCGCGGCCTCGATCGAGGTCGTGCCGCTGTACCCGAGCGAGACGGAGCCGCGCTGGTTCCTGGTGTTCTTCATCCTCGCCGAGGCGTCCGCGCCGCTGCCCGAGGCCGTCGTCCGGGCGGGCATCACGCAGGCGGTGCGGGCCGCCGTGCTCGCACGGCTGGGCAGCGGCGGCGCGCGCCGCAGCGATGCGGACCGCAGCGAGATCCTGCGCCTCACCGAGGAGCTGCGCGCCACGCGCGAGCAGACCCGCGTGATGCTCGAGGAGCACGATCGCGCCATGGAGTCGCTCAAGGCGCTGGAGGAGGAAACGCAGTCGAGCAACGAGGAGCTCCAGAGCACCAACGAGGAACTGGAGACCGCCAAGGAGGAGCTGCAATCCCTGAACGAGGAGCTGTCCACCACCAACGACGAGCTGCGCTTCCGCAATCGCGAGCTCAAGGGCCTGCACGACGAGGTGACGCAGGGGCGCGACTTCGCCGACGCGATCATCGAGACGATGTCCCAGCCGCTGGTGGTGCTGACGACGGAGCTGCGCGTCACGCGCGCCAACCAGGCCTTCTATCTCTGCTACGAGACCTCGCCGCGCGAGACGCTGCACAAGGTCCTGTACGAGCTCGGCGACGGCCAGTGGAACATCCCGGCGTTGCGCGAGCTGCTGGAGACGCTGGTGCCCAGGCACACGCGGGTGCGCGACTACGAGGTCAGCGCGGTCTTCCCCCACATCGGCGCGCGCACCGTGAAGCTCAACGCGGCCCGCGTGGCCTGGCCGGACCGCACGCTGATCCTGCTGACCATCGACGACGTCACCGCCAAGCACAAGGCCTTCGACCGGCTGACGCAGGCGGACCGGCAGAAGGACGAATTCCTCGCGATGCTCGCGCATGAGCTGCGCAACCCGATGGCGGCGATGACCAATGCGATGCACCTGTGGCGGCACGGAGGCGCCGACGAGGCGACCCGGCACAAGGCCGTCGCCACCATCGAGCGGCAGCTGCGCAACCAGGTCCGCATGGTGGACGACCTGCTGGACGTCTCGCGCATCAGCCGCGGCATGGTGTCGCTGCACATGGAGCGCCTGGACTTCGTGCAGATCGTCCGGCAGGCCCATGAGGCGCTGCGCCAGCCCATCGAGGCCCGCCGTCACGAGCTGACCGTAACCCTGCCCCCGGACCCGGTCTTCGTCGACGGCGACGCGGTGCGGCTGGAGCAGATCGTGACGAACCTGATCGGCAACTCGATCAAGTACACCCCGGCCGGCGGCGTGATCCACGTGTCGCTGCAGCGCGGCGCCGAGGGCGCGGTGCTGACCGTGACCGACAACGGCATCGGCATGACGGAGGAGTTCCAGGCCGAGCTCTTCACCGTGTTCGTGCAGGCCGACCGCTCGGCGGGCCAGAACATGGGCGGCCTGGGCATCGGCCTGGCGGTCGTGCGCCGCCTCGTCGAACTTCACGGCGGCGAGGTCAGCGGCTTCAGCGCCGGCCTGACCCAGGGCAGCCGCTTCGTCGTGAGGCTGCCTTACGCGGCGGAGGACGTGCCGCTGCCCGCGCCGCGGTCCCATCCGGCGGCCAAGCCTGTGGCGAAGATCCCGCGCCGGGTGCTCGTCGTCGACGACAACGAGGACACGAGCCAGAGCACCGCGGCCTTGCTGACGCTCGCCGGACACGAGGTGCAGATCGCCGAGGACGGACCCTCCGCCCTGGCGCAGGTGCGGGATTTCCAGCCGGACGCCGTGGTGCTCGACATCGGGCTGCCCGGGATGAACGGCTACGAGGTCTGCCGGCAGCTGCGCGAGATGCCCGGCCACGAGGACACGCTGGTGATCGCAGTCAGCGGCTACGGCCAACTGGACGACGTCGATCGCGGCCGCGAGGCCGGCGTGACGCACTACCTCACCAAGCCCGCGGATCCCGACGAGCTGGCGCATCTGCTCCGATCGCAGTCCTGACGCTGCGACGTCCGGCGCGGTGAGGAAGTGACGCAGTGATGAGTGACGCAGTGATGAGCTGGTCCAGTGACGGCGTGACCTTCTCCTCGCCATGATCGACACCGCCGCGACGACCGCGACGACCTCGCCGTCCTCGCCGTCCTCGCCGTCCTCGCCGTTCCGTTCGTTCTGGATGGGTGGCTACGAGGGCGCCGATCACGTCAACGCGCGGGGTGAGCGCCTCGACATGGTGCGCGCCACCGGCCACGACCGCCTGCTGCGCGGCGACCATGCCGCGGCGCGTCGCCTCGGCCTGCGCGGCGTGCGCGAGAGCATCGGCTGGCGGCTGAGCGAGCGCGGCCCCGGCCGCTGGGACTTCTCGCGCGCCTGCGCCACGGCCCGCGCCGCGCGCCGGGAAGGCCTGCAGGTGCTGTGGACGCTGATGCATTACGGCCTTCCCGCCGACCTCTCGCTGCGCGACGATCGCTTCATCCCGCGATTCGCCCGCTTCGCGGCGGAAGCGGCGCGCGCGTTGCAACCGCTGTGCCCCGCGCCGCGCATCTACACGCCGGTCAACGAGATCAGCTTCCTGGCCTGGGCCGCGTCGGCCACCGACGACATGGGGCCGGCGGGCCGGCTGGGCGACGCCGGCCAGGAGGACGCGGGCATCCGGGGCTTCGAGATGAAACGGCGGCTTGCGCACGCCGCGCTGGCCGGCATGGCCGCGATCCGCGAGGTCGATCCCGACGCGCGATTCCTGCACATCGAGCCCGTCGTGCACGTCGTGCCGGCGGCGGAGACCGACGACTGTCGCGCGCTCGCGGCTCGCATGGACGCCTACCAGTGGCAGGCGCTGGACATGCTCTCGGGCCGCCTCGCGCCGGAGATCGGCGGACACCCGGAGGCGCTCGACCTGATCGGCGTCAACCATTACGACAGCAGCCAATGGGAGGTGCCGACCGGGCGCCGGCTCGACTGGCACCTGCAGGATCCGCGGCGCCTGCCGCTGGTGGAGCTGCTGGAGCGGGTGTGCGGGCGTTACGGCCGGCCGATGATCGTCGCCGAGACCGGCCACGTCGGACGGGGCCGCGCGGACTGGCTCGACGACGTGGCGAGCGCCGTGCGACGCGCCGCGGCACTCGGGTTGCCGCTGCTGGGCGTGTGCCTGTATCCGCTGCTCGACCGGCCCGACTGGAACGAGCCGGCGCGCTGGCATCGCAGCGGGGTGTGGCACGTCACCCGGGATGCGCGCGGCGCGGTGAACGGCCGACGCGTCATGCGGCGTTACGCGCGCGCCTTGGCCGCCCTCTGCAACGCACGACGGCCCTGAGACGGCCCCTCGGCTGCCCCTGCGGCGCGGAAGAAGGCGATCCCGATGGCCACGCAGGCCCGCCGATTGCTGGCCAGGGGCACCTTCAACTTCTGGAGTGCCTCATGGCCATCTTCCGCACCTCGCGCCGCCCTGCCCTCTCCGCGATCGCCGCGGTGTCCGTCGCCCTCACGGGCCTGCTCGCGTCGGGTGTCGTCGCCGCGCAGGCGACTGCGCCGGCCGGCGCGTCCGCGCCGCGCGCCGCGCATGCGGACAGCAGCTTCATGAAGAACGCCGCCGAAGCGGGCTTCGCGGAGATCGACGCCGGCAACCTGGCGCTGCAGAAGGGAAGCAGCGCCGAGGTCAAGTCGTTCGCGCAGAAGATGGTCGACGACCACAAGAAGGCCGATGGCGAGCTGCAGACCCTGGCCGCTTCCAAGGGTGTGAAGCTGCCGACGGAGGCGACGATGGTGGCCAAGGGCAAGGCCAAGATCCTGGAGAAGCGCGACGGGACCGGCTTCGACCATGCCTACGCCGAGAACCAGGTGTCGGCCCACAAGGACGCCGTCAAGCTGTTCGAGAAGGCCGCCAAGGACGCCAAGGACGCCGACGTGAAGGCCTGGGCCGCCAAGACGCTGCCGACCTTGCAGCATCACCTGCAGGAGGCCCAGGCGCTGGAGGCCACCACCAAGGCCGCCGACAAGAAGAAGTGAGGCCGCCGGTCCGCGGCCGTCAGCGCTTGCGCGCCGGCGCCGCGGATGGCGTGGCGTGCGTGACCGGCGTGGCGTGCGTGGCGCGCGTGGCGCGCGCCGCCTCCAGCTCACTCCCCGGTCGCGTGATGCGCCGCATGCGCTCGCCGAGCGCATCGAGCTGCCGATCGAGCCGGTGATGGTGGACCATGCGCGCGCGGGCCTGCTCGCCCATGCGCTGACGCAGCGCGGGCTGCGTCAGCATCTGATGCATGCGGCCGGCCAGATCCTCGGCGTCACGCGGCGCGACGAGCCAGCCCGTGCCACCGTGCTCGACGATCTCGGGCACGCCGCCGACGCGGGTCGCCACCACCGGCAGCCCGCTGGCCATGCCCTCCATCAGCGCCAGCGGCATCGCCTCGGAGTGGGAGCTCGACACCAGCAGGTCGAGATCGTGATAGACCGGCCGGACATCCTCGACACCGCCGGCGAGATGGACGTGCGAGGCCAGGCCCTGGCGCTCGATGGCCTCGCGCAGCCCCGACCTCATCGGCCCCTCGCCGACGAGGACGAAGTGCGCCTCGGGCAGCATCTGCCGCACGAGGGCGGCCCCGCGCAGGAAGACATCGGAGCCCTTCTCGGGCGACAGCCGACCGACGACGCCGGCAAGCGGGGCGTCCGGCCGGATGCCCAGGGAGGCGCGAAGGCCGTGCGCGGGGCGGTCGCCGGGCCGGAAGGTGTCGACGTCGACGCCGTTGGGCTCCAGGCTCAGGTGGCCGCGCTCCACGCCGAGGCCGAGCGCGTGGTAGTAGCTCTGGCGGCAGACCACGCTGAGGAAGCTGCCGGTCGCACGGTGCAGTTCCAGGTCGGACAACCCCGTCTGACGCGCGTGGATGGTCGTCATCACCGGCACGCCGCTGAGCCGGCCCGCGAGCCCGGCCAGCAGGTGGGCGTTGGGCAGATGGGCATGCAGCAGGTCGACGCGCTCCGCGGCGATCAGGCTGGCCACCATCTGGACGGCGGACCACGGCGGATCGTCCGGCATCGCGACGATGACGACGGTGGCGCCGGCCCGGCGCAGCCGCTCGGCGAAGGCGCCCTCCGACGGACACAGCGCGGTGAAGCGGAAGCTGCCCTCACGGCCCAGATGGGCCACCAGCCGCTCCACGCAACGCTCCATGCCGCCGACGATGTCGTTGCCGACGACCTCCAGCACATGCAGTGGCGCCTGCGAGTCCGGCACCGGATGCAGCGAGGGGTGACCGTCGTCGATCATGGCGGGGACGGCGTGGGAGGCAGCGATGTCCATGGGGGGTCTTGTCGGGTAACGGGGGGTCGGCGCGCGGCGCTCAGCAGCACACGGGCCGCCAGCGCCCGGCGCGGGCTTCGAAGCGATCGGGGGCTTCCGACGCGCGGGACACGAGGGCAGCGAAGGACAGGCGCGGCGCGGCCAGGGGCGGGGCCAACGCCAGCCACGCGGCCGCGGTGCCGCTCCAGATCTGGCGGCGATCCCCCTCACCGAGCGCCAACTGGTCCATGAGGTCTGCGACCCAATGCATCCGCTGGCGCACCTCGGCGCCGGAGCACGGCAGGAAGCAGTCGCTGCCGAACTGAAGCGAGCCCGCGCCGAGCACCGACAGCATCCGCGCCAGTACCTCCAGCCGATACGGCGGCGGCGGTCCGAACGAAATGTCCAGACGGAACTGGGCCTGCGCATGCGGCACGCCGTGGATGCGGTCGATCAGCGCGACGGCGAGCGCCTCGTCGGTCCACGGCCAGCCCATGTGGGCCAAGGCGACCCGGGTGCGGGGGTGGTCGCGCAGCGCCTCGAAGTAGGTCGGCCGGCAGAACCGGCCGGACCGCCCGTCGATGAAGATGCCGCTGTGGAACAGCAGCGGCAGTGCGAGCGCGTCGGCCACGGCGAACACCGGCTGCACCCGCGGCTCGTACGGATACCAGCCGGTGGGCACCATCTTCGCGCCGCGCAGGCCGAGGTCCTCGATCGCGTGGCGCAGGTCCGCCGGCGCGTCCGGGTGGCGCGGATCGACCACGGCCATCCCGATCAGCCGGTCCGGGTGATGGCGGACCAGCCGCGAGAGGTGGGCGTTGCCGCGCCGCAATGAGTCGGCATCGTCGAGCGAATACCCGTCGCCGAGGAACGGCGCCAGCAGCACGCCGACGTCGACGCCCGCCTCGTCCAGCGTGCGCAGCACGTCGTCGGTCGTCTCGCGACCGGTGCAATGCAGGTGGGCGTCGATGATCATGGTCAGGCGGCTCGCAGCGCGGTGACGGTGGCGCTCTCCGTCGCCGGGACGACCGGCTTCGGCACGGTCGCCGCGGGCGCATTTGGCCGCGCGGCCGGGAGCGCGGCCAGCCAGCCGCGCACCCGATCGGCCGCCACGTCCCAGGTGCCCGCCGCCACGACGGCGGCGGCGGCCTTCTGCCAGTTCGCATGCATCTGCGGCGATTCGTACAGCACCGCATCGCAGGCGGCGATGAAGCCCGCCGTGTCGCGACCGATGCGCACGGCGCTGCCGTACAGGCTGATCACGTCGCGGATCGCCGTGCTGACCACGGGTTTGCCGCCGGCCAGGTATTCCAGCGTCTTCGTGGGGCTGATGAAGCGCGTCGACTCGTTGAGCGCGAACGGCATCAGGCACAGGTCCCAGCCGGCCAGCAGGCTCGGCAGCTGCGCATAGCTCTGCATGCCCAGCCAACTCAGGTTGGGACGGCGCGGCAGCGCGGCCTCGTCGATCTTGACCACCGGGCCCACCATGACGATCTGCCAGTCGGGACGCGCGTCCGCGAGCGCCGCGACCAGGTCGAGGTCCATGCGTTCATCGATGACGCCGAAGTAGCCGAGCCGCGGCGGCGCCAGGCCGCCCTGCAGCTCGATCGCACGCGCAGCCAGGGCATGGACCTCGCCGTCGACTCCCGCTTCGCCGGCGCTTGCGCCGTCACCCGATGCCTGCGGCGCCGGCGGCGCAAAGTGGGCCGGGTCGACCGCGCTGGGCAGGCAGTGCAGGTTCGGGTGCAGCCCCTCGCGTGCCTCGTACAGCGACGGGCCGCCACAGAGCACCAGATCCGCGGACGCCATCAGCGCGCGCTCGCGCTGGCGCAGTTGTGCGGGGGCGTAGCGGAAGGCGGACAGCTCGTCCATGCAGTCGTAGATCAGCGCGCTCGGGCCCAGGCTCGCGATCAGCGGCAGCGCCATCGGCGTATAGAGCCACACCAGCGGGTCGACGATCTCGCGCCGCGCGAGCTCGCGCTCCAGCAGCGGCAGCAGCACGGAGAGCTGGGCGTCATCGAATCCCGGCGCGTCCACCGGCGTGAAGGGCACCAGCACTTCCACCTCCGCACCTCTCACGCCTTCCCATCTCGATTCGACGCGTGGCGGGCCGTTCACATCGCGCAGGGGCTCCTCGATGAAGATCACGCGACGGTCGACCGTCAGGCGCGACATCAGGTGTTGGGGGCGCTGGAAGACGAAGCTCCATCGCAGATGCGAGAACACGATCAAGGGTGACATTGGAATTTCCCTTGGCGCGCGACAGGCTGCGCCGGGGTGCAGGGCGTGGCCAGGCGCGGGGCTCCGGCGACGAAGGCAAAGTCCCTCCGCGTTGTCCGACGGCCCCGTCACGAGGAGGGGTGGCGCCACGGAGGGCTTGTGGATCCAGGTTTGGCAAGAGCGGGGCCCACGCCCCGTCCCGGAGGGGCCGAGGGAGATCGTCCGATGCCTGGCGAGTGCCGACTCTCAAAGAAGCGCTGCTCGCTGCGAGGCGCCGCCGCACGACGAGGAAGGGGCGGCGTCCGCCGGCGCCATGCCGCCGCCGCGCGTTGTCGAATGATCGGTCCCGGGCAGGCCGATCGGCTCGGATTACCGATTCCATCGGGTTTCTCGGTCATCGGAACCGACGTCGCCGGGCATCCGCATTGCGATGAGCGCGGGAATGGCCACACTGCTTGAAGTCCCGACGGCGGGCGACCTCCCAGGTGCACGCACCGAACGCATGGCAACGCCATGACGCTGCATCGAACCGAACACGGCGCCTGGACGTCCACGGACCTCGATCTCGTGCTGGCGCTGCTCACGGTGCGCGCGTGCCAGTACGGCATCGCCTTCCTGGACCCGGGGGGCACGATCACCGGCTGGACCGAAGGCGCGCACACGGTCGCCGGTTTCACGGCGGACGACGTCCTCGGACAGCCGTTCGCGCTCCTGTTCGTGCCGGAGGACGTGGCGCACGGTCAGGACCGCCACGAGCTGAATGCGGCGCGCACCCTCGGCGCCGCCGAGGACGAGCGCTGGCACATGCGCAAGGACGGCGCGCGCTTCTGGGCCAGCGGGCTCACGCTGCCGATGTACGACGGCGAGCAGTTGCGCGGCTTCGCGAAGGTGTTCCGCGACGCGACCCATCTGCAGTTGCGCACGCTGCGGCTGGAGAACGAGTCGCAGCGCCTCGCGGTCGAGCGGCGGCAGCATGACCTCTTCCTGGCCACCATCGCGCATGAGCTGCGCAATCCGCTGCATCCGATGCGGCTGGCGACGCGGCTGCTGGCGCCCCCGACGGCGCCGTCGCGGCAGGAGCAGGCCGTCAAGATCCTGACCCGTCAACTCGCGTTGATGGACCGCCTGGTCGAGGATCTGATCGACATGACGCGGGCCGGACAGGGCAAGATGACGCTCCTCTACGAACGCGTGGAACTGCAGCGGCTGCTGCAGGACACCCTCGATGTCAGCCGCGAAGCCGCCGACGCCCGCGGCGTCGTGCTCATCGGCGTGCTGCCGCCGATGCCGGTCGTCGTGGAGGTGGATCCGGGCCGCTTGCAGCAGGTCGTGATGAACCTGCTGAACAACGCCATCAAGTTCACGCCGCGCGACGGCCAGGTGTCGGTGCTGCTGAACGTGGACCAGTCCCACTTCGTGTTGAAGGTGCAGGACACCGGCCGCGGCATCGGGCCCGAGCTGCAACCGCGCATCTTCGACATGTTCACGCAGGCGGACGGCGCGACCAGCCATCGCGGGGATGGCCTGGGCATCGGCCTGGCGCTGGTCAAGGAGATCGTCTCGCTGCACCACGGCACGGTGGAAGCCAAGAGCGAGGGCGTCGGTCAGGGCAGCGAGTTCCTCGTGCGGATGCCGCTGGAGAAACCGACCACCTTTGGCGTCTCGGAGCACCCGGTCGCCGCGCCGCCCTCGTGAGGGGACGCGGAGAGGGGATCGGGAGGCTGCTGCACTGCCACCGCCGCTGGCGCTCCCCCTGCCCTCTCCCGCAAGCGGGAGAGGGAGCAAAGCCAGGAGGGAGGTGCCGAGGGTCAGACCTTCGGCGGGTCGCATTCGCGCTCGAAGTGGCGGTGGGTCGCGAGGCCTTCGATCAGCGCCTTGGCGCCTTCCGACGCCGAGTCGCCGGTGATGAGCCCCGGCGTCATGACGTCCGGTTCCAGGGCCGGTCCGAGGCCTGCGGCGCGCAGCAGCGAGACACCCGCGCCCAG
>CAMPJJ010000079.1 GCA_946886855.1 uncultured Roseateles sp. | reverse complement strand
GCAGCTGGTCCACCATCGTGTTGACGGTGTTCTTGAGCTCGAGGATCTCGCCCTTGACGTCGACGGTGATCTTCTTGGAGAGGTCGCCGGCGGCCACGGCCTTGGTCACGTCGGCGATGTTGCGCACCTGCGAGGTCAGGTTGCCGGCCATCGAGTTCACCGAGTCGGTCAGGTCCTTCCAGGTCCCCGAGACGCCTTCCACGCGGGCCTGGCCGCCGAGCGAGCCTTCGGTGCCGACCTCGCGTGCGACGCGGGTGACCTCCGACGCGAACGAGCGCAGCTGGTCGACCATCGTGTTGATGGTGTTCTTCAGCGTCAGGAACTCGCCCTTGACGTCGACCTCGATCTTCTTGGACAGGTCGCCCTGCGCGACGGCGGTGGTCACGTCGGCGATGTTGCGGACCTGGTCGGTGAGGTTGCCGGCCATCGAGTTGACCGAGTCGGTCAGGTCCTTCCAGGTGCCGGCCACGCCCTTGACCTCGGCCTGCCCGCCGAGCTTGCCTTCGGTGCCGACCTCGCGCGCGACGCGGGTCACCTCGGCGGAGAAATCGCCGAGCTGCTCGACCATCCGGTTGATGGTCTTGGCGGTGTGGAGGAACTCGCCCTGCAGCGGACGGCTGTCGACCTCCAGCGCCATGGACTTGGTGAGGTCGCCCTCGGCGACGGCGCCGATCACGCGCGCGGCTTCGCTGGTGGGGTGGACGAGGTCGTCGATCAGCGCGTTGATGCAGTCGATCTGCTGGCCCCAGAAGCCGCGCAGCTCGGGCAAAGTGGCGCGCTGCTTGAGCCGGCCCTCGCGGCCGACGACCTGGCGCAGGCGAGAGAGTTCAGCGGCCATCGAGGCGTTCTGCTCGACCACCTCGTTGAACGCGTCGGCGAGCTTGCCCGCGACGCCGGTCCAGTGAAAGGGCAGCCGCACGTCCGGGTCGCCGCGGCGCAGCGCATGGAGCGCCAGCAGCATCGCATTGAGGTGCTCGGCCGGGACCACGGCCACAGCTTCTTCCAAGACGCTCATGAGGATTCCCGACGGCCGTCTGATCGCGGCTCAACCGGAAGACTTTAGCCGGGTGACAACGCTGGCGGGACCTGGGTTTAGGAGGGCCGGTCCGGGCACGCAGCTTGCCGAAGAAAGCAGTCGACGGACGGTGGTTGCCAGTCCGCGCCTTGTCGTGCGCGGAACGCCGTTGCGTCGTGTTTCATTCAGGGAGAAGACTTCGATGTCCGACACATCGGCTCACACGCCACCGCAGGCGTCGCAGCAGTCGCCGCACGCGCTGAGGGTCCTCGTGATCGACGACGATCCGGAAGGCGCGCGCAGCCTCAGCGAACTGTTCCGATGCTACGGCTGCGCGACTTCGGTCGCCTACAGCGGCCGGGTGGGCCTGCGGCTGTTGAAGCTGTTCAAGCCGGAGCTGGTGTTCGTCGACTTCGACATGCCGGACATGAACGGCCTGGAGGTGGTGTCCGAGGCCAAGCTGATCGACGCCGAGGCGGGGCGTCACGTGATGTACGTGTGCCTGACCGGTGGCGGTCCGGAGATCACGGACGAGACCGCGGGGAGCGCCGGGTTCAACCGGCTCCTCTACAAGCCGCTCAACGTGACCGACCTGCTGGCGGTATTGCTGGCGGCAAGACCCGGCAATTTCGCGGCGGGCAGCAACACGCCGGCGATCCGACCCGCGCGTCCGGCGTACGGGAATCGCACGACCAAGCATTGAGTGTCGCGACGACGCCATGGCGCCGGGGACCTGTCGCGGTCGATCCCGGCGCGAAGGAGTAGTGGCAGACAATTGCTTGCCAAAAGCAAGTGAATGGCGGACCATCGCGTCATGTCCGAGCCTGACCGCATCGAAGCCGTCCGCCGCTTCAACCGTTTCTATACCCACCGCATCGGCGTGCTCAACGAGGGCTTGCTCGACTCCCCGTTCAGCCTGACCGAGGGGCGCATCCTGTTCGAGCTCGCGCACGTCGAGAACGAGGGCGGCCTGACCGCGACCGACCTGGGGCGCCTGCTCGACCTCGACGGCGGATACCTGAGCCGGCTGCTGCGCGACCTGAAGGAACGCGACCTGGTGCGCGCGACGCGCAGCGCGGTCGATGCGCGCCAGTCGCTGCTGCAGCTGAGTCCTGCCGGGCGCAAGGCGTTCAAGCCGCTGGAGCGGCGCTCGCAGGCACAGGTCGGCGCGATGCTCGACCAGCTCGGCGAGGCGCAGCAGACCGAGCTGCTGCAGGCCTTCCGCCGCGTGCAGGGGCTGCTGGAATCGCCCGCCGACAAGCCGGCGAAGCAGGGCTTCCTGCTGCGGCCGCACCGGCCCGGCGACATGGGGTGGATCGTGTCGCGGCACGGCGCGCTCTATGCGCGCGAGTACCAGTTCGACGCGCGCTTCGAGGCCCTCGTGGCGCGCATCGCCGCCGACTTCATCGAGCGTTTCGACGCCCGCCGCGAGGCTTGCTGGATCGCCGAGCGCGATGGCGTCAACATCGGCAGCGTTGCGCTGGTGCAGGCGCGCGACGAGGCGACGGACGCGCCGATCGAGGGCGTCGCGCAACTGCGCCTGCTGCTGGTGGAGCCGGCGGCGCGCGGGCTCGGCTTGGGCGACCGGCTCGTCGCCGAATGCCACCGCTTCGCACGCGAAGCCGGCTACCAGCGCGTGCGGCTGTGGACCAACAGCCAGCTCGACGCCGCCAAGCACGTCTATCGCAAGGCGGGGTACCGGCTGGTGGGCTCAGAGCCCTTCCAGGGATTCGGCTTGGACCTGGTCGGCGAAACGTGGGAACTCGATCTCCGCACGACCGTCTGACGTGCTGCCCGTCCCCTGAATCGCTCGCTGGCCTGGAACTGGAACTGAAACTGGCGCTGGTGATCGCGCTGTCGGGTGTCCATCATCCCGATTGATGAGGCGCCGGGCGCGGGCCCGGGCTTACGCTGAGTGCTCCACGCCTGGAGCCCGCCGTGAGCCTGGAAGAAAGCTACCGCGACAGGACCTTCGTCGTCGATGACCCGGATGCGCGCATCCGCCGCGACGACGATCTCATGGCCTTCGTGCCGTCGCCCGGCGGCGGCTTCAAGACCCTCGCGAAGGGCAGCTCGGTGAAGATCGTCGAGGTCAGGCTCGAGGAGGCCGGCAGCAAGAAGCGCCTCGTCTTCGGTCGCGCGGCCACGGCGGACGGGGCGACGGTGCTCGGCTGGACGTCGACGCGCAACCTCGCCGGCAGCTTCATGAACGAGACGATCGGCCTGGTGCCGCCCGGGCCGGGTGCCAACCGCTTCGGCCCGAACGCCGCGTGGGACAACGGCGAGTTCATCGAGCAGCTGGACCTGGTCGCGATCGTGGACTCGGGGCTCGAGATCGAACGCCTGGCGATGAAGACCATCGCGCCCTTCGCGGCGCTGGTGGCGGCCGCCAAGGACGACGGCGTCAGGATCACGCTCAACAGCGGCTTCCGGTCCTACCCGGAGCAGAAGCTGCTGCACGACGGCTTCGTGCGCGGGCTGCCCGGCTTCAACACGGCAGCCAGGCCGGGTTTCTCCAAGCACCAGAACGGCATCGCGTTCGACCTCTCCGTCGCCGGCGGCGACGGCAACCCGACCTATGAGTGGCTCAAGCGGCACGCGACGTCATTCGGCTTCGTCCGGACGGTGAGCAAGGAGCCGTGGCACTGGGAGTTCGACGAGGCCCGCGCGCAGCAGGCGCTCGCGGGCGGCACCTTCAAGACGCCGAACGTGAAGGACTGAACGAAGCGCGCTTGCTCCCTCTCCCGCTTGCGGGCGAGGGCAGGGGTGAGGGCCAGCGGTCTCGGCAGTCCACCGGCACTGGCGCCGGTCAAGCCGCCTGCGCGCCCGGCCGTCCCGCCTCCACCGCGAAGCGCGCCGCCGTGACCACCGGGCTCTGCGCATCCCACGGCGTCTGGACGCTGCGCAGCTCGGCATCGAGCCGTTCGGCGCGCAGCTCGAAGCGCATGTAGCCGCGCTGGTCGCTGCGGCCGTAATGGATATGCGGATTGAAGGGCAGCGCCTGATCGAGCCGCGCCTGTTCCATGCCATGGCTGGAGATCGAGGTGCCGCAGAACTCGCTGGCCAGCACCGGCGCCTTGGCGTCGTCCCAGTCGAGCTTCAGGTCGGCCACGTAGTTCGCGTGCACGTCCCCGCCCAGCACCACCGCATTCGGCACGCGCCGCGCCTCCAGGTCGCGCAGCAGCCGCTCGCGGGCGAAGGGGTAGCCGTCCCAGCCGTCGGTCCAGTAGCGACCGGGCCCCTGCGCCGGATCCTGCGCATTGAAGCGTGCCATCAGCGTCTGCTGCGCGAGCAGGTTCCAGGGCCGCGTGGCGTCCCAGCTGTCGCGCAGCCACTGCTCCTGCGGCGCGCCCAGCAGCGTGCGCTGCGGGTTGCGCAGCGACGGGCAGTCCTTCAGGTCGACGGTGTTGGAGCCGCCGCGACCCGGCTTCGGGCAGGCCTGCGGGTCACGCCAAGAGCGGTCGTCGATCGTGACGAGGCGCGCCAGGCCGCCCCAGTCGTAGCGCTGGCTCAGCGACACGTCGACGCCGCGCGGGCGCATCTGCTTCGGGAAAGGCTGATGCTCCCAGTACGCCTGCGCGGCGGCGATGCGGCGCTGGTGGAAGTCGGGGGTCAGGTCTTGCGAGACGTCGCCCGCCCAGTCGTTCTGGACCTCGTGGTCGTCCCAGGTGAGGATCCACGGCGCATTGGCGTGCATGGCCTGGAGCTGCGGATCGGCCTTGTACTGCGCGTAGCGCTGTCGATAGTCGTCCAGGGTCCGGCACTCGCCGCCGCGATGCCGGCGCGGCGCCTTGCTGGAGGCCGCGGACGCGTATTCGTAGATGTAGTCGCCGAGGAACAGCACCAGGTCCAGGTCCTGCTTCGCCATGTCGCCCCACGCGGCGTACTCGCCGTGGTCGTAGCGCTGGCAGGACGCGATGGCGAAGCGCAGGCGCCCCGTCGCCGCGCCCGCCGCCGGCGAGGTCCGCGTGCGGCCCACCGGACTGCGCTGGCCCAGCGCGTGGAAGCGATACCAGTACCAGCGGTCGGGACGCAGCCCCGCCGGTTCCGCATGCACGCTGTGCGCGGTGCCGGGCTCGGCCCGCTCAGTGCCGCGCGCGACGATGGTCTTGAAGGCTTCGTCCTCCGCCAGCTCCCACCGCACCGGCACCTCGGCCGGCAGCCCGTCCCCGACGAGCCGCGTCCACAGCACGACGCGCTCCGCGCGCGGGCTGCCGGAGGCGACGCCCAGCGCGAACAGCGGCGCACCGTCGGCAACGGCGCCGGCCGCCGCATGGGCGTGGCGGAGCAGGGCCGGTGCGCAGCCGGCGGCGAGCGCGGCCTGCAACAGGCCACGGCGCGAGGGGGTCCAGGGGCAAGTCATGACCCCGGAATCTAGCCGCGAAATCTGACGTTCGTGCTGACGTCGACGGCACCTGTTGATCGGCTGCATCAGGTGTAAGAGTTGGTCAGGTGGCGGCTGAGAAGCAGGAAGGATCGTTGATCATTCGCCGCCTTTTCAGATTCGCATGTCGCACTCATGATGGTTCCCTATCCCAAAGCGGTCATCTCCGTTGCCGCGTTCATCGCGGCAGCGTCGTTTGCCGCCTTCAAGGCAGGGAACAGCCAGCCGCCCGAATCGAGCCCAAGCCCGGCCCCGGTCGCGAAGGGCGCCGGCGGCAACGACATCATCGGCCCCGTGCGGCCGCCGCCATCGACGACCGCGGCGGTCAGGAAGCCCAAGTTCGCCTTGACCGGCGCGGTGCCGACGCCGCCGCCGGTGATCCCGCCCGCGTCGGCTCAGCCGACCGTGACCGCGCGTTCGGCGCCGGCCGTGCCGATGCGTTTCGGTGCGCCCGACGCGGCGAGCTCGGGCAGCGCAATCGCTGCCGCCCCGGCGCCGGTTCAGGCGATGGCCCTCTATCTGCCGGGTCCCTCGTCGGCGCCTTCGCCGGCGCCCGCACCGGCCCCAGCACCCACACCGGCCCCGGCGCCCGCGCCGACCTCGGAGCCGGTCGTCGTGTCCCCACCCGCGCCGACGATCACGCCGGAGCTGGTGGGTGTCGAACTCGCCCAGACGCACGTGATCCCGCCCGGCGGCCGCACGCTGCAATCGCCCAACGAAGCCAAGCTCAACAAGAACCGCAAGCTGCAGCTGGTGGCCAACCGCGCCGCGCTGCTGATGCTGCAGCCCGCCGCCTCGACCGACGTCGCCGGCAATGGCGGGACCGTGCCCTCGGTCGTCACGCTGCTGGTCCGCGCGAAGCTCGCCGACGGCCGCACGCTCGGCCCGCTGACGATGAATGCGCCGGCCCGGCTGCCGACGTCGGACGGCGGCGGTGTCGCTTACTCGTCGGTCAAGTACAGCGCGCTGCTGCCCAAGGAGTGGGTGCAGATCGGCGCGACGCTGGAGGTCGGCCAGACCGACTTTTCGTCGCCCCGGACGATCGCGCCGACCGTCACGCCGGCCACGACGCTCAAGCACCACACGGTGCCGATCTACCTCTTCGGCGCGCGTGCGGCGCAGTCGGTCGTGCCGGACTTCAACCTCGGCGCGACCTCGACGGCCGGTTACCCGGTCGACGCCGAATACCGCGAGAAGCTGCCCATCGCGACACTGGACACGCGCCTTGCCGGCGCGGTCACGATCGACCAGCTGGCGGTGGCCGGCCGCAACGACGACAAGTTCTGCCATCCGGCGATGACGGTCTCCTCGTGGGCCGACTACCGCGCCATCGACGGCGACACGAACGCCCGGATGCTGAGGATGCTGCGCGACCTGCGCGGCTGGACCGCCAACCGCGACCAGGCCTTCGCGGCGGGCTTCTACGGCTTCATCCAGACGATCAGCGGCGGCAGGCAGGTCGCGGCCTCGACCGGCGGCGGTCTGGGCGGCGGCGGCGTGGCCGTGTCGGGTGGCGACTCCCGGCCCGACACGATCTACTCGGCGATCTTCAACCACGAGATGGGGCACGCCTACGGCCTGCCGCACGCCGACGCGGCGGCGGATGCCGGCGACGATCCCTACCCCCAAGGCACGAAGAGCGGCTCCGCCTGGGGCTTCGACAGCGTCAGGCAGCAGCTGCTGACGACGCGCGAATTCAGCGGCCAGTCTTGCGACAACCGCACCGTCAACGGCGTCTGCTACCAGCGCACGCCGATGTCCGGCGGTGATGAGGATCGCAACGCGCAGGGCTATCGCTGGAGCGCGTTCTCGGATTACCAGGCGGCGATCCTGCAGCTGGGGTTCCTGGACAAGCTGTTCCCGGACCCGACCTACGACGGCGGCTACAAGCGCTGGAACCGGGCGACCGGGGCGTTCGAGAAGCCGTCGAACGACGATCGCGCGCGGGCGGGCACGGACGTGCTGCAGCTGGACCAGCAGGTGCAGACGGTGATCGGCACGGTGTCGCACTTCAACCTCGCGCCGACGGCCAGCACGATGGTGGTGACGCCGGCGTGGACCGGTAACCTGCCTCAGCGCATCGACCCGACCGTGCAGGCCGACGTGGACCGCATCGTGAGCGACAAGCCGGGCGGCTGGAATGGCTACTACTGCGTCAACCACGGCTGCGATTACACGCTGGTGGCGACCTACGCGGACGGCTCGGTGCTGCGCCATCTGCTGCCGATCGGCTACCGCGACTGGAACAAGCCCAACGATGCGACGGGCTACAAGCGCGGTGCGAAGGACGCGACCAGCGCGGACAACTTCGCCACCTACGCGGTGAACCTTCCCACCGGTCGCGGCGGCCTCGTGAAGCTCCAGTTGTTCAACACGCCGCACGGCTCGCAATGGCAGACGCGCTTCACCGCGATGAATGCCGCGGACTTCGGCGGCAGCCTGCCGCTGGTGAACGAATGGACGCCGGCGGACGGCAGCTCGGGCGGCAAGGGCGCGCCGGGCACGACGCAGTTCGACGCCGCGTCCTGCAAGGCGGGGGCCGTGGTGAAGCGGCCCACGCGCTGACGCCGGACGCGACGGCCCTCAGTCCGCCGACATGTTGGCGCTGCGCGCCACCTTGCCCAGACGTTCGTACTCCTGGGCCGACAGCGTCGCGAGGTCCGCGGCGGTCGAGGACTTCGGCGAGAAGCCGGCGGCGATCAGCTTGTCCTTGACGCCGGGATCGGCCAGCGCGGCCTTCAGCGCCTGCTCCAGCCGGCGCACGACGGGGGCGGGCAGGCCGGCGGGACCGTACACGCCGAACCACGGCTCGATCGCGTAGCCCGGCAGGCCGGCTTCGGCGAGCGTCGGCACGTCCGGCAACGCCGGGTTGCGCTGCGAGCCGGCCACCGCCAGCGCGCGCAGCTTGCCGGCCTGGATGTGCGGCAGCGAGGCGGGCAGGTTGTCGAAGGCGACCGGGATCTGCCCGCCGATCAGGTCGGTGATCAGCGGCGCGCTGCCCTTGTAGGGCACGTGCACCCACTCGGTATGGCTGAGCTGGCCGAACAGCACGCCGGCCAGATGCATCGAGGTGCCCGCGCCGGCCGTGCCGAAGGGCAGCCCCGGGTTCTTCGCGACATGGGCGCGCAGCTCGGCGACGGTCTTGACCGGCAGGGACGGCCCGACCTCGAGGACGATCGTCGAATGGCCCAGCAGGCCGATCGCGCTGAAGTCCTTGCGCGGATCGAAGGACATCTTCTTGTAGATGTGCGGATTCAGCGCGTTGGTCGAGATGGCGCCCATGCCGACCGTGTAGCCGTCGGGCGCGGACTTGGCGACCGCGTCCATGCCGAGGTTGCCGCCGGCGCCGCCGCGGTTCTCGACGACGACGGCCTGTCCCAGCGTCTGCGCCATGTGCGCGCCGACGGTGCGGGCGACCAGGTCGGTGGTGCCGCTGGCCGCATAGGGCACGATGAAGCGGATCGGCTTCGAGGGGAAGTCCTGCGCGATCGCCGGGAGCGCGCTCATCAGGCCGAGGGTGCCGATGGCGCCGATGACGCCGGCGGTGAAGAGCGCACGGCGCGAGCGGCCGCGCGTGAAGCGGGAAAGGGTCATGACGTCTCCTGATCTTGTGGGTGCCATGAGACGTCGATTCCCCGCATGGCGCGAAGCGTGATTACCCGAGCGGTCCGCGCGTCGGACGCGCAGATCGCCCGTGTTTCAGTCGGTCTTCAGCCAATCCGGCTTGACCTTGGCGGCGTCGATGTCACAGCAGGTCCTCCGGAGAGACCTGCGGAATCAACGACGCCTGCCTGGCGACGAACTCGCAACGATGTTGAAGCCGGGCTGCCAGGGCATCGAGCAGGGCCGGGGTCACGCCTTGCTCCTCCAGCACCGGACGTGAGTCGCCGAGCGCCTTGGGCAGTCGGGTGCTCATGGCCCGGATGCGTGTGGCCAGTTGCCTCGGGGCGAGGCCGCATGCCACGGCCATGCTTGCCCACTGGAAGGCCCCGAGCTCCTCCAGATGGAACGCGTCCCCGATGCCCATGGCGAAGCTCGTGCTCATGTGCTCGTCGGCGACCGCCTCGACGTCGACCAGATCGTAGGCGGGGGCCAGGCTCAGCAGCCCGGCACGCCGCTCGATGAAGAACGACCAGTTCTTGCCATGTGCGTCGGTATTGCCGATGAGGACATTGAAGACGAGGCGTTCCACAAGCTGCATGCGCATGGATAACGGGGAGGCGCTGGCCGTCGCGAGACTGAACAGCTGCCGCAGCGAGGCCCCATCGCGAAGGTGTTTCACCGTGTCCTGATCCCCGTAGGCGCGCTCGTACTTGAAGTCCGGCGTGAGGCCGAGTCCTTGGCAGGCGTCGATGATGTGCAGCCGCTCCACGCGGCCGTCCGTTGAGCGCCTGCGGTCGAAGCGCTCGACGAGGAGCACCGGCTCCGGCACGTGCAGCAGTCGCGTCCGCGCGGTCGGAATGCCGACGGCGGCTGCCAGATGCATGCACACATGCTCGACCGCCGGCAGGTCTGCGAAGCGCGGATTCTGCGGCGCGGGCTTGAGGATGACCGTCGAGGCGAAGCCATCGCCGTTGGCGAGGAAGAGGTCGCCGTTGTCTTCGTACACGGCGATCTTGTCCTGCAAGCCTGCGATGGACAGTCGCACCTTGCCGTCCCAGACGGAGAAGGGCACCTGGGACCGAGCCCGGATGCGTTCGCTCAACTCTTCGAACGACAGCGCGCGCAATGACTCCCTCTCGGCGAACGGTGTCGCCGGCGCATCCGCCAGGCTGACGCTCAATGCGCCGGCGGTTTCCGAGCCGAGGGCGAGCAGCAGACCTGCCAGATTGGCCTTGGACAGGCCGTTCGCCTGTGCCGCGACATCCAGCGCCTGACCTTCCGGCAGCAGGTTCTGAAAGAACGCCCTGGCGATGGCAGAGCGCGTTTCCGGTGCCAGCGCGGCTAAGGGGGCTCCGTCCGCCTCGGCGGCGTCCGATGCCATCGGCATCTGCGGGCTCAAGGGGAAGCTGTCTTCCGATCGGCGCCAGTCCTGGTCGTAGACGAAGTCGAAGAGATTCCGCGCCGGGTCGTGGGTCAGCGTGCCGACCTGCCGGCCTGAAGCTCGGATCACGAGCGGGTTCATTCGGCGGTCCCGTCTTGTCGTCGCGAAGCCGGGAGGGCGCGTTCGGCGCCAGTGCCGCCCCATGGCTCCGGATTGCCGCTTCGCAGGTCCTGCAGGGCGCGGGAGGCTTCGAGGTGGCTCGCCAGCGGGGTGGCGAAGCAGGCGACGCCGAGATCCCGCGCCGCGCGCAGCGCGGTTCCCAACGCCACCGTCCCCTTGCCGCCCTCCAGGTCGCTCATGGTGGCTTTGCTGATACCCAGTGCTTCCGCTGCGGCTTCCAGGCTGATGTTCGCCGCCGTGCGGGCAGCGCGGACCGCCTGCCCGAAGGCCATGGCGTCCCTGACCCTCGGGTCGGGAAAGGGCTCGCGAACGACTCTACGCATCTTTCCTCCTGGTTTGGCAGGACTATATGCCGAAATGGGCACCAAAGCCATAAAAGGATGGTTTGCCAGGTGTTTAGCCGTCTCCGACGCTCGAAATGCCTATCCGCCTGCTTTGCCAGGATTTATCGCATCACCGCTTGCGCTTCCCCGTCGGCGCGAACAGCGCCTCCGCCTGCTCCAGGAACATCCGCGCCAGCGGCGCGCGCGGGCTTTGCGCGCTCCAGACGAAGCCGCTCTTGCGGACCGGCGCGGTGCCGGGGAGCCGCACCTTCTGGATCGCCAGACCGCTGGACCACAGCGCCGACCAGTCCGGCAGCAGCGAGATGCCCAGCCCCTGGTCCACCATCGCCGCGATCGACATCAGGCCGTTGATCTCCAGCCGGCGTCGCGGGGTCAGGCCTTGCTGGCGCAGGTAGCGGTCCGCCAGCTGACCGCCGAGCACCGAGCGGTCGTACTGGATGAAGGGCTCCGTGCGGAGCAGGTCGTGCGCGTCGCGCCGGGCCAGTTCCTTGGGGGCCACGACCACGAGCGGCTCCGTCATCAGCTCGCGCCACTCGCAGGTCTTGGGGATGGTGAACTGCGGCTCGACCACCACCGCGGCGTCCAGGTCGCCGGCCGCCACCATGCGCACCAGCTCCGTCGACGCGTTCGAGACGACCGAGACCGAGAGGTCGGAATGGCTCGCGTAGAGGCGCCGCAGCACCGGCGGCAGCACCGTCGTCAGCGCCGAGACGAACGCGCCCAGCCGCAGTTCGCCCAACTGCACCTTCTCGTTGGCGAGCGCGCGCAGGTCGCGCTCCTCGCGCAGCATGTTGCGCGCACGGTCGAAGATGTTGAGCCCCGCCGCCGTCGGCTTCACCGAACGCCCCGAGCGCCGGATCAGCGCGGTGCCGAGGTCATCCTCCAGCGCCTTCAGGCGCGCGGCCACCGCCGGCGCGGTCATGTCGAGCCGCCGCGCGGCCTCCGCGATGGAGCCGCACTCGACCGTCGTCACGAAGCTTTGAACGTAGCGCAGATCCATCCCGGCGTCCTTCATGCGTCGCCCGGACCGGGCGGCTCCGGAACATAAGGAATTTTTTGCTCTGAAGCAATGGGAAGCAAATTGTTTTCGGGTCGTGTTTGGCCAACCATCGCTACCCACAACGACTCATAACAACCCCGCTGACCACAGCCAGGAGACAACATGCCCCGTTCATCAACGCGCTCATTGCCGCGATCGTTGCCCCGTCCCGCGCTTCGGACTTCCGGCGTCCGTCGCCGCCAGGTCCTTGCCGCCGCCGCCGCGGTGGCGGCGTCCTCGCTCGTCCTGGCCGGATCCGCCGCCGCCGCGACCTGGCCGGACAAGGTCATCACGATGATCGTGCCGTTCTCACCCGGTGGCGCCACCGACATCATCGGCCGCATCCTCGCGGCGGAGCTGTCGACGGGACTGGGCAAGCAGGTGATCGTCGAGAACCGCGCCGGCGCGGGCGGGAACCTCGGCGCGCAGGCCGTCGCCAAGGCCGCGCCCGACGGCTACACGATCCTGATGGGCGCGATGACGTCGCACGCGACCATCGCGACCCTGGAGAAGGGCAAGGTCCGCTACGACCTGGTCAAGGACTTCCAGACCGCCGCCGTCGTCGGCAGCGTGCCCCTGGTCTTCGTGGCCAACCCCTCGGTGCCGGCGAAGTCGCTCAAGGAACTCGTCGCCTACATCCAGGCGAATCCGGGCAAGACGTCCTTCGGCTCCTCCGGCGCCGGCGCGCCGCAGCGCCTGGCCTCGGAGATGCTGAAGCTCCAGGGCAAGCTCGCCACCGACAACATCCCCTACCGCGGCAGCGGCCCCGCCGTCACCGACCTGATCGCCGGCCAGATCCAGTTCATGGCCGAGACGGTGCCGGCGGTGCTGCAGTTCATCAAGGGCGGCAAGCTGACGCCGCTGGCCGTGGCGGCCTCCGCGCGGGACCCCAACCTGCCCGACGTGCCGACCACGGCCGAGGCCGGCTTCCCCAGCGTGCTGGTGACCTCGACCTTCGGCGTGCTGGTGCCCGCGGGCACGCCGGCGGACGTCGTGTCGCGCCTGAACGCGGAAATCTACAAGGCGCTCAGGAAGCCCGAGGTGCTGGCACAGTTGGCCCAGCAGGGCGTGGTGGCGCAGGCGCCGCTGACGCCGGCCGCCGCGCAGGGGCGCCTCAAGGGCGAAGTGACGACATGGGCCAAGGTCATCGCCGCGGCCAACATCAAGGCAGACGAGTGAGCCCCTCATGAGCGACACCCCCAAGGGCCTGAAGAAGGGCCTCACCCACTACGGCGACCAGGGCTTCTCGCTGTTCCTGCGCAAGGCCTTCATCAAGGGCGCGGGCTACACCGACGACGCGCTGGACCGGCCGGTCATCGGCATCACCAACACCGGCAGCAGCTACAACCCGTGCCACGGGAACATGCCGCAGCTGCTGGAGGCGGTGAAGCGCGGGATCATGCTCGCCGGCGGGCTGCCGATGGACTTCCCGACGATCTCGGTGCACGAGAGTTTCTCCGCGCCGACCAGCATGTACCTGCGCAACCTGATGTCGATGGACACCGAGGAGCTGGTGCGCGCGCAGCCGATGGACGCGGTCGTGCTGATCGGCGGCTGCGACAAGACGGTGCCGGCGCAGCTGATGGGCGCGGCCTCGGCGGGCATCCCGGCGATCCAGCTGATCACCGGCTCGATGCTGACGGGCAGCCATCGGGGCGAGCGCGTCGGCGCCTGCACCGACTGCCGCCGCTACTGGGGCAAGTACCGCGCGGACGAGATCGACGACCAGGAGATCGCCGACGTCAACAACCAGCTCGTCGCGAGCGTGGGCACCTGCTCGGTGATGGGCACGGCCAGCACCATGGCCTGCGTGGCGGAAGCGCTCGGCATGACGGTGCCGGGCGGCGCGTCGCCGCCGGCCGTCACGGCGGACCGCATCCGCATCGCCGAGCAGACCGGCGCGCAGGCGGTGGCGCTCGCCCGCAACGGGCTGACGATCGACAAGATCCTCACGCCGGCCGCGTTCGAGAATGCGCTGCGCGTGCTGCTCGCGATCGGCGGCTCGACCAACGGCATCGTGCACCTGACCGCGATCGCGGGCCGCATGGGCATCGACATCGACCTCGCCGGGCTCGACCGCCTGGGGCGCGAGACGCCGGTGCTGCTCGACCTCAAGCCGTCGGGTCAGCACTACATGGAGGACTTCCACCACGCGGGCGGCATGGCGACGCTGCTGCGCGAGCTCAAGCCGCTGCTGCGCCTGGAGGCGCTGACGGTCACCGGGCGGACGCTGGGCGAGGAGATCGAGCGCGCCGGTGAAGGCTTCGCGCAGGACGTGGTGCGTCCGTTCGACCGGCCGGTCTATCCGCAGGGCGGCCTGGCCGTGCTGCGCGGGAATCTGGCGCCGGGCGGCGCGATCATCAAGCAGTCGGCGGCGGATCCGACGCTGATGGAGCACGAGGGCCGGGCGGTCGTCTTCGAGAACAGCGCGGACCTGGCCGCGCGCATCGACAGCGACGAGCTCGACGTGACCGCCGACGACATCCTGGTGCTCAAGAACATCGGCCCCAAGGGCGCGCCCGGCATGCCCGAGGCAGGCTACATCCCGATCCCGCGCAAGCTGGCGCGGGCCGGGGTGAAGGACATCGTGCGCGTGTCCGACGGCCGCATGAGCGGCACGGCCTTCGGCACCATCGTGCTGCACGTGACGCCCGAGGCGGCCGTGGGCGGCCCGCTGGCCCACGTGCGCAGCGGCGATCGCATCCGGCTGAGCGTGAAGCAGCGGGAGATCGCGCTGCTCGTCTCCGAGGAGGAGCTCGCGCGGCGGGCCGCGGAGCACCCGGTCGTCGAGCCGACCGCGGAGCGCGGTTACCGCAAGCTGTTCCTGCAGACGGTCACGCAGGCCGACCAGGGCGTCGACTTCGACTTCCTGCGCGCCGTGAAGACGACGGGCAAGGCGCCGGAGGATCGCTGAAGACCTTCAGCGAGCCGGCGATCGCCGCCGGCCGCTGACGAGGCGACTCAGCCGCGGACCTTCGTGCGGTGCTCGGCGCGCTTCTCGGCGCGGTTTTCGGCGCGGTTTTCGGCGCGGTTTTCGGCGCGGATCGCGAGGCTCTGCAGCGTGAACCCGACGAGGAAGATCAGCACCCAGCCCAGCAGCGCGGTCTTCACCACCGGATCCTCCGGGCCCGTCGCCAGCGGATGCGCGGCGGGCAGGCGGCTGAGCGTCTCGTTGATGCCCGGGACCATCAGCAGGAAGAAGCTGAACGAGAGGCCGAAGGTCTGCAGGTGCGGACGCAGACCGCCGAAGAACGCCAGCCGCGGCGCGATCCACGCACCGCCGAAGGCCGCCAGCAGGGCCAGCACGCCCAGCACGTGGCCGGGATTCACGCCGACGACGCTGGAGAGCCCGAACGAGGTGAAGACCGAGACGGCCAGGCCGGCCAGGTAGACCTGGCCGGATCGCGTGGCGGCGTCGATGCGGCGGAAGCGGGCGAAGCCGTAGAGGCCCGCCACGACGGGCACGAGACTGATGACGGTGTGGATGACGCCGAGCGTCGACAAGGGATGCGGCATGGTGAACCTCGGATGAAAATACGACCTACTAGTTGGTAGGGTTGGTGGGCAAAAAGAAGGGCGGCGTGTGCCGCCTCGGACGGTCGGGTATCAGGCAAGGAATCAGGCGGGTTGGGTCAGCTTGAGGATGGCCGGCTGCACGATGGTGGCGAAGGACTTCGGGTCGTCCAGCGCGCGGGCCATCAGCATGGCGCCGTGCACGACCGCCATGAAGGCGCGTGCCGAGATCGCCGGGTTGTTGGGCAGGTGGAACTGTCCGGCGGCCGCGCCGCGCTTGAGCACGGACGCGAGCCACGCGTTCAGGTCGTGGAAGTGCCCGCGGACCTCGGTGGCGACCTCGTCCGGGATGGTCGGCAACTCCGTGGCGAGCATCGCGCAGATGCAGAACGGGTGCTCGCCGCTGCGGATGCAGGCCGACCAGTAATCGGCGTAGGCGTTGAGCTCGGACAAAGGGTCGTCGAGCTGCCGTGACAGGCCGGCCAGGCCGTTCCTGGCTTCCTCGCGGTACAGCGTCACGACGGTCCGGACCAGCACCGCCTTGCTCGGGAAGTGGTGGTGGATGCTGGCCTTGGTGATGCTGACACGCTCGGCCAGGTCGGCGTAGCTGAAGCTGTTGTAGCCGCCCGCGACCAGCAGCGATCGCGTGTGCGCGACGATCTCGGCGGCCTTGGGGGAGAGCTCGACGGTCATGGGGCCTCATCGGTGGAATGAGGCTGCACTCTACTAGTTGGTAGGTTTTTTGTCAAAGAACTGCCCGAGGGTCCCCAAGGTACCGAGGGTCCCGAAGGGCAGGGGCCGGACTCACATCGACTCGTCCAGCATCTTCCGGTAGTCGCTCGCCGAGGCCTCGCGCGGATTGGTCTTGTGGGTGTGGTCGTGCAGCGCGCGATCGACGATCTGCTCGTGGAGATCCACCGTCACGCCCATCTCGCCCAACCCGGCGGGCAGTCCCAGGCGCTGGTTCATCGCCTTGACCGCGCCGGCGAGCTCGTCGGCCGGGGTGCCCTCCTGCAGGTTCATCGCATGGCCCATGCGGGCGATCTTGTCGTCGCGGCGCATCGAGTCGTGCATCCCGTTGAAGCGGATGACCGCCGGCAGGAAGACCGCGTTCAAGGTGCCGTGGTGCAGGGTCGGCATCAGCCCGCCGAGCGCGTGGCTCAGCGAATGCACGCAGCCCAGCCCCTTCTGGAAGGCGAGCGCGCCCATCGTGCTCGCGGCCATCATGTCCAGGCGGGCGTCGAGGTCGTCGGGATGCGTGGTGGCGCGCTCGATCTGGCGCCAGCCGCGTCGCAGGCCTTCGAGCGCGATGCCGTCGGCCGGCGGATTGAAGGCCGCGGACATGAAGGTCTCCATGCAATGCGCGATCGCGTCCATGCCGGTCGCCGCCGTCAGCAGGGCCGGCAGCTTGCGCGTCAGCTCGGGATCGCAGACGGCCGACTTGGGCATCAGTGCCCCGTTGTGGAAGCCGAGCTTGCGGCCGTCGTCCACGATGATGATGGCGCCGCGCGCGACCTCGGAGCCGGTGCCCGCCGTGGTCGGCACGGCGATCAGCGGCACGGCCCTGGCCGTGATGTTGCCGGCGCCGCCGAGGATGGTGGCGTACTGCGTCAGCGGGCCGTCGTGCGTCGCGGCGATCGCGACGCCCTTGGCCAGGTCGATGCTCGAGCCGCCGCCGACGGCGATCAGCCCGTCGCAGCCGTGGGCGTGGAATTGCTCGACGGCTTCGCGCACCGCGGCCTCTGTGGGGTTGGGCGGCGTGCCGTCGTAGATGGGCAGGGCGGTCGCGGCGATGGGCGACGCGGCCCAGGCCTCGAGGACCAGGTCCAGCACGCCGGCCGCGCGCACGCCCTTGTCGGTGACGATCAGCGGCCGGGCGATGCCGGCGCGTTCGCATTCCGCGCCGATCAGCCGACGCGCGCCGGCTTCCAGGTGGATGTGGGTGAGGTACTGGATCAGGGCCATGGGCGAAGTCCTTGGGCAGGTGATGGCGGGGCGTGCCGGCGCGCGCCCGCGGGGTCTGGGAGAATCCCGCGATTGCGGCTTGGCAGCAGCCGAGCCTACGTCCTGGAGTTCCCGTTGAGTAGCACCTTGTTGACACCGCGGATGGCCGCGGTGCTCGAGCGCATCCACCGCGCCAACCGCCCCTCGTTCCACAGCCTCACGCCCAAGCAGGCCCGCATCGCCTACCTCATGGGCGCCGAGATCCTGGACCTGCCGCGGGCGCCGCTGCCGCGCATCGAGAATCTGGCCCTCCCCGGTCCCGCCGGCGACATCGCCGCGCGGCTTTACGCGCCGCTCACGCGCGAGGACGCCGCCGCGCGGGACGCGCGCGGGCTGCCGGTGCTGCTGTATTTCCACGGCGGCGGCTTCGTCATCGGCAGCCTCGAGACCCATGACAGCCTGTGCCGCCAGCTGGCCTTGCGCACGGGCTCGGCGGTGATCGCGGTCGATTACCGCCTGGCGCCGGACCATCCGTTCCCCGCGGCCGTCGACGACTGCTGGGCCGCGCTCGACTGGCTGGCGACTGCGGCCCCGGACCTGGGCCTGGACCGCGCGCGCATCGCCGTCGGCGGCGACAGCGCCGGCGGCACGCTGGCCGCGGTGACGGCGCTGCATGCGCGCGACATCCGCGGGCAACTGGGCCTGTCGTTGGTGATGCAGCTGCTGATCACGCCCGGCGCGACCGCCCATGCGGACACCGATTCGCACCGCCGCTTCGCCAAAGGCCATCTGCTGGACGCCGACACGATCGCGTGGTTCTTCAACCAGTACATCCCGACGGCGCAGCGCGACGACTGGCGCTTCGCCCCGCTGCAGGCCGAGGACCACGAGGGCCTGGCGCCCGCGACCCTCATCCTGGCCGAGGCCGACCCGCTGATCGACGAAGGCATCGCCTACGCCGACCTGCTGCGCGCCAACGGCAACGAGGTCCGGCTGGAGCTGTACCGCGGCGTGACCCACGACTTCATCAAGATGGGTCGTAGCATTCCGGAGGCCGAGCAGGCGCTGGATGCCTGCGCCGACGCGCTGAGGACGGCCTTCGGTCTGCCGGCGCCTTTCGCCGCCGCAACGCCTTCGACTTCTTCGACATCGCCCCAGGCTTCCGCATGAGCACCACCGCCACCGCCGTCGGCATGAGCCGCGACCGTTTCCGCTTCTTCGAACGCCTGCGCGTGCGCTGGGCCGAGATCGACGCGCAGCAGATCGTCTTCAACGGCCATTACCTGACCTACTTCGACACGGCGGTCGGCGGCTACTGGCGCGCGCTGGCGCTGCCGTATGCGCCGACGATGCAGGCGCTGGGGGGCGATCTCTTCGTCCGCAAGTCGACGATCGAATACCTCGGCTCGGCCCATTACGACGAGCTGCTCGACATCGGCGTGCGCACCGATCGTGTCGGCACGAGCTCGCTGACGGTGAGCTGCGCGGTGTTCCGTGGCGACGAGTGCCTGGTGCACGGCGAGCTGGTCTATGTCTTCGCCGATCCCGCCGCGCGCGTGCCCAAGGCCGTGCCGCAGGCCTTGCGCGATCTGCTGCTGGGTTTCGAGCGCGGCGAGGCGATGACCGAGGCGCGCGTGGGCAACTGGGCGACGGTGGGCGAGGACGCGCACCGCATCCGGCAGGCGGTCTTCGTCGAGGAACAGAAGATCCCCGCCGAGATGGAATGGGACGCCGCCGACGAGAGCTGCACGCATGCGGTGGCTTACAACCGGCTGGGCCGGCCGCTGGCCACGGGCCGGCTGCTGGAGCACGTGCCAGGTGTTGCCAAGATCGGCCGCATGGCGGTGCTGTCGCCGATGCGCGGCAGCCGGGTCGGCCGCCAGGTGCTGGATGCGCTCATGCAGGCCGGCCGCGAGCAGGGCTACCGCGAGGTGCTGCTGCACGCGCAGCTGAGTGCCGAGGGCTTCTACACGCGCGCGGGATTCGTGCGCCGCGGTCCGGTGTTCGAGGAAGCCGGGATCGCGCACGTGGAGATGGTGCGAGGGCTCTGAGCACTGCTCGGCGGCTGTGCCGGCTCGTGGGAAGACCGGTGAAAGGGGCGCCGCACATGTATATCCAACGCATCGAGCTGAATAACTATCGCGGACATGAGCATCTGGCCGTTGGATTCGCGCGCGGCATGTCGGTCATTGCGGGCATCAACGGGACAGGAAAAACCTCGCTGCTGCTTGGCCTCTTCGAGGCGTTGACACAAGCCGTCCCAACGTTTCCGACCGACTCCGGCAGCCTTGCCTTCAGCGAGCCCGGATGCACGCGGGTGAATGTCGTCGCGCCCAACGGACGCGCGCGATTCGAAGCGCAGTGCCCGATAGAGATCAAGGTCGACGCGTATGTGGAGGCATGAACAGGCGCGCGGAGGACAACCTCCGGGAGGCCTACATGAGCATCTGGCATCACGCGCAGTCCTATCGTCCCGAGGCCGGCACGCCGATGACCTGGATGATCAACATCGTCCGCGACAAGGCGATCGACCTGCTGCGCGCGCGGCGCCAGGAGGACGAGCACGCGGTCGAGCCGGGGCCTGGATCGGCTCAAGGCCTGCCTCAAAGCCGGAGGAGTCGCCGCGGCGAACCGCGACATCGATTTTTCGAAGCCGGTGCGTCCGCCGTCATCGACAACCCGTAAGTCCAGGAGCAGGATGTCCTGCACCAAGCTCGAGGAGCAACACATGAAGACGATGAAGCTGCTGTCCCTGGTCGCCGCTGTCGGCGCGCTGGCCGGTTCTCTGCATGCCGCGCAAGCGGCCGACATGTCGCCGCCGCCAGCGGCCGTGCCGGCGCCGGCGGCGAACCGCCTGGCCACCGCGCGCCAACTGATCGAGGCGCGTCAGTGGGAAGCGGCGCGCGACGAACTCAAGCGCGTCGACGACCGCCGCAGCGCCGATTGGAACAACCTGATGGGCTACGTGTCGCGCAAGGCCGGCAATCCGGATCTGGCCGCGTCGGAGCGCTACTACGACGAGGCGCTGCGCATCGACCCGCATCACCGCAACGCGCTGGAGTACTCCGGCGAGCTCTCCCTGATGAAGGGCGACCTGCCCAAGGCGCAGGCCCGCCTCGCGTCGCTGGCCGCCGAGTGCAAGTCGTCCTGCGAGCAGCACACGGAACTCAAGGACGCCATCGCGCGCTTCCAGGCCAACGGCAACAAGTACGTGGCCAAGGGCAACTGGTAAGCCGCCGGTTCCCACTGTCCCGTTGACCTCTCTCCCGTTCCCCCGCAAGGAGCTTGGATCGACCAACCCGGTGCTGTCGCCGCGTCTGAAGAAGATCGACGAGGTGAGGGACCACGCGCTGATGGTCCACATGGGCGGAGACAACCACTCCGACCATCCCGCGCCGCTGGGCGGTGGCGGGGCGCGCGTCGCCTGCGACGTCATCGGCGGCTGAACATTGAGGTTCGGGCGCAAGGCCCGCGCCGCGGCGACATCGCAGTCGCCAATGCAAAGGGCCCGGAGGTTCGCACCTCCGGGCCCTTGTTCTTTGGGGCGGCCCTCAAGCCGCCCCTGGCATCACGCCACCGACTTCGCCGTTTCCGCGTATTCCTCGATCTGGTCGAAGTTCATGTAGCGGTAGACGCTGGCCTTGTCCGCGTCGATGACGCCCATCTCCTTGAGGTACTCCTCCTTGGTCGGCAGGCGGCCCAGACGCGAGGCGATCGCGGCCAGTTCCGCCGAGCCCAGGAACACGTTGGTGTTCTTGCCCAGACGGTTGGGGAAGTTGCGCGTGGAGGTGGAGATCACCGTCGCGCCCTCGCGGACCTGCGCCTGGTTGCCCATGCACAGCGAGCAGCCCGGCATCTCGGTGCGCGCACCGGCGGTGCCGAAGGCGGCGTAGTGGCCTTCCTTGATCAGCTCGCTCTGGTCCATCTTGGTCGGCGGCGCGACCCACAGCTTGACCGGGATGTCGCGCTGGCCGCCCAGCAGCTTGGCCGCCGCGCGGAAGTGACCGATGTTGGTCATGCACGAGCCGATGAAGGCCTCGTCGATCTTGGTGCCGGCGACTTCGGACAGCACCTTCGCGTCGTCCGGATCGTTCGGGCAGCAGACGATCGGCTCGGTGATGTCGGCCAGGTCGATCTCGATCACGGCCGCGTATTCGGCGTCCTTGTCCGCTTCCAGCAGGTCGGGCTTGGCCAGCCAGGCTTCGACCTTCTCGATGCGGCGCTGCAGCGTCTTCGCGTCGGCGTAGCCGTCGGCGATCATGTTCTTCATCAGGACGACGTTGGAGCTCAGGTACTCCTTGATCGGCGCCGGATTCAGCTTGATCGTGCAGCCGGCGGCGGAGCGCTCGGCGGACGCGTCGGACAGTTCGAACGCCTGCTCGACCTTCAGGTCGGGCAGACCTTCGATCTCGAGGATGCGGCCCGAGAAGATGTTCTTCTTGCCGGCCTTGGCGACGGTCAACAGACCGGCCTTGAGCGCGTACAGCGGGATCGCGTGCACCAGGTCGCGCAGCGTCACGCCCGGCTGCATCTCACCCTTGAAGCGCACCAGCACCGATTCCGGCATGTCCAGCGGCATCACGCCGGTGGCCGCGCCGAAGGCGACCAGGCCTGAACCCGCCGGGAACGAAATGCCGATCGGGAAACGCGTGTGCGAGTCGCCGCCGGTGCCGACGGTGTCAGGCAGCAGCAGGCGGTTCAGCCAGCTGTGGATCACGCCGTCGCCCGGACGCAGCGAGACGCCGCCGCGGTTGGAGATGAAGGCGGGCAGCTCGCGGTGCGTCTTCACGTCCACCGGCTTCGGGTAGGCGGCCGTGTGGCAGAAGGACTGCATCACCAGGTCGGCCGAGAAGCCCAGGCAGGCCAGGTCCTTCAGCTCGTCGCGGGTCATCGGGCCGGTCGTGTCCTGCGAACCGACGGTGGTCATCTTGGGTTCGCAGTAGGTGCCCGGGCGCACGCCCTGGCCTTCCGGCAGGCCGACCGCGCGGCCGACCATCTTCTGCGCCAGGGTGAAGCCGGCCTTCGTTTCTGCCGGGGCCTGCGGCAGGCGGAACAGCGTCGACGCGGGCAGGCCCAGGAACTCACGCGCCTTGGCGGTCAGCGAGCGGCCGATGATCAGGTTGATCCGGCCGCCGGCGCGCACTTCGTCGAACAGCACGTCGCTCTTGAGCTTGAACTCGGCCACCGTCTCGCCGTTCTTCACCAGCTTGCCGTCGTAGGGCAGCACGTCGATGACGTCGCCCATCTCCAGCTTGCTGACGTCGACCTCGATCGGCAGCGAGCCCGAGTCTTCCTGCGTGTTGAAGAAGATCGGCGCGATCTTGCCGCCCAGCGTCACGCCGCCGAAGCGCTTGTTCGGGACGAAGGGGATGTCCTGGCCCGTGGCCCAGATCACCGAGTTGGTCGCCGACTTGCGCGACGAGCCGGTGCCGACGACGTCGCCGACGTAGGCCACGACGTGGCCCTTCTTCTTCAGGTCGTCGATGAACTGCATCGGACCGCGCTTGCCGTCTTCCTCGGGCTTGAAGGCCGCGTCGGGACGCGTGTTCTTCAGCATCGCCAGGTAGTGCAGCGGGATGTCCGGGCGGCTCCAGGCGTCCGGGGCCGGCGACAGGTCGTCGGTGTTGGTCTCGCCGGGCACCTTGAAGACGGTGACGGTGATCTTCCTGTCCACTTCGGGGCGCGAGGTGAACCACTCCGCGTCGGCCCAGCTCTGCATCACTTCCTTGGCCTTGGCGTTGCCCGCCTTGGCCTTGGTCGCGACGTCGTTGAAGTAGTCGAACATCAGCAGGGTCTTCTTCAGGCCCTCGGCGGCGACGCCGGCGACTTCGGCGTCGTCCAGCAGCTCGATCAGCGGATGCACGTTGTAGCCGCCGACCATGGTGCCCAGCAGCTCGGTGGCCTTGGACTTGGAGATCAGGGCCACCTGCAGGTCGCCGTGCGCGACGGCGGCCAGGAAGCTGGCCTTGACCTTGGCGGCGTCGTCCACGCCCGGGGGCACGCGGTGCGTCAACAGGTCCAGCAGGAAGGCGTCTTCACCGGCGGGCGGCGTCTTGATCAGTTCGATCAGCTCGGCCACCTGCTTGGCGTCGAGCGGCAGCGGCGGGATGCCGAGCGCGGCGCGTTCGGCTTCGTGTTGGCGGTAGGCTTGCAGCATGCGAACTCCAGTCTCTGTGGTCTTTGCTTGGGTCGTGAAAACGGGTCTGTCGTCGGTCACGGTGCGCTGGGCACGATGACCTTGAGGCCCTTGAAATAGTCTCGGAAGAATCCCTGGTCGCGGGTGATCAGGCCGTCGCACTGCAGCATCGCGTGCGCGCCCACCAGGAAGTCCGGCATGGCACGGGACGGGGCGGCGTCCGCCCCCTTGCCGGCCAGCCGTTGCTTGAACTTGCGTTGCATCTCGCCGGCGCGGATCGCGGCGCGCTGGTCGATGGCCAGGAAGCTCAGGCCCATCTCCTCCAGCGCGTCCATCACCTCCGAGCCGTGGCCCAGGCCGGCGGTCACCTCGGACAGCACCACGTCGCACAGCACCACCGGACCGCTGGACAGCGCCAGGCGCAGCGCGGCCTCGGCCGCGTCCGCGCCGGGCGCGTCGCCCAGGAGGTCGATGAGGACGGAGCTGTCGACGGCGATCATCGGGTCAGGCGTCGGTGGACTCGTCCGGCGCACGGCCGCGGAGCTCGCGCATGACGTCGTCGGTAGCGGTGCCTTCGGGCAGCTTGAAGCGGCCGCGGGCGCGGGAGATGGCGTCGTCCACGTTCTTGCGCAGGATGATGCGCGCGCCGTCGAGCTCGACCTTGAGCGTGGTGCCCTTGGTCAGCCCCAGCGCGTCACGGACGGCCTTGGGCAAGGTGATCTGACCTCGTTCGGCGACGGTGGCTTCCATGCGGGCTCCTGGCGATCCTGGCCCTCCTCGGGGGAGGGTCGACGGTTCTGGCGGCTTCATGACCCTTCAGTGCGTCAGCGCACCGTGGGTATGAACCAGAAAGTATGCATGAATTGTACGTACTTTCGGTCCATGAAAGCCAGCGTCGGCGCCCCAAGTCCCACTGTCACGGTATGGATAGAAGCGGGTGGCGGGCAAGAAAAAGCCGCCTCGAGAGGCGGCTCCGTCCCGCGAGGCGCGGTGCTTACTGCGCGCTGGGGGTGATCCCCAGGCCCCCGCCGGCGGGGGCCGACGCCGAGCGCGCGGCTTCGATCGCGGCGCGCTGTTCCGGATGGACGCATTCGTCGACCAGGCGCTGGCCGGCCTTCACGTCCAGCAGCATCGACTTGTTGGCGATCTGGACCATCAGCGTGCGGCCGGTGACGTCTTCCAGACGCAGGGCGCCGGTGGTCGACAGCACGGGCTTCATCACGAAGGTGTCCTTCTTGAAGGCCACGTTGATGTAGCCGACGTCCTTGGTGTTCGGTTCGATCGTGATCGACTGCTTGAACTCGCACTCGTACAGGCCGAGGTAGGCGCGCTTGGCGGCGGCCAGTTGTTCCTCGTTCGCTTCGGGCAGCGGCGGCGGCGGCGCCTTGACGACGGGCTTCTTGGCCGTGCTGCTCTTCGCCGGCGCGGGTTTGGCCGTCTTGGCCGTCTTGGCCGGCGCGGGCTTGGCAGTGTCCGCGGTGGCGGCGGGCTGGGCGGCGGCGATGCCGGTGGTCAGCGTGAGCGCGGCGGCAGCGGCGCCGGAGAGGAGGAGGGCGGTAAGTCGCATGAGGAGGGCGTGAAGGTGGGACCTGGGAGACCTGGGGGACCTCGGGCCCCTGAAGGGCCTTGAATCACCAGCCGAAGCAACGGCCGAAGCAACGGTCCGAAAAGCGAAGCGCCGGGGTTGGTCGATGAGCGATTGTGACTGCGGGCGCGTCCCCTGAAGCGGCGTTTTAATGTGTCAAACCGTTGAACGGCGCTAGGGTCTTCACCGGGTCACAGGGGCGATGGGCGCGGTGCGAACCAGGCCTGTTCCACCTCTGTCGGGAGGTGCTGGCCGGTGGCGTGGGCGCGCTGCAGCAGGTGCCAGAACAGTCGGTAACTGGCGCGGTCGTGGAGCATGTCGCGGTGTTGGATCGGCGCCCACGTCGCGGCCTGCGCGGCGCGCAGGATGTCGATGGCCTCGTCGATCTCGGCGACGCTGGGCGAGAAGGCGTCGATGATGGGCTGGATCTGGTGGGGGTGGATGCTCCACATCCGGGTGTAGCCGAATTCGCGCGCGGCGCGCTCGGCGGCGGACTGGATCGCGCGCTCGCTCTTGAACTCGGTGACGACGCAGTGCGACGGCGTCTTGGCATAGGCGTGCGCCGCGGCCGCGATCGCCAGCTTCGCGCGCTGCACCAGCGGGTGCGCGAACTGGCCGTCGACCGTCAGCGCCGAGCGCGGGATCGCGCCGCGATGCGCGGAGACGAAGTCCATCAGGCCGAACGACAGCGACTCGATGCGCGGATGCGCGGCGATGGCCATCACGTCGCGCAAGGCGCCGTGGGTCTCGATCAGCGTGTGCAGCGGCAGCGGCTTCCTGATCGCGTGGCGCTTCAGGCAGTCGTCGATGAAGGCGATCGCGCGCCCCAGGTCCTCGATGCCTTCGGGCTTCGGGATCATCAGGAAGGCGAGCTTCTCGCCGCCGCCGGCGATCACCGCTTCGACGTCGGCTTCGAAGGCCGGATGCCGGAACGGATGCACCCGCACGCCGACGCGTCCGTGCGCGTTCAGCGGGCCGTTCAGCAGGTGCAGCACCAGCAGCATGTGCTCGGCCTCGCCGCCGACGGGCGCGCCGTCCTCGCAGTCCAGCGTGATGTCGAAGACCGGCCCCATCCGCACCTGCAGCTCCAGGCTCTTGATCATGCGCGCCTCGACGCCGCAGTAGTGGTCGACGACCGGCAGCACGACGGGCGCCTGGCCTTCTTCGAACAGGGCCTGGGCGGGAGTGGGGAGGGTGCTCATGCGAGGAG
>CAMPJJ010000078.1 GCA_946886855.1 uncultured Roseateles sp. | reverse complement strand
GGCATACGCGATGTCTTAGGGTCTCGTGGGCTCGAGATGTGTATAAGAGACAGCCCGTGCCGTCGGTGCTGCGTCGGTAACGGGACGTGCGGGAGGGGAGGCGTCGTGCGGCATGCGCGCGCAGGCCCTCCACAGGGGGGCCGCGCCGAGGGGAAACCCCCATGGGAGCGACCCGTGCCGGCAGGCGTCCGGGAGCGTCGCCGACGCTGCATAGAATCCCGCCCCATGGCAACCAAAGCAGTCACTTCCTCCGGCAGCAGCCCGGGCAGCTACGGCGAAGGCTCGATCCGCGTCCTCAAGGGACTCGAGCCCGTCAAGCAGCGCCCGGGCATGTACACCCGCACCGACAACCCCCTGCACGTCATCCAGGAGGTGATCGACAACGCGGCCGACGAGGCGCTGGCCGGTCACGGCAAGCGCATCGCCGTCATCCAGCACACCGACGGCTCGATCACCATCGAGGACGACGGCCGCGGCATTCCCTACGGCCTGCATCCCGAAGAGGGCGTGCCGGTCGTGGAGATCGTCTTCACCCGGCTGCACGCCGGCGGCAAGTTCGACAAGGGCTCGGGCGGCGCCTACAGCTTCTCCGGCGGCCTGCACGGCGTGGGCGTGTCGGTGACCAACGCGCTGGCCAAGCGGCTGCAGGTGACGGTCTACCGCGACGGGCATGTCGCGACGCTGGCCTTCGCCGGCGGCGACGTCATCGAGCCGGTGGCCACGCGCAAGGCCGAGCCCAAGGCGGGCGACCGCAAGCAGGGCACGACGGTGCGCGTCTGGCCCGACGGCAAGTACTTCGAGAGCGCCGACCTGCCCAAGGGCGAGCTGGTGCACCTGCTGCGCTCCAAGGCCGTGCTGATGCCCGGCGTCACGGTGACGCTGACGCAGGAGAAGACCGGCGAGACGCAGACCTGGACCTACAAGGGCGGCCTGCGCGACTACCTGATGCAGGCGCTGCCGGCCGACCCGCTGATCCCGCTGTTCGAGGGCGAGCAGTTCGCGACCGCCTCCGAGAGCGAGAACTTCGCCGAGGGCGAAGGCGCCAGCTGGTGCGTGGCCTTCACCGAGGAGGGTCAGGTCATGCGCGAGAGCTACGTGAACCTGATCCCGACGGTGGCCGGCGGCACGCACGAGTCCGGCCTGAAGGACGGCCTGTTCGGCGCCATCAAGGGCTTCATCGAGATGCACGCCCTCGCGCCCAAGGGCGTGAAACTGATGGCCGAGGACGTGTTCTCGCGTGCCAGCTTCGTGCTGTCGGCCAAGGTGCTGGACCCGCAGTTCCAGGGCCAGACCAAGGAGCGGCTGAACTCGCGCGACGCGCTGCGCCTGGTGTCGGCCTTCGTGAAGCCGGCGCTGGAGCTGTGGCTGAACCAGCACGTCGAGCACGGCAAGAAGCTGGCCGAGCTCGTCATCAAGCAGGCGCAGACGCGCCAGCGCGCGGCGCAGAAGGTCGAGAAGCGCAAGAGCTCCGGCGTGGCCGTGCTGCCCGGCAAGCTGACCGACTGCGAAAGCACCGACCTGCTGCACAACGAGCTCTTCCTGGTCGAGGGCGACTCCGCCGGCGGCTCCGCCAAGCTGGGCCGCGACAAGGAGACGCAGGCCATCCTGCCGCTGCGCGGCAAGGTGCTGAACGCCTGGGAGGTCGAGCGCGACCGGCTGTTCGCCAACAACGAGATCCACGACATCTCGGTGGCCATCGGCGTCGACCCGCACGGCAAGAACGACGAGCCGGACCTGTCCGGCCTGCGTTACGGGAAGATCTGCATCCTCTCTGACGCGGACGTCGACGGCGCCCACATCCAGGTGCTGCTGCTGACGCTGTTCTTCCGCCACTTCCCCAAGCTGATCGCCACCGGCCACGTGTACGTGGCGCGGCCGCCGCTGTTCCGCGTGGACGCGCCGGCGCGGGGCAAGAAGCCCGCGGCCAAGCTCTATGCGCTGGACGAGGGCGAGCAGACCGCCATCCTCGACAAGCTGCGCAAGGAAGGCGCGCGCGAAGGCAGCTGGAGCATCAGCCGCTTCAAGGGCCTGGGCGAGATGAACGCCGAGCAGCTCTGGGACACGACGCTGAACCCGGAGACGCGCCGCCTGCTGCAGGTGCAGTACGGCGAACTGGACTTCGGCGACACCGAGGGCGCCATCAACAAGCTGATGGGCAAGGGCGAGGCGGCCGCGCGTCGCGAGCTGATGGAGTTGCATGGCGACTCCATCGAAGTCGACGTCTGAATCCCGGACCGCGCCATGCTGGAACACCGCGTCACCCTCCGACCCACGATGCTGTCCGACCTGGACTTCGTCGTGGGCGTGGAGCAGGACGCGGGCAACCGGCCCTTCATCACGCCGTGGGAGCGCACGCAGCATGAGGGCGCCGTCCGGTTCCCGGATGCGCGCCATTTCATCGTCGAACTGGACGCGGAACGCGCCGGCTTCGTGATCCTGCAGGGCTGCCGCAATCCCAACCGCTCGGTGGAGCTCAAGCGCATCGTGCTCGGCCCGAAGGGGCAGGGCGTCGGCCGCCTGTGCGTGCGGCTGCTCAAGAAGATGGCGTTCACGCAGCTCGGCGCGCATCGCTTCTGGCTGGACGTGAAGGGCCGCAACACGCGGGCGCAGTCGCTGTACCGCAGCGAGGGCTATGTCGAGGAAGGCCGGCTGCGCGAATGCGTGCGGGCCGAGCCCCTGCCCGATGCCGACGGCGTGATGGGCGAGGGCTATGACGACCTGATCGTGATGTCGCTGCTCCTGCGGGAGTACGAAGCGCGCGCCGCGCGGGGGCTGGAGGCGGCATGAGTCACGGCCGCTCGCCGTCGCGCGGACCCGGGCTGCGCCAGCGGCTCGCGATGAGCATCGCCATGGCTTTCGCGGCCAAGCTCTCGCCGGCGCACGCCGAGCTGTGGGGCTACGTGGACGCGGACGGCATCGCGCATTTCGCGCCGGTGCAGGTGGACAACCGCTTCCAGCCGGTGATGTCGCCGCTGAGCGGCATCCGGCGGGTGCCGGGCAAGACGGACCACGGCCAGCGCATGCTGACCTGGCTGGACATCGCGCCCGAGGCGAAGGCGGTGCAGCCGTATCTGCGCGAGGCGGCGGCAGCCACCGGCATCGACGCGGAGCTGTTGAAGGCGATCATCGCGGTCGAGTCCGGCTTCAGGCCCGACGCGGTGTCGCCGCGCGGCGCGACCGGCCTGATGCAGATCACCGCCGCCACGGCGCAGCGCTACGCGACGCCGGACGAACTGCGGCGCGCCGGCTACCTGCAGGATCCGCGCATCAACGTGCTGATCGGCGCGCGGATGCTGGCGGACCTGACGCGGCGCTTCGGGCGCCTCGACGCGGCGCTGGCCGCCTGGAACGCCGGCGAGGGCGCGGTGCGGCGCGCAGGCGGGCACATGCCCGACATCGACGAGACACAGGCCCACGTCCATCTGGTGCTGGAGCTGTACTGGGCGCTGCTGCAGCGCAGCCTCGGCAGCCGGGCCAGGCAATTGACGATGATCGCGGCGCCGCTCGAATGAGCGGCCGCGGCCACCTTCCCCAAGACATTCGCAAGCGGATCCGAACGACCGGCGCAGGCCGGCATGAGAGAGATGACCCAAGAGACCTTTGATTTCGAAAACCCGAACGGCGCCGGCGGCCCGGGCGGGCAGTCCCCGTCGGGCGACGCGCTGACGCTGGCGCAGTACGCGCAGCAGGCCTACCTGGAATACGCGCTGTCGGTGGTGAAGGGCCGCGCGCTGCCGTCCTACAGCGACGGCCAGAAGCCGGTGCAGCGCCGCATCCTGTTCACGATGGAGCGGCTGGGCCTGGGCTTCACCGGCACGACCGGCGCCAAGGCGGTCAAGAGCGCGCGCGTGGTCGGCGAGGTGCTCGGCAAGTACCACCCGCACGGCGACCAGGCCGCGTACGACGCGATGGTGCGCATGGCGCAGGACTTCAGCCAGCGCTACCCGCTGGTCGACGGCCAGGGCAACTTCGGCAGCCGCGACGGCGACAACGCCGCCGCGATGCGCTACACGGAAGCGCGCCTGTCGGCCTATTCCCGGCTGCTGCTGGACGAACTGGACCAGGGCACGGTCGACTTCCAGCCCAATTACGACGGCTCCGAGAGCGAGCCCCGCGAACTGCCGGCGCGGCTGCCGTTCGTGCTGCTGAACGGCGCCTCGGGCATTGCCGTGGGCATGGCCACCGAGATCCCGAGCCACAACCTGCGCGAGGTCGCCGAGGCGGCGGTGCTGCTGCTCAAGCGCCCCGATGCCGGCGACGACGAACTCTTCAGCGCGATCAAGGGCCCGGACTATCCGGGCGGCGGCCAGCTGATCAGCTCGGCGGACGAGATCCGCGCGGCCTACAGCACCGGTCGCGGCAGCCTGAAGGTGCGCGCGCGCTGGAAGATCGAGGACCTCGCCCGCGGCCAGTGGCAGCTGGTCGTGACCGAGCTGCCGCAAGGCGTCAGCACGGCCAAGGTGCTCGAGGAGATCGAGGAACTGACCAACCCCAAGGTCAAGACCGGCAAGAAGACGCTGACGGCGGAGCAGCTGCAGCTCAAGGCGTCGGTGCTCGCGGTGCTGGACAAGGCCCGCGACGAATCCAACAAGGACGCGCCGGTGCGCCTGGTCTTCGAGCCCAAGAGCCGCACCGTCGACCAGCAGGACTTCATCAACACGCTGCTGGCGCAGACCAGCCTGGAGACGACGGCCCCGCTGAACATGACCATGGTCGGCGACGACGGCCGCCCGACCCAGAAGACCCTGCGCAAGATCCTCACCGAATGGATCGGCTTCCGCCTGAACACGGTGACGCGCCGCACGCAGCATCGCCTGGACAAGGTGCGCGACCGCATCCACATCCTGGAAGGCCGGCACGAGATCCTGCTGCACATCGACGAGGTCATCGCGCTCATCCGCCACTCGGACGAACCGAAACCCGCGCTGATCGAGCGCTTCAAGCTCAGCGAGCGCCAGGCCGAGGACATCCTGGAAATCCGCCTGCGCCAGTTGGCGCGACTGGAGTTCATCAAGATCGAGCAGGAGCTGAAGAACCTGCGCGAGGAAGCCGGCAAGCTCGAGGAGATCCTGTCCAACCCGTCGGTGCTGCGCCGCACGGTGGTCAAGGAGATCGAGGCCGACGCCAAGCAGTACGGCGACGACCGCCGCACCGAGATCAAGGAAGACAAGCGCGCGGTGGCCGAGGTGCGCATCGTCGACGAGCCCGTGACGGTGGTCGTCAGCCTGAAGGGCTGGGTGCGCGCGCTCAAGGGCCACGAGGTGGATCCGGCGGCGCTGGCGTTCAAGTCGGGCGACTCGCTGTACGGCGTGTTCCCGTGCCGCAGCGTCGATCCGCTGGTGGTGCTGGGCACCAACGGCCGGGCCTACTCGGTGCCGGTCTCGGCGCTGCCCGGCGGCCGCGGCGACGGCCAGCCGATCACCACGCTGATCGAGCTGGAGTCGGGCACCCAGATCGCGCACTACTTCGCCGGCGCGGCGACGCAGAAGCTGCTGCTCGCGGGGACGGGCGGCTTCGGCCTGGTGGCCGAGGTCGGCGACCTCGTCGGCCGCCAGAAGGCGGGCAAGAGCTTCCTGAGCCTGGAAGGCGAGGAGCGCCCGCTGCCGCCGTCGGTGGTGCCGGCCGGTGCGGCCAAGGGAGACGCAGCGGGCGTGCAGGTCGCCTGCCTGACGATGGGTGGCCGCCTGCTGACCTTCGCCATCGAGGAGCTCAAGCACCAGCCCAAGGGCGGTCGCGGCCTGACGCTGATCGACCTGGACGCGAAGGACGCGCTGGTCAGCGTCGCCGCCTTCACGACCCAGCTGATGGTCGGCGGTCTGGCGCGCGGCCAGAAACCCAAGGAAGAGCTGATCAAGGGCGTGGCGCTCGCGGGGTATGCCGGCAAGCGTGCCAAGAAGGGCAAGGCCTGCGACGTCATGACCAAGCCGATGCGGGTCACGGCGGGCTGAGAGCCACCGCTCCCTGACACGACGCCGGCGCTCATGCCGGCGTCGTCGCTTCCGGCTCGGACTTCCTGAAGCTCCGAATCAGCATCCGTCCGATGCCGCTCATCATCACGTCGCGCTACACCTGTGCTTCCCGGCGCCGGTGTCCCCCGGGGCTGTTTTGTCCGCAGACGGAGTGCCCGATGAGTGCCAGTTCCGACCCATTGAGACAGGCTCCGACGTCGACGCGGTCGCCCGTTGCCGACCCCGCGCCGAGGAAGATCGGCGTGGCGAGCGCCCAGCGTCAGCCGAAGCAGAACTCGAGCGAGGCGGCAAGCCCGGTCGAAGTCTTCCAGGCGATGGCGGACCAGAGTCCGCGTCATCGCCTCGCGGGGGCCTTGCGAGGCGTTGTCACGCAGCGAGTGGAAGAGAAGAACGCCAAGGGGGAATGGGTGCGGGTGGACATCGATTTCTCTGCCATGAATCGCCAGCAGGTGGCGGAATTCAGAAGCAAGATCTACTCCCTGTTGACACCCGACGGCATTTACAAGCTGAGTTCGGCGGAGATGAACGTTTTCAACAGGCACGCCTCGGAGCTCGAAAAATTACCTGAAGCGCTGGCAGAGCGGGCGGTGAAAGCCGCGGCGGATGATCGGCAGGCGCTGGAGAACCTCGGCAAATCCTTGACCGAGCCGGACGTCGCATGGCGCGTCGATGGCGCACCCAGTCGCATGGGCGATAGCGCGTCTCACGGGTTCAGCCAGAACTGGGAGCTTGCGATTCTGGTGGCGGGACAGAGAGCCGTCCTGCATCTGCACTTCAATACCAACGACAAGAAGGAGGTGAGTCTCGAGAAGCTGGGCCGAGCGCACATCAAGACGTCTCTGCAAAGCAGGGCCGGCAACGTTCCCGCGCCGGGCAAGATGGTCGAGGAAGCCATTGCGCTGATCGCCAGGTCGACGGCGCTGTGACAGGGGCCAGGCTCAGCGCGCGAGGGGCAGGTGCAGGAGCTGGCGTCGGGCCGTGTCCCTGACGGATGCGACGCGCCGGTGACGCGCCGCAACAAAAAGTCGCCGATTCCTGCAGGACTGATACCAATGCTGCAGTGCAAACTCCGTCACGAAATCAACTCGACTGACGGGATCGGCAGCCATGAAATTGAAGTCTCTCGTACTGGCGCTGGGCGCCGCGCTGATCGCTGGCGCCGCCAGCGCCGCGACCCTGGATCCGGTGGCGGTGACGACCACCGCCACGCCGGCAGGCAGCAGCTTCTCCGATGTCGTGCTCGGGTCCTTCACCCTGACGCAGGCGTCGGATGTGACCGGCTCCGTGCTGGCCGCGACCACCATCAGCTTCGGCAACGGCCTGACGGTGCACCTGCAGTCGGTGAACTTCAGCTTCGCCGGCCTGAACGGTCTGACCGACCTGGATGCGAGCGCCTCCGGTTTCCACTACGCCAACCTGGCCGCGGGCACGTATCAGTGCTCGCCAGCGGCTCGCTGAGCGGCCTCGGCTTTGGCGGCATCGCGGTGCTGTCGACCACGCTCAACGTCACTGCCGCTGCCGCCGCTGTGCCGGAACCGGCGACCTACGCGCTGATGCTGGCCGGCATCGCGGGCATCGGTTTCGTGGCGCGTCGCCGCCGCCAGGACTGATTGGCATCCCGGCCGCTCAGGCGGCCGTTGCTCAACCGGCCGCTCACGCGGCCGTTTGTCTTTTCGCCGCTCAACGCGGCGTTTTGTCTTTCAGCCGCTCATCGCGGCCACAGCACCTTCAGCCATCGCGGACGCCACGACAGCGTGGCCGCGATGGCCGCTGCCGAGCCCGCCAGCAGCATCAGCCAGACCAGCGCGGCCATCGACGGGTGATCCGCCTGCAGGCACAAGCCCAGGGAAAGCGCCAACGCGAGAACGCCGGCCGCGCGGAGATTCCGGGCAGTCGCCGCCTTCGGCGCTTCTTCGCCGTGGACCTGCTCCCAGTGGGTGTCCATCGCCAACGCCAGCCAGCCGAAGCCCAGCACGGCGTTCACGGCGGCGGCGCTCAGCAGAACCACCGGCTCAGCCATGACGGACTCCCGCGGTCTTGAGGGGGGACGGCGACGCCTGCGCCGTCGACGCGGATCGCCGGGCCCGCTGGGCGAGCTTCCCGGCGGCGAGGAGTGCGACGGCGGCCGTCGCGATCAGGCTCAGGTCCACGCCGGCCACCGGCCAGTAGCCGGCCGACAGCGTCCTGCCCAGGTGGTCGCCGGTCGTGACCGCGTTCGCGATGACTGCCGACGCCGCGCCGGCGGCGATGACCCAGCATTGCTCGCGCCAGGCCGGATTCATCTTCGCCCGCGCGACCGCGCTGCCCCGGACGAAGGCGTGCGCCATCGTCAGCGCCCAGGTGCCCCAGAAGACGTTGCGCTCCCATTCGCCCTTGTCGGCGAGCGTTTCCGGCAGCAACCGGTTGGCGATCAGCATCGCCATCGTCGCGACCAGCATGCCGGTGACCGTCGTCACCGCCAGCGCATCGACGACGCGGCTGCCTTGTCCGCCCGCCTTGGCGTGCTGCTGCTTGCGCTTCTCGACGAAGAAGAGGAAGCCTGTCGCGATGCAGACGCAGCCCAGCAGGCCGCCCAGCACGTAGAGCCAGCGCAGCAGCCAGTGCCGGAAGTGCTGCAGGTGCAGGCCGGTGAGGAACTCGTTGACGCTGTCGACGGCAGTGCGCGGCGGATCCTCGCGCAGCAGCTCGCCGGTGCTCGCCTTGAAGTGGACGCCTTCGCCGGTCAGCGCGACGCGGTCGGTGCCGGCGCGATACACGCTCACATAGGCGTTGGCATCGCCGACGTGCTGCAGGTTGACGAAGCCCACGTCGCCCGCCATGCCCTTGGCCGCCCAGCGCCGCTGCGCCTCGGCCACCATCGCGTCGACCGACGCCAGCGGCGCCGCCACACCGGCCCGCTCGTGCGGCAGACCGGTCTCCTGAGCCTCCACGCGCTCGTGCAGCTCGTGCAGGTCATGCAGCTGCGTGTGCGCGACCGGGAAGTAGATGCCGGCGAAGATCACCAGCCCCGTGAACGCGAAGAAAAAGTGGAAGGGCAGGGCCACCACGCCGGTCAGGTTGTGCAGGTCCAGCGCGCTGCGCTGCACGGTCTTGTTGCGGCGGAAGGTGAAGAACTCGCGGAAGATCTTGCGGTGCATCACCACGCCGCTGACCAGCGCCGCCAGCATCATCAGCGCGGAGAAACCGACGATCCAGTAGCCCAGGTCCTTCCAGCTGAGGTGCAGGCTGTAGTGCAGCGGATAGAAGAACTCGCTGCCGATGCGCAGCTGCCCCTGCGGCAGCACCGCGCCGCTGCGCGGATCGAGGGCATGGACCGCGAAGACGGTCTCGTCCGGATCCTTCGCATTCGGGACCTTGAAGCCGGCGAACACCGACACCACCGGATCGCGGTGCGTCGTGTACGCGCCCCAGCTGCTGACTTCGTCGAAGCGCTCCGGTAGCGGACCGTTGACGCGGCCTGCGAGCAGCGCGACGGCCTCCTTGGCCGGCTGCATCTTCTCGAAGGCGGGCTTGAGGATCTGGTCGAAGGACGGCATCGGCTGCGGCTCGAAGCGCGAGGACGGGATCGCCCAGCGGTCGATCTCGCGGTCGAAGACCGACAGCGCGCCGAAGAAGAAGACGACCATCAGCACGAAGCCCAGCACCAGGCCGAACCAGGTGTGCAGCCAGGCCATCGAGAGCCGGAAGTTCTGGAACACGGGGAGCCCCTTTCGCGTCAGGCGAGCAGGGCGCGCTGGATCAGCGCGGCCGCTCCGGTCATGACGCCGCCGCCGCCCAGCAGCACCGCCCAGCACAGGCCGACGCGGCGCGCCGCGAAGGTCCACAGGAAGACCACCAGGAAGAGCAGCACGCCCAGGAGCGCGCTCAGGTGTTCGGCGTCGTGGAAGGACATGCCCAGCGCATACAGCCCGCTGTGCGCGATCGCGATGAAGCCCCAGCAGAACGCATAACCGCCGAGGATCGCCGCGGCGATGCGCGACAGGAGCGGGAGCAGTTGCGGGCGGCGCACATCGCGGGCGGGAGAGGTGGCGGCGTCGATCATGAGCGGGCAGGCATCAGGCCAATGTCGGTCAAATGGGAATGCGAGGCATTATCGTCTTGCCAATGGCCTGAACTGAGGAAGTTCCAGGTCGGACCCGCAGGTCTTTGCTGAGCGCACCAACGAAAAAGCGCTCCAGGAGGAGCGCTTTCCGAGGGGGGGAGCCAGAAGAGGCCCTTCGATCGCCGGTCAGAGCCGCGCCATCGCCTTCGCGCAGTCGGGCACCAGGGCGGGACCCTTGTAGATCAGGCCGGTGTAGAGCTGCACGAGGTCCGCGCCGGCCTGCAGCTTGGCGCGGGCATCTTCCCCGCTGAGCACGCCGCCGACGCCGATGATCGGATAACCGCCGCCCAGCGCCGAGCGCAGGAGGCGGATCACGCGGTTGCTGGCCTCGAAGACCGGCGCGCCCGACAGGCCGCCGGTCTCGTCGGCGTGCGGCAGCCCCCGCACGGCGTCGCGGGAGATCGTCGTGTTGGTCGCGATGACGCCGTCGATGCCGTGGCGCTTCAGGCTGGCCGCGATGACGGCGACCTGGTCCTCTTCGAGGTCGGGCGCGATCTTCACGAACAGCGGGACCTGGCGTCCGCTCTCGTCCTGCAGGGCCAGGCGGCGCGCCTGCAGCGGTCCGAGCAGCGCATCCAGCGCCTCGTCGCTCTGCAGCTGGCGCAGGTTCTTGGTGTTGGGACTGGAGATGTTGACGGTGATGTAGTCGGCGTGAGGGAACACGCCTTCCAGGCCGATGAGGTAGTCGTCGACCGCGCGCTCGATCGGCGTCGCGGCGTTCTTGCCGATGTTCAGGCCGAGCAGCCCGCCGTGGTGGCGGAAGCTGTGCGAGCGCTTCACGTTGGCGATGAATGCGTCCAGGCCGTCGTTGTTGAAGCCCAGGCGGTTGATCAGCGCCTGTTTCGCGGGCAGGCGGAACATGCGCGGCTTGTCGTTGCCGGGCTGCGCCTTGGGCGTGACGGTGCCGACCTCGATGAAGCCGAAGCCCATCGCGCCCAGGCCGTCGATGCAGCGGCCGTTCTTGTCGAGGCCGGCGGCCAGGCCGATGCGGTTGGGGAAGCGCAGTCCGGCGACGGTCACCGGATCCGACACCCGCGTCTGCGCCCAGGCGCATTGGGCGGGGGTGTTCTGCAGACGGGCGATGCTGCCCAGGGTCAGTTCGTGCGCGTGTTCGGGATCCAGACCGAACAGGAAGGGACGGGCGAAGCCGTAGGGGATGAGAGCCATGATGGGGGCGGATTGTCTCATCGCGCCCGGAGCCGCCCGCGTCGCGCCTACTCCTGGCGTGCGAACGGTGATGGGGGACTCTCCGTGGCTCGAACGGGCCGGGGTTCGGACGAGGCCCGGCCGAGGGTCGCTTTCATGGGAGTTTCATGCGCATTTCATGCGCATTCCATGCGCGCTTCATGGGGGCTCCGGGCGATCCCACGGCGGCACCTCCCCGAATCGTCCGACACAGAAATCGATCAGCGCGCGGACCTTCGGACTGGGGAAGCGGCTCGGCAGATACACGGCGTAGAGCACGTTGGCCTCGGCCGGTCCGCCCAGCGGCGTCCAGTCCGGCAGCAGGGCGGTCAGGCGGCCCTCGCGCAGGTCGCGGCCGATCGCGTAGGTCGGCAGCACCGCCAGACCCATGCCGGCCAGCGCCGCCACGCGCAGCGACTCGCTGCTGTTGGCCGTGAGCCCGCTTTCGAAGCGCAGCGCGCCGGAGATCTCGACCTCCGCCTCGCCCTCGACCGGATGCCGGAAGCGCCAGCGCTCCGGCGCATGCAGGTAGCCGAAGCGCAGGCAGCGGTGGCCGGCCAGGTCTGCGACCGCCTTCGGCGTGCCATGCCGGGCGAGGTAGTCAGGCGCGGCACACAGGACGAATCGGATGTCTGCCAGCTTGCGCGCCACGAGCCCGGGACTCGGCCGTCCGGTCAGACGCATCACGACGTCGAAGCCTTCCTCGGCGAGGTCGACGTAGCGGTCGTTGAGTCCGAGCACCACCTGCAACTGCGGATGCATCGCGCAGAACTCCGCCATCAGCGCGGTGAACTGCAGGTTGCCGAAGGCGGTGGAGGTGCTCAAGCGCAGCACGCCGCGCGGCTGCTCGCGACGGCCGGCGAGCTCCGCGTCCAGCGCCTGCGCCTCCTCGATCAGACGCTGGGCGCGCTCATACACGCTGCGGCCTTCCGCCGTGGGGCTGATGCTGCGCGTGGTCCGGTGCAGCAGCCGCGTGCCGAGCTGCTGCTCCAGTCGCGCGACCTGCTTGCTGACGGCCGATTTGGTCGCGCCCAGCAGCTTGGCCGCGCCGGAGAAGCTGCGCGCGTCCACGACGCGGGCGAAGGCTTGCAGGTCTTCGAGGCGTCCCATGACGATCCCCCCATTGTTCTCGATCAGGAAACTCTAAAACGAATCGGCAGCGGATTGTGTCCAAGGGCTTCCGTTTCTAGAGTTCATCCATCGCTGTTCATCTGGGAGTCCGCCATGGCGACCTCGACCCTGTTCACCGCCACCTCGCGCAGGTCGCCTGCGCCTCCAGGCTTGCCTGCTGCGTCGATGCCGCGCGCGCTCCCGCAGGCGGCTGGCACCGTGCAGCGGGACCGCCTCGGGGCGCTGGTCGCGCTGAGCCTGCCGGCGCTGTTCATCCTGCTGTGGAGCACCGGCTACGTCGCCGGCAAGCTGGCGCTGCCGCACGCGGGGCCGTTCACGCTGCTCGCCCTGCGCTTCGGTCTGGCGGCGGTGGTGCTGCTCGCCGTGTCGATGGCGACGCGCGCGCCATGGCCCAAGACCGCACGGGCCTGGATCCATCTGGGCGTCGTCGGGCTGCTGATGCAGGTGCTGCACTTTTCCGGCGTCTACTGCGCGATCGCCTGGGGCCTGCCGACCGGCGTGGCCGCACTGTTGATCGGGATGATGCCGCTGGCCACCGCGATGGGCGCCCACCTGTGGCTGGCCGAGCGCATGAGCGCCGCGCAGTGGCTGGGCATGCTGGGCGGGGCGGCGGGCGTGGCGCTGGTGATCGTCGACCGACCTTTGGGCGGCGGCAGCGGCGGCGGCGCCTGGATGGCCTACGGCGCGGGCCTGCTGGGCCTCACCGGCCTGGTCGCCGGCACGCTGTACCAGAAGCGCTTCTGCGCCGGCATGGACCTGCGCACCGGCAGCGGCATCCAGATGACGGTCTCCGCGCTGGCCGTGCTGGCACTCGCGCTCTGGCGCGAACCCGGCGCGCCGGACTGGAGCCCCGAACTCCTGGGTTCGACGCTGTGGCTGGGGCTGGTGAACTCGATCGGCGCCTTCAGCCTGATGTTCGTGATGATCCGGCGCGGCCAGGCCGGCGCGGTGGCCCGGCTCTTCTACCTGATCCCCGGCGTCTCGGCGTTGATGGGCATGGGGCTGCTGGGCGAGCACCTCGGCGCGATGGCCCTGGCGGGCTTCGTGGTGTCGGCGACCTCGGTGGGTCTCGCCTCGATGTCCCGCGCGGGCGGATAATCGACGGTTCAATTCCGCGTTTCGACGCCCGAGAGGGCGCACCGCCGCCGCCATGAAGCACCTCGACCACCCGCAGCACGATCGCGAGATCGGTTCCGCCGACGCCACCCGCGACGATACCCGCACCGACGACACCCGCATCGACGCGGTCCGCCCGCTGATCTCGCCGGCGCTGCTGCTCGACGAGCTGCCGCTGCCGGAGGCCTCGCTGAACGTCGTCGAGACCGCGCGCCGCGAGATCAGCGACGTGCTGCACGGCCGCGACGACCGGCTGCTGTGCATCGTCGGGCCGTGCTCCATCCACGACCACGGCCAGGCGATGGACTACGCCCGGCTGCTGAAGGACCTGCGCGGCGAACTCCAGCAGGACCTGCTGATCGTGATGCGCGTGTACTTCGAGAAGCCGCGCACGACGGTGGGCTGGAAGGGTTACATCAACGACCCGCACCTGGACGGCAGCTTCCACATGAACGAAGGCCTGCGGCTGGCGCGCAAGCTGCTGCTGGACGTCACGGCGCTGGGCCTGCCGGCGGGCACCGAGTTCCTGGACCTGCTGTCGCCGCAGTACATCTCCGACCTGATCGCCTGGGGCGCCATCGGCGCGCGCACGACCGAGAGCCAGAGCCACCGCCAGCTGGCCTCGGGCCTGTCCTGCCCGGTGGGCTTCAAGAACGGCACGGACGGCTCGGTGAAGATCGCCGCCGACGCGGTGCTGGCGGCGCGCGCGAGCCACGCCTTCATGGGCATGACGAAGATGGGCCTGGCCGCGATCTTCGAGACCCGCGGCAACGACGACTGCCACCTGATCCTGCGCGGCGGCAAGGCGCCCAACTACGACGCGGCCTCGGTGCAGGCGGCGGCCGAGGTGCTGAAGGCGGCGGGACTGCGCGAGCAGCTGATGATCGACTTCTCGCATGCGAACTCGTCGAAGAAGTACGAGCGCCAGATCGACGTCGGCCACGACGTCGGCGCGCAGATCGCCGGCGGCGACGCGCGCATCACCGGCGTGATGGTCGAGTCGCACCTGCAGCCGGGTCGCCAGGACCTGCTGCCGGGGCAGACCAAGGCGGACCTGTTGCCCGGCGTGTCGATCACCGACGCCTGCCTGGGCTGGAGCCAGACCGAACCGCTGATGCGCGCGCTGGCTGCGGCGGTGCGTCAACGGCGCGAGCGTCGCGCGGCCTGACCGGGCCTGGAAGGTGCCCGCTGGAATCCTGGCGAATGAGCGGCCCCCGGACCTTTTCACCGCCACGCAGGGGCTGACCGCATGTGGACCACGATGACCACGCTGGCGGCCCACCCCTGGGCCTATCCGGCGTTCTCGGTCGTGCACCTGATCGGGCTGGGCGCGCTGTTCGGCGGGCTGCTGGTCTTCGAGCTGAGGACGCTGGGCGCGCGGCCCGAGATCGATCCGTCGGCGCTGGCGCGTCTGGCGATTCCGACGGCGCTGGCGGGCTTCGCGCTGTGCGCGGTGTCGGGCGCGGCGATGTTCGCGGTCCAGCCGCAGGAACTCTGGGTCAATCCGGCACTGCGGATCAAGGTCGCGCTGATCGCGCTGGCGGGCCTGAACGCGGCGTGGTTCCACTGGCGCGGCGGCGTCCGGGCGCAGGACCGGCTCGGGCGCTGGCAATGCCTGCTGTCCTTGGGGATTTGGATCGCTGTCATCATCTGCGGGCGCTGGATCGCATTTGTCTGACGCGTCTGTCTGACGTGTCTGTCTGACGTGTCTGTCTGACGCCTCTGTCTGATGCGTCTGTTTGATGCGTTCGTCTGACTTGCCACCCGCCAGCGCGTCCTTCTCTTCCTTCCTGGAGGCTTCGATGGAACGTCGTCTGTTGCTGGCCGCGCTCGCGACCACGCCCCTGTTGCCCGCCACCGTCCGCGCCCATCACGGCTGGAGCGGCTTCGACCAGGACCGTCCGCTGTACCTCGAGGGTCGGGCGGCCCAGGTCACCTGGCGCAATCCGCATGCGGAACTGGATCTGGAGGTGCCGGAGCGGCTCGTGCTGCCCGCCGACCTGAAGCAGCGGGCGCTGCCGAAGCAGACGACCGCCGTCGACGGCGAGGCCCTGCTCGCGAAGGCGCAGCTGCCGACGCGTCGCGATCGGCGCTGGGAGGTCGAGCTCGCGCCGCTGACGCGGCTCGAGGCCTGGAAGGTCGAGGAGATCAGACCCGGCACCGAGGTGTCCGTGATCGGCTTCGCCGCGCCGGGGGAGCAGGGCGCGGCGGTGCTGCGGGCCGAGTACCTGTTCGTCGGCGGCAAGGTGTACGGGCTCAGGTCGTCGCCCGCGTGAGCCGTCCGGCGCTGCGCGCGCGCCGGCAGCCCGGACGAGCCGGAGCGGCGGAGATAATCCCGCCTTTCCTTTCACGCCATCCATCACGAGCCTTCGCTCGCTCCCCCCGCCATGACCCAAGACGAATTGAAGACCCTGGTCGGCCAGGCCGCATTGCAGTACGTGACGCCGGACACGGTGGTGGGCGTGGGCACCGGATCGACGGTGGACAAGTTCATCGACGCGCTGGCCGCGAGCGGGATCCGCATCTCGGGCGCGGTGTCGAGCTCGGTGCGCAGCACGGAGCGGATGAAGGCGCTGGGCATCGCGGTGCTGGACGCCTCGGAAGTCGAGTCGCTGCAGGTCTACATCGACGGCGCCGACGAGATCGACCGCCAGGGCCACATGATCAAGGGCGGCGGCGCCGCGCTGACGCGCGAGAAGATCGTCGCCGACCTGGCCGGGACCTTCGTCTGCATCGCCGACGAGAGCAAGCTGGTCGACGTGCTGGGCGGGTTCCCGCTGCCGGTCGAGGTGATCCCGATGGCCGCGGCGCAGATCGCGCGCCGCTTCCGGGCGATGGGCGCGGAGCCGGTGCTGCGCAAGGACTGCGTGACCGACAACAGCTGCCAGATCCTGGACGTCAAGGGCCTGAAGATCACGGATCCGGCGGCGTTCGAGGCCGAGGTCACCCAGTGGCCCGGCGTGGTCACCGTCGGCGTCTTCGCCCGCAACAAGGCCGGCGTGTGCCTGCTGGGCACGGCGCAGGGCGTGAAGACGATGACGTTCTGAGCATCTCCGCCCGGAACGGCAACGAGGCCCCGCGGGGCCTCGTTTCGCATCCAGTGCCGCGGGCGCTCAGCGCAGTCGGAACACCGAGATCGCCGTCGCCAGTCGTTGCGACTGCTCCTTGAGGCTCTCGGCCGCGGCGGCGGATTCCTCGACCAGGGCCGCGTTCTGCTGCGTCATCTGGTCCAACTGGCCGATGGCCGCGTTGACCTGGTTGATGCCGTCGCTCTGCTCGCGCGAGGCGGCGCTGATCTCGCCGATGATGTCGGCCACGCGCTGCACGCTGGCGACGATCTCGGTCATCGCGCCGCCGGCGTCTTCCACCAGCCGCGAGCCCGACTCGACGCGCTCGACGCTCGCGCCGATCAGCGTCTTGATCTCCTTGGCCGCCTCGGCGCTGCGTTGCGCCAGGGAGCGCACTTCACTCGCGACCACCGCGAAGCCGCGACCCTGTTCGCCGGCGCGTGCCGCTTCCACGGCCGCGTTCAGCGCCAGGATGTTGGTCTGGAACGCGATGCCGTCGATCGTGCCGATGATGTCGGCGATGCGGCGCGAGCTGTCGCTGATCTCGCCCATGGTGCTGACCACCTGACCCATCACCGAGCCGCCGCGCTGCGCCGTCTCGGCCGCCGAGCTCGACAGCTGGTTGGCCGTCATCGCCGAATCCGCCGTCTGGCGCACCGTGCCCGTCAGCTGCGTCATCGACGCGGCGACTTCCTGCAGGTTGGAGGCCGTCTGCTCGGTGCGAGCGCTCAGGTCGTGGTTGCCGGTGGCGATCTCCGCGCTGGCGGTGCCGATGCTCTCGGCCGAGCCGCGTACGTCGCCGATCAGCTTCAGCAGCTGCGACTGCATGCCGCCCAGCGAGCCGAGCAACTGGCCCGTCTCGTCGCTGCCGCCTGTCGGCACGCGCTGCGTCAGATCGAAGTGGGCGATGGCGTCCGCGACCTCGGCGGCACCGCGCAAGGGGCCGGTGATCGAGCGCGTCAGCGACACCACGAACCACACGCCCAGGCCCAGCGCGACCAGCGAGAACACGAGCAGCGCGGTCCGCGCCCGGCTGTTGGTCGCGTCGAGCTGCTTGGCCGCGTCGTCCAGCAGCGCGCGCTTGTGCTGCACGATGGCCTGGATCGCTTCCTGGAACTTCACCGCGGCGGGCTGGAACTCGCGGTCGAAGACCTCGCGCGCCTTGTCCGCGTCGCCGGCCTTCTTGGCGGCGGCGACGGCGTCGCGGGTGCTCAGGTAACCCTTGCGGGCCTCACTGAGCGTCTCGAACATCTTGCGCTCTTCCGGCGTGACCATGTAGCCGTCGAGCTGCTTCTGCAACTCGCCCGACTGCTTGGTCGACTCGGCGGAGGTCGCCGCAAAGAACTGCGCCAGGCTGGGGTCGGCGCTGACGGCGATCGCGCTGGTGCGGTTCACGCCGTTGGTGATGTTGCGGTACCAGTCGGAAGCGACACGCTCGGCGGCCAGGTCCTGGTTGAGCATGACGTCGGTCTCGCTGGCCACGCGGCCCAGGGCCAGGTAGCTCAGGCCCGAACCGACGAAGGCGATCAGCAGCACCAGGCCCAGCACCACGCCGAGCCGCTGGCCGATCGATCGGCCCGCGACGAGATGAATCATGAGTGTGTCTCCCGAGAGGTTGGATCCGCCTGGATCCGTTTGGAATCGTCGACCTGCGCCCAGACGGACGCGCGACGGCCTTGACGGCGTCTTCGCACCTTATCGACGCGTACGTGATCAAACTTAAATCGTTCGCCGGAGGCGGTCGGACAATGCGCCATCCGTCACGACTTGCCGGCCATCGCCGGCGTCCGCCATGTCCGACACGACCTCCCCGACCTCTCTGACCGCCACGGCCGCCACGACCGCCACGACGTCCGTCGGCGGCAGCTTCCTGCAGGTGATCGCGCATTACCACGTCAAGCCGGGCTTGGGCGAGCAAGTCGGCGCGCTGCTGGTCGAGCTGACCGAAGCCACCCGCCGCGAGGCCAAGAACCTGGCGTATGCGTTCTACCGCTCGCCGCAGGATCCGGACCGCTACGTGATCCTCGAGCAATACACCGACGCGAGCGGCCTGGACGAACACCGCGCGTCCGAGCACTTCCAGCGCCTGGGCTTCGGCACCATCATCCCGATGCTGGTGTCGCGCGAGGTGACAAGCTACGTCGTGCGCACCGGCGTGGACGGGAAGCCGGCGGACGCGGTCAAGACCTGACCCCCCTCGAAAGCCGAGGGGCGTTGCGGGTGAACAGGCGCTCTAGGTCTGGGCCCTTTCGGCCTTGGCGGCGAAACGGGCCGGATCGAGGGCGTCCGCGAGGCTGGCTTCCACCGGCCAAGGCGCTCCGGTGAGTTGCGCCGCGACCAGCTCGGCGCACAGCGTCGCCCAGGTGATCCCGCGCGAGGCGAGGGCGCCCACCACCATCAGACCCGGTTGACGCGGCCAGAAGCGCGCCTGCTCGGCGCGACGCTCCGGCCGCCCGGCCGGCAGCGCACCCACGATCGGAAGCCGGTCCGGCAACAGGCTCCGCCAGCCCACGCGGCCCGCGAGCGGCACCTCCGCCGGGATCGGCACCGACGGCAGCAGTGCGCGCAGCCGGTCGACGTTCTGGTCATGATCCGCTGACCGGAGCGCGGGATCCATGTCGCCGCCATCGGTGCTCGCGCCGAAGCAGATCGTGCCGTCGGGGAGGCTGAGCGCGTAACCCAGTCCCGCCACCGGCATCGCCAGCGTCGTCGGGGTCAGGGCTTGCGCCATGACGCTCAGTTGCCCGCGCTGCGCCACCCACGGCCACGCCGGCCCGGCCGTCCAGGGCGCGGCCAGCGCGTCGCTGCCGATGCCACCGCACAGCACCACGGCATCGGCGCACGCAATGACCTCCCCGGCGTCGTTCCGCGCGGACCAGCGACCGCTCGCCGCATCGTGAAGCAAGCGCGCAACGGGCGTGTTCAGACGAAGTCGGAAGCCATCGGCCCGCGCGGCTTCGTCGAGCCATGCGGCCACAAGCGCCGGCGGCGATACCGCGCCGCCGCCTGCGAAGTACCACGCGGGCCGGGCCAGGGCGAGGCCCGCTGTCGCGCTGGCCTCCTCGACGCTCAGGGCCTGGACGTAGTTCCCGGGCAGTCCGCTGCGCGTCAGCAGCCTCCGCATCGATGCCAGCGCGTCGGCGTCCCGTTCGACGCGCAGCAATCCCCATTGCAGCCACGGCAGGGCGGGGGCGACACGGCGCAGTTCGCGCTCGGTCGCGAGCGCCGCCGCGCGGCTGAAGCGCGCATGTGGACCGTCTTCGGCGTGGAGGGTGCCGTGGAACAGCCCGCCCGGATTGCCGGAGGCCTGAGCCGCGGTCGTCGCGCCGCCCTCGAGCACCGTGACCTGCCAACCCTCGCGCGCCAGCACGCGCGCGCAGGCCGCGCCCGCCAGTCCCGCGCCGACGATCAGCACCTCCTTGGCCTGGGGCGCGACGGCCACCCGGCCCGGCGGCACCGGTGGCCGATGACGAGGGGCGAAACGCGCCACCGTCGTCTGCCATTTGCCGCCGATGCCCGGCCGCTTCCGGACCTCGAAACCCGCCGCCGTCAATCCGTCGCGCACGCTGCGGGCGACGCTCCAGGTCGCGGCCGTGGCATCCGGCGCGGCCAGGCGGCCGACCTGCTTCAGGACGGTGTCGTCCCACAGGTCGGGGTTCTTCGCCGGCGCGAAGCCGTCGAGGAAGAACGCATCCACGCTCGCCACCAGTTCGGGCAGCCAATCGTGCGCATCGCCGAACGCCAGCATCAGCCGGACCCGGCCGTCCTCGAAGTCCAGGGTGTGAAGGCCGGGAGCGAGCACCGGCCAGGACGCCAGCAGCTGCCGCGCGAGCGCGGGCTCCGGCGAGGCCGCGTGCGCGTGCGCCAGATCGGCCCGCGTCAGCGGATGCTTCTCGATGCTGAGGAAGACGAGTCGCTCGCAGCGCGACGGATCCTCTCGCCAGGCGGCCCAGGTGGCGAGGAAGTTGTTGCCCAGGCCGAAGCCCGTTTCGAGCACGACGAAGCGCCGTCGTCCCGCCCATCGATCCGGCAATCCGTTGCCGTCGAGGAACACCTGCCGCGCCTGCGCGAACGCGCCGAAAGGGGCGTGGTAGAAGTCGCCGAAATCAGGCGCGTTCGGGACGGCGCCGGAGAAATCGACGCGGGCCGGAAGGAGGGGCGCGGTCTTCATGAGGCTGGGCTTGGCCGCGAGTATGCCCAACAGGGCTCGCGGAGAGGCGGAAACGACAACGGCGCCGGAGAAGGCGCCGTTGCATCACGGGGAGGTCGGGATCAGGAGTTCGACTTCGGACGCGTCAGGGCCGCGCCTGCCGGACGGTTGCCCTGGCTGCCGTGACGGCTGCCCTGGCCCTGACCTTGGCCCTGGCGTTGACCGCCCTGGCCCTGGCCCTGCGCCTGACGTTGACCTTGGCCCTGGGCTTGTCCGCCCTGGCCCTGACCTTGGCGTTGGCCTTGCGCTTGTCCGCCGGCTCTCTGACCGCTGCCTTGCGCGCCTTGCGCCGGACGGCCCTGGCCTTGACCCTGGCCGCCGCCTTGCGGCCGGCCACCCTGGCCTTGCGAACGGCCACCGCCGCCGCCGCCGCGACGGCCACCGCCGCCACCGCCGCCTGCCGGTCTCGGCGAGCCCGAAGACTTGCCCAGGCCGCCGTTCAGCACCATGCGGCCCAGCACGATGGGTTCAGGCTTGGCGTTCGGATCCGGCTCGAAGCCCGGCACGACCTCGCGCGGGATCTCGCGCTTGATCAGCTTCTGGATCTCGCGCAGGAAGCCTTCCTCGTCGACGCACACCAGCGACAGCGCCTCGCCCTGCGCGCCCGCGCGGCCGGTGCGGCCGATGCGGTGCACGTAGTCCTCGGCGACGTTGGGCAGCTCGTAGTTGATGACGTGCGGCAGCTGGTCGATGTCGATGCCGCGGGCGGCGATGTCGGTCGCGACCAGCACCTTCAGGTCGCCGCTCTTGAACTCGGCCAGCGCCTTCGTGCGGGCGCCCTGGCTCTTGTTGCCGTGGATCGCCATGGCGGTGATGCCCGACTTGTCCAGGTACTCGGCCAGGCGGTTCGCGCCGTGCTTCATCCGCGTGAACACCAGCACCTGGTGCCAGTCGTTCTTCGTGATCAGATGGGCCAGCAGTTCCTTCTTCTTGTCGCGGTCGACCGGATGGATGCGCTGCGCGATCGTGTCGGCCGTCGCATTGCGGCGCGCGACCTCGATCAGGCCCGGCTTGTCCAGCAGGCGGTCGGCCAGCGCCTTGATCTCGTCGCTGAAGGTCGCGGAGAACAGCAGGCTCTGCTTCTTCGCCGGCAGCAGCGCGAGCACCTTCTTGATGTCATGGATGAAGCCCATGTCGAGCATGCGGTCGGCTTCGTCCAGCACCAGGATCTCGACCTTGGACAGGTCCAGCGTGCCTTGCTGCGCGTGGTCCAGCAGACGGCCCGGCGTCGCCACCAGGATGTCCACGCCCTTGCGCAGCTGGCTGATCTGCGGATTCATGCCGACACCGCCGAACATGACCATGCTGGTCAGCGGCAGGTACTTGCCGTAGGTGCGCACGCTTTCCTCGACCTGGGCGGCGAGTTCGCGGGTCGGGGTGAGCACCAGCGCGCGGATCGCGGGACGGCCCTTGGCGTCACGCACGGGCTTGCCGGCGGACAGGCGCTCCAGCAGGGGAAGGGTGAAACCGGCGGTCTTGCCGGTGCCGGTCTGGGCGCCGGCCAGCAGGTCGCCGCCGGTGAGGACGGCGGGAATCGCCTGGCTCTGGATGGGGGTGGGGGTCGAGTAGCCGGCATCGGCGATCGCGCGGAGCAGGGGCTGGGAGAGCCCCAATGCATCAAAACTCATAAGCTGCTTTGTTGGTGCCCGAACGGGCTTTGTGTGCAGCACGCCGGCCCCGTGGGGGCTGGCGCCAGTCTTCGGCTGCCGTGGGAGAGCGTGAGCTCAAAAGATAAAGCCGCGGCAAGACTGAGCCGCGGCGATGGGCCATTGTAGCTGACGGGGTCTGTGACCTTGGCGAGCGATGGGTTCGGAACGACGGTGCGACCGTGAGGAGGCACCGGTCCGCGGCTTGAGCGACCGAATGCGCCGCAGGCGCGGAAAGACGGGGATCCGGACAGCTTCCAGCAAGCTGGGTGACAGCCCTCACTCAGGCAAGCGTGTCGGTGCCCGCAGCCGTGTTTCAGTGCGGTAAACCGCGGGTAAAAAGGGCGGTGAGGCCCGTCCTGATCGGCGTTCAAACGGGATTGCAGCGGCATAGTCTTGCGCCAATGTGTCCACTTGTCCCATCGTCATGAGCGCCCTGTTTCCCGATCCTGCCGCCGGCACCCATCTGCTGCTGCTGGACCCCGACCCGCATGCGCGCCAGCGATTCGCCGGCCTGATGCGGGCGTGGGGGTTCCGTGTCACCGACAGCAGCGAGGCGGCCCTGCTGGACCGCGTGCCGCTGCTGCCGGTGGACCTCGCCCTGATCGATCCCAGCGACGCCCGCGAGGCCGGCTGGGGCGCGCTGACGCGGCTCAGACAGCGGTCGCGGATGCCGGTGATCGTGCTGCTGCAGCACGACAGCACGCTGGAACGCGTGCTGGCGCTGGAGCGCGGGGCGGACGCGGTGCTGGCGAAGGAGGGGGAGCCGCGGGAGCTGCAGGCACGCATCAAGGCGCTGTTGCGGCCGCGGGAGGGGGATGCGGCCGAGGTGCTGATGTTCGGACGGTTCAAGCTGGAACCGATGACGCGCCGGCTGTCGGGGCCGGGCGGGTTCTGCGTGGTGCTGTCGCAGAGCGAATACAAGCTGCTGCGCGCTTTTCTGGAGCGGCCGCACAGCGTGCTGCAGCGGCAGGAGCTGCTGCATCTGGCGCGCGGCGACGGCGTCACGGCGCTGGAGCGGTCGGTCGACCTGATGGTCTCGCGGTTGCGGCAGAAGCTCAACGACGATCCGAGCTCGCCGTTGATCCGCACGGTGCGCGGGATCGGGTATCTGTTCGATCCGCCGCTGCGTTGACCGCGGCGGGCGGGAGACCCTCGCCCCAACCCCTCTCCCGCAGTGCGGGAGAGGGGCTTCAAGAGGCTTTCATCACTTCGGGGCGACCGAGGCCCAGCGCAGTTCGAACCAGTTGTCGGGGCGGTGGACCACCGTCACGTTGGCGCGGGTGGCCCAGGGGATCATCTGCCGGTGCAGCGGGATCAGGTGGGTCTGCGCGCGGAACTCGCGCAGCGCGGACTTGATCAGCGCCTCGCGCTTCTTCGGATCGGCTTCCTCGCTGGACGCGGCGGCGAGCTGATCGAACTTGTCGTCGCGCCAGTTGCCGAAGTTGTATTGGCCGACCGACTTCTCGCCGCGGTTGCGCATCAGCGGCGTCATCGCGACTTCCGCATCGGTGATGCTGCCGCCCCAGCCGTACAGGTAGAGGCTGGTGTCGAGCTTCTCCAGCTTGGGGAACATCAGCACGCGCGGCTGCGCGTTGACGCTGACCTTCACCTTGAGCTGCGCCCACATCGACGCCAGCGCCAGGCAGATGCGCTCGTCGTTGATGTAGCGGTTGTTGGTGCAGTCCAGCGTCACCTCGAAGCCGTTGGCGTAGCCGGCGTCCGCCATCAGCTTGCGCGCCGCGGCCAGGTCGAAGGGCAGGCGCGTCTCCAGCTGCGGGTCGCCGAACGCGCCCAGCGGCGACGGCGTCAGCCCCCCGGTGGGCAGGCTCAGGCCATTCATCAGCTTGGTGCGCATCGTTTGGATGTCGATCGCCTGGTACAGCGCCTGGCGCACGCGCAGGTCCTTGAACGGGTTCTTGTCGCCGGGCACCTTGCCGTACAGCAGCTTGTCGCGCGACTGGTCCATGCCGATGAACACGATCCGGTTCTCGGGGCCTTCCTGGACCTTGACCTGCGGCGTCTGCTTCAGCTTCGGGATGTCGCGCGGCGACGGGTCGAGCACGAAGTCGATCTCGCCCGACACCAGCGCCGCGAGCCGCGTCGCATCGTTGGCGATCGGCGTGTAGACGGCGTCCTGCACGTTGCCGTCGAACCTGCCCCACCAGGTCGGGTTGCGCTTGAAGGTGGTGCGGATGCCGGGCTCGCGCGCCACCATCGCGTACGGCCCGGTGCCGTTCGAGTGCGTGGCGGCGTAGGTCTCCTGCTTGTCCTTGAAGTTCTGCGGCTTGACCACGTTGTGCTGCTCGCACCACTTGCGGCTCATGATGAACAGCGTGTCCAGGTGCTGCAGGAAGATCGGGTTGACCTTGTCGAGCTGGAACTCGACCGTGTGGTCGTCGATCTTCTTCGGCGTGCCGACGGCCTGCGCGTAGACGCTGATCTGCGAGTACGGATCTTTCGCCCGGTTGATCGAGAACACGACGTCGTCCGCCGTGAACGGCGTGCCGTCCTGGAACGTCACGCCCTGGCGCAGCTTCAGCCGCCACAGCGTCGGCTTGAGCTGCGTCCATTCGGTCGCAAGACCCGGCACCAGGTTCAGGTTGCGGTCGCGCGAGACCAGACGCTCGTAGACCTGGCCGTTCATCGCGTTGGTGACGATCTCGTTCTGCGAATGCGGATCGGCCGTCTGCATGTCGCCCTGGCTGGCCCAGCGCAGCGTCTGCGCGTGCGCGCTGCCCACGAGGAGGGCCATCGTGAGCGGGAGCGCGGCCAGCAGGCTGGCTGTGCGCGAACGAACCCTGACGGTGAGCGAGATGGAACGGAACAGCATGGTGGTCATCTCTGAAGAAACCGGAAGCGGCGGGAAGGGCCGTCGAGTTTATGGGCACCGGCGGAAGCTGCGACAATGCGTGACTATTGCCCGGGCGCCCCGCCGCCCATGCAGGCTCCGGCCCCGCTGTCGAACCCGTCGCTGCCACCGCCGCGACTGGCGGCCCGAGGCCCCCAGGTCAACCCACGAAACGCTGAAGACCCATCGCCATGGCTCAATACGTCTTTTCGATGAACCGCGTCAACAAGACGGTTCCTCCGAAGCGCCACATCCTCAAGAACGTCTCGCTGTCCTTCTTCCCCGGCGCCAAGATCGGCGTGCTGGGCCTGAACGGCTCGGGCAAGTCCACGCTGCTGAAGATCATGGCCGGCGTCGACAAGGAGATCGAGGGCGAAGCCGTCCCGATGCCCGGCATCAAGATCGGCTACCTGGAGCAGGAGCCGCAGTTGAACCCGGACCAGACCGTGCGTGAAGCGGTCGAGGAAGGCATCGGCGGCGTGCTGGCCGCCAAGAAGCGCCTGGACGAGGTCTACGCCGCCTATGCCGAGGAGGGCGCCGACTTCGACGCGCTGGCCGCCGAGCAGGGCGAGCTGGAAGCGATCATCGCCGCCGCCGGCTCCGAGAACACCGACCTGCAGCTGGAGCTGGCCGCCGACGCGCTGAACCTGCCGCCGTGGGACGCCAACATCGGCGTGCTGTCCGGCGGCGAGAAGCGCCGTGTCGCGCTGTGCCGCCTGCTGCTGTCCAAGCCCGACATGCTGCTGCTGGACGAACCGACCAACCACTTGGACGCCGAATCGGTCGAGTGGCTGGAGCAGTTCCTGCAGCGCTTCCCCGGCACCGTGGTGGCCATCACCCACGATCGCTACTTCCTGGACAACGCCGCCGAATGGATCCTGGAACTGGACCGCGGCCACGGCATCCCCTGGAAGGGCAACTATTCCGACTGGCTGGACCAGAAGGAACGTCGCCTGGAGCAGGAACAGAAGACCGAGGACGCCCGCGCCAAGGCGATGAAGGAAGAACTGAAGTGGGTGCGCTCGAACGCGAAGGGCCGCCAGGCCAAGAGCAAGGCGCGTCTGGCCCGCTTCGAGGAACTGAGCGACGTCGAATACCAGAAGCGCAACGAGACCAACGAGATCTTCATCCCCGTGGCCGAGCGCCTGGGCAATGAGGTCATCGAGTTCGAGGGCGTGACCAAGTCCTTCGGCGACCGGGTCCTGATCGACAACCTGTCGTTCAAGGTGCCGGCCGGCGCGATCGTCGGCATCATCGGCCCGAACGGCGCCGGCAAGTCGACGCTGTTCCGCATGATCCAGGGCGTCGAGCAGCCCGACAGCGGCACGGTGAAGATCGGCAAGACGGCCAAGCTGGCCTTCGTCGACCAGAGCCGCCAGAGCCTGGACGCCAACAAGACCGTGTGGGAAGACGTCTCCGGCGGTCTGGACAACATCATCGTCGGCAAGTTCGTGATGCCGTCGCGCGCCTACATCGGCCGCTTCAACTTCAAGGGCAACGACCAGCAGAAGATGGTCGGCCAACTGTCCGGCGGTGAGCGCGGCCGCCTGCACCTGGCCAAGACCCTGGCCCAGGGCGGCAACGTGCTGATGCTCGACGAACCGTCGAACGACCTGGACGTCGAAACCCTGCGCGCGCTGGAAGAGGCGCTGCTGGAGTTCGCCGGCTCGGCGATGGTGATCTCCCACGATCGCTGGTTCCTGGACCGCATCTGCACGCACATCCTGGCCTGCGAAGGCGACTCGCAGTGGTTCTTCTTCGACGGCAACTTCCACGAGTACGAAGCTGACAAGAAGAAGCGCCTCGGCGAAGAAGGCGCGCGTCCCAAGCGCGTCCGCTTCAAGCCCATTGCGTAACCGCCGCAGCCCCGCTTCGGGCGCCGCGCGTCGTTGCAAATCCTCGCCATAGCTGGGCTATGGCTCCGGTTTGCGCCTAGCGCTGCATCCCGAACCGGAGCCGCGGCGGTCACGCAATGCCGAGCGTTGCGCTAAAGCCCAATTCGCCCGTGGAGCCTCGATTTCAAGAGGCGCCGCGGGCGTTTTTCCTTGGGG
>CAMPJJ010000077.1 GCA_946886855.1 uncultured Roseateles sp. | reverse complement strand
TCTTCCGATTGACTCATCCCCCGTCGTACTCCGTCCGGTTGTGCGTCCGTTCACGACTTGGCGCGGAATGTCCCCTTGTCAGGGGGCGGGCAAGCGCCGCCAATCGCCCGTTTCGCGCGATTGGCGACATCGACGAATTGTCAATCGCACGGCGCTGAGGCCAGTCGCCGCCTGCTTCCGTTGAAAACGTCACGGTCCATCGATTTCACAACGTGATTCCTGCTTTCGCATTGCTGAACTCGCTAGACCTGAAATGTAAGCGGTGGTTTCATGAGGGGACATTTCGTCGTCAGGGAGAGCAAACAAATGAAATTGATCGACGTCCGGATCGGATCACGTCTTGCCGCGGCATTCGCGGTCGTCTTCGTGCTGCTGCTGGTCATCCTCGGGGTGGGCATCCGCGTGATCGACGGGGTCAACGCGACCATGGGGCGCGTGGTCGGAGACCGCTACGCATTGATCGCACTGACCACGCAGGTCAAGAGCGTGGGGGACCGCGGCGCGATCACCATCGGCCGGCTGCTGCTGGCCGGAACGCCGGAAGCGGCGAAGAAGTACATGGACGAGTACGCCGGCATCCGCCAGGCCAATTCGGAGAACCTCGCCCGGCTCGAGAAGATGCTGGCCGACGACGAGAGCCGGCAGCTCTTCGCCGAGCAGTCGGCGGCGCGCAAGGACTACGGCGCGGTGGTGCGCAGGATCTTCGACCAGTTGGCCGCCGGCGACCGCGACGGCGCGATGACCGTCTACCAGGACCAGATGGCGGGGCCGCAGGCGCGCTACTACGCACTGATCGACAAGATGGTCGACTTCCAGGCCGCCCGCATGGCCGCGGACGTGGCCGAGGCCAACGAGCGCTCGCAGGGCGCCAAGCTCGACATGATCGTCGCGTCGGCGCTGGCGCTGCTGCTGGGCGTGGCCACCGCCTTCTTCATCACGCGCTCCATCACGCAGCCGATCGAAGGCGCCATCGAACTGGCCGAGCGGGTCGCCGCCGGCGACCTGACCTACCGCATCCGCGCCAGCGGCAAGGATGAGGTGGCCCGGCTGATGGCGGCGCTGCAGAACATGGTCGAGAACCTGCACCGCATCGTCACCGAGGTCCGCACCGGCGCGGACACCATCGCCAACGCGGCCCAGGAGGTCGCTCAGGGGAATCAGGACCTGGCCGCGCGCACCGAACAGCAGGCGGCGGCGCTGGAGGAAACGGCCTCGGCGATGGAGCAGCTGACGGCGTCGGTGCGCATGAGCGCCGACAACGCCGGCGAGGCCGACCGCTCGGCCTCGTCCGCGTCCGGCATCGCGACGCAGGGCGGCGAGGTGGTGGGGCAGGTCGTGCAGACGATGAGCGCCATCTCGACCTCGTCGCGCCGCATCGTCGAGATCATCAGCGTCATCGACGGCATCGCGTTCCAGACCAACATCCTCGCGCTCAATGCGGCGGTCGAGGCGGCGCGCGCGGGCGAGCAGGGCCGCGGCTTCGCGGTCGTGGCGTCGGAAGTGCGCAGCCTGGCGCAGCGCAGCGCGACGGCGGCCAAGGAGATCAAGCGGCTCATCGATGACTCGGTGTCGCAGGTCGAGGCCGGCGGCCGCATGGTCGAACAGGCGGGGCAGACGATGCAGCAGGTCGTCGGCAGCATCCGGCACGTGAGTCACATCGTGACGGAGATCAGCGCGTCCAGCCGCGAGCAGAGCGCGGGCATCGAGCAGGTCAACGCGGCGGTCGTGCAGATGGACGACTCGACGCAGAAGAACGCGGCCATGGTCGAGCAGAGCACCGCCGCGGCGCGCGCGCTGCAGGCGCAGGCCCACCAGCTCAACGACGCGGTGCGCGCCTTCGCCCTGTGAGGACGCCGTGCGCGCACGGCGCGCGCGGCGCTCGCGGTCACCGTGATCGCATCTTGAATCCGTGAGCGGCGGCCACGTGCCGCCGCGTCAGGTTGGAGGGGACTGGAGACAGGATCGGCCGCAGAGCCGGAAGTCGCGCAGTCCGGGAGGATCCGACCGCCGTTGCTTCGCCGGCCCTCGCGGGCCGCGAGGGACCGGCACAGGTGCCGCAGAGCACCGGGGTCGCCCGGAGGCGAGACGAGCAGGGCTCATCCGAGCCGCGTCAGTCAACGTCAAGGGAGTCGACATGTCCGTGAACACCTCGTTCGGGCGCCACGCCTGGGCGCGCCGCTGCCGTTTCGATCGCGACACCGATCCGTCGGACGCGAGCGCACCGCCGGCCGCCTCACCGTCTTCTTCACCGCGTCTGCGGCCCGGCATCGCCGCGCTGATCGATGCATTCCGCCAGCACGGCCATCGCCATGCGAGGCTCGATCCGTTCGGAGGGGCGCCGGGCCTGTCAGGCGTCGGCGGCGTCGATGTCCTGGACCTCCTCCGCTTCGGTCTCGCGGACGCCGATGCCGTGGCTGACGAGGGCGGTACCGTCCTCGGCGCCGCCGATGCAGGGGCGCTCCACCGGCGCCTGAGCGCGCTGTACTGCGGCTCATTGACGCTCGACGTGAGCGCGGTGCGTGACGAGTCTCGCCGCGCGTGGTGGGGCGCCCGTTTCGAGTCGGACGACGCCCCCTTGTCTGCCGATGCGGCACGCGCATTACTGCGCCGGCTCGCTCGTGTCGAGGGGTGGGAACGTCATCTGGCGAAGCGCTTTCCGCATGGCAAGCGTTTCTCGCTGGAGGGCAACGAGGCGTTGCTGCCGCTGCTCGACGCCGTGCTGGAGGCCGGCGCGGCGCTGGGCATCGACCAGGTGCTGATGGGCATGCCGCATCGCGGCCGCGTGAACGTGCTGGCCAATCTGATGGGCCATCCCCTCGACGCATTGATCGACTACTTCGAGCCCGCGCCGGCGCATCCGGAACGACAGCGCGATCTCGTCTACCACCTCGGCGGCACGTCGCGCGTGCAGACCCCGCACGGCGCCGTGCGCCTGCGACTGGCGAGCAACCCCTCGCATCTGCAGAGTGTCTATCCGGTCGTCGTCGGCATGACGCGCGCGGCGCGTTCCGCCGCGGGTGACCGACCGGAACGGTGCATGGCCGTGGTGATGCACGGCGACGCCGCCTTCGCGGGGCAGGGCGTGGTGATGGAGACGCTCGCGCTGGGTCTCAAGGCGGGCTACGAGGTGGGCGGCGTGATCCACGTCGTCATCAACAACCAGCTCGGTTTCACCGAGCCGAACCCGATGGACACGGCGTCCGCGCGCTACTGCACCGATGCGGCGCGCGGCGTGGATGCCCCGGTGCTGCGGGTCCGCGCCGACGATCCCGAGGCGGTGCTGCGCGCCGCGCGTCTGGCCGTCGACTACCGTGTTCGCTTCGGCGCCGATGTCGTCATCGATCTCGTCGGTTATCGCCGCCTCGGCCATTCGGAGCATGACGTGCCGCAACTCACGAGCCCGGCGCTGTACCGGCGCATGCCGTCGCAGCCGGGGGCGACCGCACTGTATGCGGCGGGGCTGATGACAGACGGGCGTCTGCGCGAGGAGGACGCTGCCGCCATCGCCGCGGAGGTCGATGCCTTCGATCCGCTGCAGGCGCTCGACGGCGCCGCGCCCATCGCTGACGACGTCCCGCCGTCACCGCACAAGCGCGCGGCGATCGGCGATCTGCACGAGGTGCTGGAGGCCTTGGCGCAGCTGCCGGAAGGCTTCGAGCCGCATGCCTTGCTGCGCGACCAGGCCAGCCGGTGGCGCGGCATGAGCGACGACGCCCGCCGTCCCGCCGACTGGTGCACGGCGGAGACGCTCGCCTGGGCGCAGGTCCTGCGCGCCGGCGTGGGCGTGCGCATCTCCGGCCTGGACGTGCAGCGGGGCACCTTCCTGCATCGGCATGCGGTCTGGCATCACCAAGGGCGCGAGGTCGACAGCGGCGGCCCCGCGCCGGTGGGGGCACCGTCGACCTGGATGCCGCTGTCCCGCTTTGCCTCCGCCGGCGCGCGACTGGAAGTCGTCAACTCGCTGTTGGCCGAGGAAGCGGTGCTGGGCTTCGAGTACGGGCACAGCGTGCAGGCGCGTGACACGCTGACGGTGTGGGAGGCGCAGTTCGGCGACTTCGTCAACGGCGCGCAGGTCTACCTCGACCAGTACCTCAGTTCCGGCGAAGCGAAGTGGGGCGACACCTCCTCGCTGACCGTGCTCCTGCCGCATGGTTACGAAGGCGTGGGGCCGGAGCACTCGAACGGTTTCCTCGCGCGGATCCTGCAACTGTGCGGCGCGGACAACCTGCGCGTGGCGATGCCGTCGACATCGGGGCAGTACGCGGCGCTGCTGCACCGTCAGGCGCTGGACCTGGTGCGCAAGCCGCTGATCGTGATGACGCCGAAGGCCGTGCTGCTGGCGGAGCCGCGCAGCCACACGCCGGTCGGCGTGCTGGCGGCCGGCGGTTTCAAGCCGGTGCTCGATGACGACGGCCTCGACGAGGCGCGGGCCGGCCAGATCCGACGGATCGTGCTGAGCAGCGGCAAGGTGCACTACGACCTGCTGAGCGCGCGCCTGGCGATGGCCGGAACGCCCGCCGATCCGATGGCGGGGGCGACGGCGCTGGTGCGCCTCGAGCAGCTCTACCCGTTTCCGCGCGAGGCGCTGGCGGCGGTGATCGGCCGCTATCCGCGCGTCGAGGAGGTGGTGTGGACGCAGGAGGAGACGCGCAACCAGGGCGCGTGGCACTTCGTCCGGGACGAGGTCGAGGCGCTGCTGCCCGCCGGCGCACGACTGCGCGAGATCTCCCGCGCCGTGACCGCGGCGGGCGCCACGGCCTCGCCGGTGATCCATCGCTGGCAACAGGCGGAACTGGTCCGCCAGGCCTTCATCACTTGATCGTCGTGAACCGCGCCTCCGGGCGGTCGTCCGAGCGGTGCGGCGTGGTGACGCTCTTCTTCATCGCCCACGGCCGCACCTGGTGGTGCAGCGGGATGAAGAAGACCTCGTCGCGGATGCGCACGAGGCCTTCCTTCAGCAGCGCGTTGCGCTTGGCCACGTCACCCTCGACCTTCGCGGCGTCGATGATCTGGTCGAGTTTCGCGTCGCTGAGGCGGAAGTAGTTGCCGCTGCCGTCCGCGCCGCCCGAACGCGTGCGCGCCAGCGACTGCATCGTGTACAGCGCGTCATAGGTCGGCACGCCCCAGCCATAAAGGAACAGCGGGTACTCGAAGGCCTGCAGCTTCGGGCTGAAGGTGCTGAAGGACTCGGTCTGCAGCCGCGCCTTGATGCCGACCTTGCTCCACATCGACACCACCGCGAGGCAGATCTCCTCGTCGTTGACGTAGCGGTTGTTCGGGCAGTTCATCGGCACGTCGAAGCCGTTCGGGTAGCCGGCCTCGGCGAGCAGCTTCTTCGCGCGTTCGGCGTCGACCTTGGTCGGCACGTCGATGTCCGGCGCGTTGCCGTTCACGCCCGGCGCGACCATGATGCCGGCCGGCACCGACAGCCCGCGCATCGTCGCGCGCTTGATCGCCTCGCGGTCGATGGCCAGCGACATCGCCTCGCGCACGCGCTTGTCCTTGAACGGGTTCTTGCCCGTCACGCTGCTGCCCTTGAGCTGCTCGCTGCCCTGGTCCATGCCGATGAAGATCGTGCGCGTCTCGCTGCCTTCGGCGACGTTCAGCTTCGGATCGGCCTTCAGCCGGCCGACGTCCTGTGTCGGGATGTCGGACAGCAGGTCCACGTCGCCCGACAGCAGGGCCGCCACGCGCGTCGGATCGGACTTGATCGGCGTGTAGATCACCTCGTCGACGTTGGTCGCGTTCTTCGCGTCCCACCAGTCCTTGTTCTGGACCATGGTGATGCGCTGGTCCGGCTGCCAGCCGGTGATGCGGTAGGGGCCGGTGCCGTTGGCGTTGCGCGTGGCGAAGGTCTCTTCCTTGGCCTTGAAGTCCGGCAGGTTGGTCGCCTTGTTCTTGTCCGCCCAGGTCTTGCTCATGATGCGGAAGTCGACGAACTGGCGCAGCAGGATGGGATTGGGCGCGGCAAGGATCACGTCGATGGTGTGGCTGTCGACCTTCCTGATCTCGGTGACGCCGGCCACGAACGGGTGCATCGTGCCGACCGGCTGCTTGATGCGCTGGAACGAGAACACCACGTCGTCCGCGGTGAACGGCGAGCCGTCGTGGAACTTCACACCCTTGCGCAGCTCGAAGCGGACCTGCGTCGGGCTGACCTGCGTCCACTTGGTGGCCAGCGAGGGCTCGACCTGGTACTGGCGGTCGTAGCGCGTCAGGCCCTCATAGGCGTGTTGCGTGATCGCGTTCGTGGTGCTGTGGTTCTGCGAGTGCGGATCCAGCGTCAGCACGTCGTTCTGCGCGGCCCAGCGCAGCGGGGCCGCCTGGGCGGTGCCTGCCACCGCCGCGAGGGCGGCGAGGCACAGGGCGGTGAGAGCGGTACGAGCGGTACGAGCGGATCGGATCGATCCGGAGTGATTCCTCGACATGAGCGGTAGCTCCCTTGGCAACGTCGTTAAGCAAACGTGAAGTCGCCTGGATGCTAGCCGCCGGGGCCGCCGCCGGGAGGCCGGTCCACCCTGGGGATTGCCCCAAGGACGGACCGGAAAATCCAGCCGCCGAGGAAGGACATCCGGATTCCGCGTGACGCGGTTCCGGGCACGCGCTCACTTGATCGTCGTGAACCGCGCTTCCGGGCGGTCGTTGGAGCGGTGCAGCGTCTGCAGGTTGGCGCGCATCGCCCACGGGCGCACCTGATGGTGCAGGGGGATGAAGAGGTACTGGTCGCGCGTGCGCACCAGGGCGTCGCGCAACAGCGCGTTGCGCTTGGGGATGTCGATCTCGCTCTTGGCGGCGTCGATCAGCTTGTCGAGCGCCGGATCGCTGACCTTGGAGAAGTTGAAGCTGCCGTCCGCGCCGCCGCTGCGGGTGCGCGCCAGCGCCTGCAGCGAGTAGAGCGCGTCCATCGTCGACACGCCCCAGCCCAGCATGTACAGCGGCGCCTCGAAGCGCTGGAACAACTGGCTGTGCTGCGACATCGGCTGCGCGGTCAGCCGCGCGGTGACGCCGATCTTGCTCCACATCGAGACCACGGCCAGGCAGACCTTCTCGTCGTTGACGTAGCGGTTGTTGGGGCAGTTCAGCGGCAGCTCGAAGCCGTTCGGATAGCCGGCGTCGGCGAGCAGCTGCTTGGCGCGGACCAGGTCCGGCTTGGCGGGCCTGTCCAGCGCGGCGTCGTAGCCGTTGACGCCGGGCGGGACCATCAGCGACGCCGGCACCGACATGCCGCGCATGATGCTGCGCTTGATCGCCTCGCGGTCGATCGCGATGGACAGCGCCTCCCGCACGCGGATGTCCTTGAAGGGGTTCTTGCCCTTGACCGAGGCGCCGCGCAGCTCGTCGCTGCCCAGGTCCATCGCGAAGAAGATGGTGCGGGTCTCGGGGCCCTCGATCGACTTGAGCTTCGCGTCGGCCTTCACCGCGGCGACGTCCTGGGTCGGGACCTCGGTGAGCAGGTCCACGTCGCCCGACGTGAGCGCCGCGACGCGCGTGGGATCGGACTTGATGGGGATGTAGCTGACCTCGGTGATGTTGCCCTTGTTCCTGTCCCACCAGGTCTTGTTGATCGTCATCGAGATCTTCTGGTCGGGCTGCCAGGAGACGATCTCGTAGGGGCCGGTGCCGTCGGTGTGGCGGCTGGCGTAGTTCTCGTCCTTGGCCTTGTAGTCGGCCATCTGTGTCGCCTTGTTCTTCTCCGCCCAGACCTTGCTCATGATCCGGAAGTCGACCAGGTTGCGCAGCAGGATGGGCTGCGGCGATTCCAGGATCAGGTCGACGGTGAAGTCGTCGATCTTCCTGATCTCCTTGATGCCGGTGACGTAGATCTGCATCGTGCCCTGCGGCTGGCGGATGCGGTCGAAACTGAAGATCACGTCGTCCGCGGTGAACGGCGAGCCGTCGTGGAACTTCACGCCCTTGCGCAGCTCGAAGCGGACCTGCGTCGGGCTGATCGGGGTCCACTTCGTGGCCAGGCAGGGCTCGACCTCCCACCGCTCGTTGTACCGGGTCAGGCCCTCGTAGGCATGCTGCAGGATGGCGCTGGTGGTCGTGTGGTCCTGCGAGTGCGGGTCCAGCGTCAGCACGTCGTTCTGGGCGGCCCAGCGGAGCGCCACGGCCTGCGCGCCGGGCGCGGCGGCGATCGCGCCGAAGGCGAGGGCCACGGTGAGCGCCAGGCGGGCGCGGGCGAAGCGGGACGCGGTCGGGACGCGGACGGTCGGGCGGTGGGACATGGACGGACTCCGATGAAGCCTGGTCAGGCGGTGCTCACCCCATGCTATGCCCGGCGGGGCCAGGCGTTGCTTAGCGCTTCTCCGGGGATGGGGGCCCAGCCGTCGGCGGCGCGGGCGCCGGTGCGGTCGTCGTCGGTTCGAGGTCGGCGTCGCAGCCGATGCCGGCGGCGATCAGGCGACGCGCGTAGCGGCGGATCAGGCGATTGACGAGGCCATCGGGCCCGAGGGTTCGCAAGCCGACATAGCGCGACGGGTGCACCAGCATGCCGCATTGGTATCGACCGCCGTCCCCAGACCATTGCAGCGCGCGGCAGGCGCCTTCGCGCTTCAGGCTCACCAGCATCCCGAGCGGGCAGGGCTCGGCGAGGCAGCACACGCCGCAGCCGTTGCAGGGGTCGCCGACGGCGGGTTTGGGTGGCGCTTCCGGATGGATCCAGACCACGCTGCCTGATCGAGAGGACATGCACCACTGTAGACGGGGTTGAAGCGCGCTTCTCACGGGTGCATTACGTAGACTCGGCCTCTCCCTTACCGGGGAAGACCTTACCGAGGAAGACCTATGAAGAAGTTCTCTCTGAAACTGCTGGTGCTCGCCGCCGGCTTCGCCGCCCTGGGCGCCCACGCGCAGGAGCGTGTCCGCATCGGCTTCATGAGCCCGGTCACCGGTCCGCAGGCCGGCTACGGCATCGACAACCGCGACGGCGCGGCGCTCGCCATCAAGGAACTGAACGCCAAGGGCGTGAAGGTGGGCGGCAAGCCGGTCGTGTTCGAACTCGACGTCAACGACGACGTGGCCGATCCGCGCCAGGGCGTGCAGGTCGCCCAGGCACTGGTCGACAAGAAGATCAGGTTCGTGCTCGGCCCCTACAACTCGGGCGTGACCATGCCGGCCTCGCGCGTGTTCTCCGACGGCGGCGTGATCGTGCTGACCGTCGCGTCCAACCCGCGCATCACGCAGCAGCCGAACCAGTCCAACCTGTTCCGCATCGGCGCGACCGACAACCAGCTCGGCGCGAAGATGGCCGTCTACGCGGCGCAGGACCTGAAGGTGAAGACGGTCGCGGTCATCGACGACCGCACCGCCTATGGCCAGGGGGTCGCGCAGGAGTTCACCGCCCAGGCGGCCAAGCTCGGCATCAAGGTCGTGTCCAAGGAATTCACCAACGACAAGGCCACGGACTTCAGCAGCATCCTCACCGCGGTGAAGGCCGCCAAGCCCGACGCCGTGTTCTACGGCGGCTACTCGGCGCAGGGCGGTCCGATGCTGCGCCAGATGCGCGGGCTCGGCATCACGGTGCCGCTGCTGGGCGGCGACGGCATCTGCTCGTCGGAGACGGCCACGCTGTCGCAGATCGCGACCGACCTGAACACGTACTGCACGCAGGGCGGCGCGCTGATCGACCGCAGCGCCAAGGGCAAGCAGTTCCTGGACAAGTACAAGGCCGAGTTCAAGCGCGATCCGCTGACCTACGCGGCGTCCTTCTACGACGGCGCCTACCTGCTGGCCGGCGCCATCGAGGCGACGCAGTCCACCGATCCGAAGAAGGTCGGCGAACACCTGGCGAAGTCCACCTACGCCGGCGTGGCCGGCGAATACGCCTACGACGACAAGCACGACCTCAAGTCGTCCGCCGTCACGGTGTTCACGCTCAAGGGCAAGGATGTCGTGCCGCTGAAGAGCCTCTAAGCAAAAAGCCCCTTCCCGGGAGGGAAGGGGCCTTGTGGCTGGGTATGCCGGTGTCAGGTCTTGACGCCCAGCTCCCGCAGCCGCTCTTCCAGATACTCATGGGCGGTGTAGCGATCCGACAGGACCACGTCCTCGCGCGGATGCAGGAACAACGGCAGCGAGACGCGGCTCTTCTTCGCGCCCTCGCCGGTCGGATTGACCACGCGGTGCTGCGTCGACGGGTAATAGCCCTGCGACGCTTCCTGCAGCATGTCGCCGATGTTGATGATCAGCATGCCGAAATCACCCGGGACGTCGACCCACGCGCCGTCCTTGCCCTGCACCTGCAGACCGGGCTCGTTGGCCGCCGGCAGGATCGTCAGCAGGTTGATGTCGCCGTGCGCCGCCGCGCGCAGCGAACCCGCCGGCTCGTTGCCGGTCAGCGGCGGATACCGCAGCACGCGCAGCAGCGTGTGCCGGCTGTCCTTGATCATGTTGGACAGCGGTTCGCGATAGTTCTTCGCGATGTCGGCCGGCGTGTGCTTCTCCACCCACGACAGCAGCTCCGCCGCCAGGTCGTTGGCGATGCGGTAGTAGCGCATCGCGTCGTCCTTCAGCGACGCCGGGATCCTTCCCCACGGGTAGATGTGGAAGTACTCCTTGATGTCCTTCTGCGTGTGGCCCTTGGCGGTCTCCGAGATCTCGGTGGAGAAATAGCCGTCCTGCGTCTCCTTGGAGAACGCCAGTTCGTGCTTCTCGGTCCCGTTGAAATAGCCGAGCCAGTCGGCGTAGATCTTCTCGACCAGGTCCTGGGGCAGGGGGTGGTTCACCAGGACGCCGAAGCCTGTCTCGTGCAGGGAGCGGGTGAATTGCTCGGCCGCATCCGCGGCGCGGTAGTCGACGACTCGAACTTGCATGTGGGATCTCCTGTGTCCCGGGCAGTCCGCCATTCAATGTCGGGGCGGTACGCCAACCCGCAGTCTACTGCGTCGAGTTCCCTGCTCGCAAACGTTTGTGAGTTGTTGGCGGGGGGCGAGGCGGGGTGACGGTCCGTGCGCTCGTTCCCGGTCGGTAACAGGTGCACAAGAAGTGGGCGATCCCGCAACAGCACGGGTTCCAGCGTGGTGCTACAGTCCTGCGCTTGTGACTTCAGGTCCTTCCCGTACCCCTTTTCTGGCAACAGCAAAGGCGGGTCGCAATCCGCCAACCGGTCAAGCCGTGTCGCGGAAGGTTCATAACCAGCCGATAGCTCCGGAAGCCGGGGCAGAGGTGAGCGAAAGATGATGCAGCAATACAGCTCGAACTCCTACCTGTTCGGGGGCAATGCTCCCTACGTCGAGGAGATGTACGAGCAGTACCTCGACAACCCGGGCGCCGTGCCCGACAACTGGCGCGCCTACTTCGACGCGCTGCAGCACGTCCCCGCGGTGGACGGCAGCGACAAGCGGGATGTGCCCCACGCCCCCGTCGTCGAATCCTTCGCGCAACGCGCCAAGGCCAACGCGCTCAACAACAAGGTGTCCTCCGCCGAGCTAGAAGTGGCCGGCAAGCAGGTGCACGTCCAGTCGCTGATCGCCGCGTACCGCACGCTGGGCTCGCGCTGGGCCGACCTGGACCCGTTGAAGCGCACCGAACGCGCCAAGATCGCGGAACTGGAACCCTCGTCCTACGGCCTCACCGAAGCCGACATGGACCGGACCTTCAGCGCGACCAACACCTATTTCACCAAGGCCGAGCGCATGACCCTGCGCGAGATCGTGCAGGCCCTGCGTGACACCTACTGCGGCTCCGTCGGCGCCGAGTTCATGCATGTCACCGAGCCGACCGAGAAGCGCTGGTGGCAGGAGCGCCTCGAAGCGATCCGCAGCAAGCCGACCTACACGGCCGAGAAGAAGCAGCAGATCCTGGAGCGCCTGACGGCCGCCGAAGGCCTGGAGCGCTACCTGCACACGAAGTACGTCGGCCAGAAGCGTTTCTCGCTGGAAGGCGGCGAGAGCTTCATCGTCTCGATGGACGAGCTGGTGAAGTGCGCCGGCGCGCGCGGCGTGCAGGAGATCGTGATCGGCATGGCCCACCGCGGCCGCCTGAACGTGCTGGTGAACACCCTGGGCAAGATGCCCAAGGACCTGTTCGCCGAGTTCGACCACACCGCCCCTGAGGACCTGCCGTCCGGCGACGTGAAGTACCACCAGGGCTTCTCCAGCGACGTGACCACCCCCGGCGGCCCCGTCCACCTGAGCCTGGCCTTCAACCCGTCGCACCTGGAGATCGTGAACCCGGTCGTCGAGGGCTCGGTCAAGGCGCGCATGGACCGCCGCGGCGACAAGACCGGCGAGCAGGTGCTGCCCGTGCTGGTGCACGGCGACGCGGCCTTCGCCGGCCAGGGCGTCGTGATGGAGACGCTGGCGCTGGCGCAGACGCGCGGCTACTACACCGGCGGCACCGTCCACATCGTCATCAACAACCAGATCGGCTTCACCACCAGCGATCCGCGCGACACGCGCTCCACGCTGTACTGCTCCGACGTCGTCAAGATGATCGAGGCCCCGGTGCTGCACGTGAACGGCGACGATCCGGAAGCGGTCGTGCTGTGCACGCAGCTGGCGCTGGACTACCGCCAGCAGTTCAAGAAGGACGTCGTCGTCGACATCGTCTGCTTCCGCAAGCTGGGCCACAACGAGCAGGACACGCCCGCGCTGACGCAGCCGCTGATGTACAAGACCATCGCCAAGCACCCGGGCACCCGCAAGCTGTACGGCGAGAAGCTGGTGGCCCAGGGCGTGCTGGACGCCGAAGGTCCGGACGGCATGGTCAAGGCCTTCCGCGCCGCGATGGACGAAGGCCGCCACACCGTCGACCCGGTGCTGACCAACTTCAAGAGCAAGTACGCGACCGACTGGACCCCGTTCCTCGGCAAGAAGTGGACCGACAGCTGCGACACCGCGCTGCCGGTGGCCGAATGGAAGCGCCTGGCCGAGAAGGTCACGACGCTGCCCGGCGGCTTCAAGGCCCACACGCTGGTGGAGAAGGTCATCGCCGACCGCGCCGCCATGGGTCGCGGCGACATCAACGTCGACTGGGGCATGGGCGAGCACATGGCCTTCGCCTCGCTGGTGGCTTCGGGCTACCCGATCCGCCTGTCCGGTGAAGACTGCGGCCGCGGCACGTTCACCCACCGCCATGCGGTGCTGCACGACCAGAACCGAGAGCGCTTCGACGAAGGCATCTACATCCCGCTGCAGAACGTCGCGGAAGGCCAGGCCCCGTTCGTCGTGATCGACTCGATCCTGTCGGAAGAGGCGGTGCTGGGCTTCGAATACGGTTACGCCGCCGCCGACCCGCACACGCTGACCATCTGGGAAGCGCAGTTCGGCGACTTCGTGAACGGCGCGCAGGTCGTGATCGACCAGTTCATCGCCTCGGGCGAAGTGAAGTGGGGCCGCTCCAACGGCCTGACGCTGATGCTGCCGCACGGCTATGAAGGCCAGGGCCCGGAGCACAGCTCGGCCCGCCTGGAGCGCTTCATGCAGCTGGCCGCCGACAACAACATGCAGATCGTCCAGCCGACGACGGCGTCGCAGATCTTCCATCTGCTGCGTCGCCAGATGCTGCGCATGTTCCGCAAGCCGCTGGTCATCCTGACGCCCAAGTCGCTGCTGCGCGCCAAGGACGCCACGTCCCCGGTCAGCGAGTTCACCAAGGGTGAGTTCCGCACCGTCATCGGCGAGACCAGCGCCGAGATCGACGCCGGCAAGGTCAAGCGCGTGATCGCCTGCTCCGGCAAGGTGGCCTACGACCTGATCAAGGCCCGCGGCGACAAGAAGGACGTCGCGATCATCCGCGTGGAACAGCTGTACCCGTTCCCGCACAAGGCGTTCGCGGCCGAGCTGAAGAAGTACCCCAACCTGGCCGAGATCGTGTGGTGCCAGGACGAGCCGCAGAACCAGGGCGCCTGGTTCTTCGTGCAGCACTACATCCACGAGAACATGGCCGACGGCCAGAAGCTCGGTTACGCGGGCCGTCCCGCCTCGGCCTCGCCGGCCGTCGGCTACGCCCACCTGCACCAGGAGCAGCAGAAGGCGCTGCTGGAGCAGGCCTTCGGCAAGCTGAAGGGTTTCGTGCTGACCAAGTGAGTCATTGCGGACGCCGCGCGCCGCAATGACACCGGCGCCGGGGACGGGCACACGCTCCCCGGCGGCCGGCAGGCGCAAGGCTCCGGTTTACTGAAAAACCGAGAGAACAAACATCATGGCAATCGTTGAAGTCAAAGTCCCCCAGCTGTCCGAATCGGTCGCCGAAGCGACCCTGCTCCAGTGGAAGAAGAAGCCCGGCGACGCCGTGGCCATCGATGAGATCCTGATCGAGATCGAGACCGACAAGGTCGTGCTCGAAGTGCCGGCGCCGTCCGCCGGCGTGCTGTCCGAACTGGTCGTCGGCGACGGCGGTACCGTCACGTCGGACCAGGTCATCGCCAAGATCGATTCGGAAGGCAAGGCCGGCGCCGCCGCTCCGGCCGCCGCCGCTGCGCCGGCACCCGCCGCTGCAGCGGCCGCCCCCGCCGCCGCCGCCGCCTCGTCGGACAGCAAGGCCGGCGTCGCGATGCCCGCCGCCGCGAAGATCATGGCCGACAACAACCTGGCCGCCGGCTCGGTGGCCGGCACCGGCAAGGATGGCCGCGTGACCAAGGGCGACGTGCTGGGCGCGATCGAAGGCGGCGCCAAGCCGGCTGCGATCCCCGCGCCGGTGCAGGCTCCGGCCGCTCCCGCCAAGGCGCCGCTGCAGGCCGTCGCCGCGCCGGTGTCCTCCGCCAACCTGGGCGACCGCCCGGAACAGCGCGTGCCGATGAGCCGCCTGCGCGCCCGCATCGCCGAGCGCCTGCTGCAATCGCAGTCGACCAACGCCATCCTGACCACGTTCAACGAAGTGAACATGGCCCCGGTGATGGAGCTGCGCAAGAAGTTCCAGGACAGCTTCACCAAGGAACACGGCACGAAGCTGGGCTTCATGAGCTTCTTCGTGAAGGCCGCCGTGCACGCGCTGAAGAAGTACCCGGTGCTGAACGCCTCGGTCGACGGCAACGACATCGTCTACCACGGCTACTTCGACATCGGCATCGCCGTCGGTTCGCCGCGCGGCCTGGTCGTGCCCATCCTGCGCAATGCGGACCAGATGAGCTTCGCCGACATCGAGAAGAAGATCGCCGAGTTCGGCAAGAAGGCCCAGGAAGGCAAGCTCGGCATCGAAGAGATGACCGGCGGCACCTTCTCGATCTCCAACGGCGGCACCTTCGGTTCGATGCTGTCGACGCCGATCATCAACCCGCCGCAATCGGCCATCCTGGGCGTGCACGCGACCAAGGACCGCGCCGTCGTCGAGAACGGCCAGATCGTGATCCGTCCGATCAACTACCTGGCGATGTCCTACGACCACCGCATCATCGACGGCCGCGAAGCCGTGCTGGGTCTGGTCGCGATGAAGGACGCGCTGGAAGATCCCTCGCGCCTGCTGTTCGACATCTAAGCCAAGGACGATCACGACATGAGCAAGCAATTCGACGTCGTCGTCATCGGCGGCGGTCCCGGCGGCTACATCGCGGCGATCCGCGCGGCGCAACTGGGCTTCAACACGGCCTGCATCGACGAGTGGAAGAACGACAAGGGCGGTCCCGCCCTGGGCGGCACCTGCACCAACGTCGGCTGCATCCCGTCCAAGGCCCTGCTGCAGTCCAGCGAGCACTTCGAGCACGCCGGCCACGGCTTCGCCGACCACGGCATCTCGATGAACGACCTGAAGATCGACATCGCCAAGATGATCGGTCGCAAGGACACCGTCGTGAAGCAGAACAACGACGGCGTGCAGTACCTGTTCAAGAAGAACAAGGTCACGTTCTTCCACGGCCGCGGCTCGTTCGTGGCGGCGAAGGACGGCGCTTACGAGCTGAAGGTCGCCGGCGCTGCTGAAGAGACCGTCACGGCCAAGCACGTGATCGTCGCCACCGGCTCCAACGCCCGCCAGCTGCCGGGTGCCCCGTTCGACGAGACCAACATCCTGTCGAACGACGGCGCGCTGCGCATCCCGGCCGTGCCGAAGAAGCTGGGCGTGATCGGCTCCGGCGTCATCGGCCTGGAAATGGGCTCGGTGTGGCGCCGCCTGGGCGCGGAAGTGACGATCCTGGAAGCGCTGCCCGCCTTCCTGGGCGCCGCTGACGAGTCCGTCGCCAAGGAGGCCGCCAAGGTCTTCAAGAAGCAGGGCCTGAACATCGAGCTGGGCGTGAAGATCACGGCCGTCGAGAACGGCAAGGACGGCGTGGCCGTGAAGTACACGGATGCCAAGGGCGGCGAGCAGACGCTGGCGGTCGACAAGCTGATCGTCTCGATCGGCCGCACGGCCAACACCATCGGCCTGAATCCGGAAGCCGTCGGCCTGAAGCTCGATGATCGCGGCGCCGTGATCGTCGACGACGAGTGCAAGACCAACCTGCCCAACGTGTGGGCCATCGGCGACGTCGTGCGCGGCCCGATGCTGGCGCACAAGGCCGAGGAAGAAGGCGTTGCCGTGGCCGAGCGCATCGCCGGCCAGCACGGCCACGTCAACTTCAACACGATCCCGTGGGTCATCTACACCAGCCCCGAGATCGCGTGGGTCGGCAAGACCGAGCAGCAGCTGAAGGCGGACGGCGTGGCCTACAAGGCGGGCCAGTTCCCGTTCCTGGCCAACGGCCGCGCCCGCGCGCTGGGCGACACGACCGGCTTCGTCAAGTTCCTGGCCGACGCCAAGACCGACGAGATCCTGGGCGTGCACATCATCGGCCCGATGGCCTCGGAGCTGATCGCCGAGTCCGTGGTCGCGATGGAGTTCAAGGCCTCGGCCGAGGACATCGCCCGCATCTGCCACGCGCACCCGTCGCTGAGCGAAGCGACCAAGGAAGCGGCCCTGGCCATCGACAAGCGCACGCTGAACTTCTGAGCTCCGGCTCGAAGCGCATCGGACGCATGAACAAGGGGCGGCGAGGAGTCGCCCCTTTTTTCTTGTCCCTTCTTCTTGTCCTTCTGTTCCCGCGTTGAGATGAACGCCGCCCGCACCACCATCGCATGACCACCGTCACCGAGCTCTATCACCAGACCCTCGCCGAACGCGGCTACACCGCCGACGCGGCGCAGCTGCGCGCCGTCGCCTCGCTGCAGCGCTGCCAGGACGAGTGGGCCGACTACAAGGCGCGACGCTCGAACGCGGTGACCAAGTTCCTGGTCCGCCCGCCGCTGCCGCGCGGCGTCTACATGTTCGGCGGCGTGGGTCGCGGCAAGAGCTTCCTGATGGACTGCTTCTTCCAGGCCGTGCCGCTGACGCGCAAGACCCGGCTGCACTTCCACGAGTTCATGCGCGAGGTGCACCGCGAGCTGCAGGAGCTCAAGGGCATCCAGGATCCGCTGGACGAGCTCGGCAAGCGCATCGCACGGCGCTTCCGGCTGATCTGCTTCGACGAGTTCCACGTCGCCGACGTCACCGACGCGATGATCCTGTACCGGCTGCTGGATGCGCTGTTCAAGAACCGCGTATCGATCGTGACGACGTCCAACTTCCATCCCGACGGGCTCTATCCGAACGGCCTGCACCGCGACCGCATCCTGCCGGCCATCGAGCTGCTGAAGGCGAATCTGGAAGTCATCAATGTCGACAACGGCACCGACTACCGGCAGCGCTCGCTCGAGCATGTCGAGCTCTATCACACGCCGCTGAACGATCAGACCGAGCAGGCGCTGACGGCGGCCTTCGAGTCGCTCGCCGAGGCGCGCGACGAAGACCCGATCCTGCACATCGAACACCGCGAGATCCGGTCCCGGCGCCGCGCCGGCGGGGTGGTGTGGTTCGACTTCTCGGAACTCTGCGGCGGGCCGCGCTCGCAGAACGACTACCTCGAGCTGGCGACGCAGTTCCACACGGTCATCCTGTCCAAGGTGCCGGCGATGCCGCCACGGCTGGCCAGTGAGGCGCGCCGTTTCACCCTGCTGGTCGACGTGCTGTACGACCGGCGCGTGAAGCTGATCATCTCCGCGGCCGTGCCGGCGGAGCAGCTCTACACCGAGGGGCCGCTGGCCCACGAGTTCCCGCGCACCGTGTCGCGGCTGCAGGAGATGCAGTCGAAGGAATACCTGGAACTGGAGCGCCGCGACGTCGACACGCGGCTGACCTGAAGCCGGTGGCTCCGCGTCAGCCGCCTTCATCCGCCTCTGTGGCCGCCCCTTCCCCCCGGAGAGGGGTGTAGGGAAGTCACGGGCCGCATGTCACCGGAACGGGCGTCGCCGGATGCGATGATCGCGTCCATGACTTTCCGCTCCGTCCTTGTTCTCCTGCCGCTGGCGCTGTCGGGCGCGGCCGTCTCGACGGCCGTCTGCGCGGCGGAGATGACCCGCGCCGAGATCGGTGCCGCCCGCGCCCGCATCGAACGGACCTACCAGGACAAGGTGCGCGAGTGCAACCAGCGTTTCGTCGTCACCGGCTGCCTGGAGGACGCCCGCGAGGAGCGCGTCCGGCAGCTGCGGCCGCTGGATCACGCGGAACATCAGGTCAATGCCGAAGAGCGCCAGCGCCGCGGCGCCGCCGCGCGCGAGCGTGTCCAGCAGAACGAGCGCGAGGCGGCCAAGGACGAGGCTCGTCGGAAGACCGAATCGGTGCGTGAAGCCGCCCAGCCGGCGTCGGCGCCGGTGGTGCCCGGCGCGCGGACGCCACGGGCCAATCCCGAGCTCCACCAGCGCCGCGAGGCGAGGCTGGATGCCGAAGCGAAGGCCGACGCGGCCCAGCGTCGCGAAGCGGCCGCGGAGCGCCAGCGCAAGGCGCTGGACCGCCAGAGAAAGGCCGGCGAGCAGCAGGCGAAGTCGGCGCAGAAAGCTGCTTCCGCGGCGTCCGCGCCGGTCGGCAAGAACACCAAGCCGCCCGCGGCGCATCTGCCGACGCCGTCGGCGTCCGACATCCGCGCGCTGCCCAGACCTTGATTATTCGAGCGGATCCACCCGCACGATCGCCAGCGACAGGTTGTCGCCGGTGCCCTTGGCGCGCTGGCGCGCCTTGTTGACCAGCAGTTCCGCGCCGTCGCGCGGCGGCAGGCTGTGCATCACCGTGCCCAGTTCGGCCGGCGAGAAGTAGTGCCACAGGCCGTCGCTGCAGCACATGAGCGTGTCGCCGTGCTCCAGGTGCTCGATGAAGGATTCGACCGGCGTCGGCTCCTGCACCGTGCCCAGGCAGGCGGTCAGCAGGTTGGACTGGGGATGGACCAGGGCCTCGTCCTCGGTGATCTGGCCCTCGTCGACCAGACGCTGCACGTAGGACTGGTCCAGCGAGCGCGTCACCATGTTGGGACCGCGGAAGTGGTAGATGCGGGAGTCGCCGGTGTGGATCCAGTAGCAGCGCCGGTCGGCCGTCAGCAGGTAGGCCGCGAGGGTGCTGTGCGGTTCCTCCTCGGCCGAGATCGCCGTCAGGCGGATCATCAGGTGGGCTTCCGAGACGATCTGGCGCAGCAGTTCGGATTCGTCCTCCTCGCCGGGCACGAAACGCTCGAACAGCTGCTGGGCGGTGAGGATGACCTGGTCGGCGGCTTTGCGGCCGCCGCTCTTGCCGCCCATGCCGTCGGCGACGATGCCGAGGACGCAGCCGCTCTGTCTGGGATGGGCGATGACCTGGACCTGATCCTGCTGGTACAGGCGATCGCCGCGATGGATGCCGGTGGCGGCGCTGAGGCGATAGCCTGGGATGTTGCGACTCATCCCAAAACTATAATCGTGCCGCCCGGCTTCCCGGTCGGGTGGTTCCCCGTTTATGGATGAACAACTTCACTCTCCCGCGCGCCGTCTGATTGAACTTCGCATCGCGCATGCGGAGTTGGATGGCCGCATCGACGCCTTGATGGGCGTCCCGCGCGCAGACGTTGTCGTGGAGATCCATCCGGCCCCGGCGCTCGCTGCACTCGCGATCGATCCGACGCACGACGGCAGGCTGGCGATGTCGTCCGTCGACGAATTGACCCTGCGCCGTCTCAAGAAGCAACGCCTGGCCCTGCGCGACGAGATCGCGCGGCTTGAACGGGCCAGCGACCCCGATGAGCCCGCCTGATCGTCACGACTCCGCCATCAGCGACGCGACCGAGCACCTCACCGAGGATTCGACCGACGACCTGATGGCCGAGGCGCCCTGGGGCGCGGCCGAGGCGTCGCCGGCGCTGGCGGCCTCGCGTGCGCGCGCCGCCGCCGAGGAGCTCCGTCCGGGCGAGTTGGAACAGTCGGTGATCGCCGCGTTCGACACGGGCGGACCGCTGTCGCGACATGGTCCCGGTTATGCCCCTCGCGAGCCCCAGCAGCGCATGGCGCTGGCTGTCGCGCAGGCGATCGCCGCACGCGACACGCTGGTCGTCGAAGCGGGGACAGGCGTGGGCAAGACCTTCGCGTACCTGGTGCCGGCGCTGCTCAGCGGCGGCCGCACGCTCATCAGCACGGCGACGAAAAGCCTGCAGGATCAGCTCTTCATGCGCGACCTGCCGCGCCTGCTGGACACCTTCGCGCTGCCGCTGCGCGCCGCGCTGCTGAAAGGGCGGGGGAGTTACCTCTGCTTGCATCGGCTGCAGCAGGCGCGCCACAGTGCCGAGCTGCCGGACCGGCGCGCCGTCGCCCAGCTCGCGCGCATCGAGCGCTGGGCGATGACGACCCACACCGGCGACTTCGCCGAGATCGACGGCATGGACGAGCGGTCGCCGGTGATCCCGATCGTCAGCTCGACGCGCGACAACTGCCTGGGCACCGACTGCCCGTCGTACCGCGATTGCCACGTCGTGAAGGCGCGGCGCGAGGCGATGGAGGCGGACCTCGTCGTCGTCAACCACCACCTGTTCTTCGCCGACCTGGTGCTGCGCGACAGCGGCGTCGCGGAGCTGCTGCCCAGCGTGGAGGTGGCGATCTTCGACGAAGCCCACCAGCTGCCCGAAGCCGGCCTGAACTTCCTCGGTCGCCTGCTGGGCAGCGCGCAGCTGTTCGACTTCGGACGCGACATGCTCGCGCAGGGCCTGGCGCATGCGCGCGGGCTGCAGGAGTGGCAGGCGATCTCCGGCGGTGTCGAGCGCGCGGCGCGCGCCTTGCGGCTGGCCTGCGCCGGCGGACGTGAGCTGCGCGGCGTGCTCAAGCTGCGCTGGAGCGAGTGTTCGGGTCGGACCGATTTCGAGGACGCGCTGGTGCAGGTGACGCAGGCGATCGAGCTCAGCGTGGAGGCCCTGGCGACGGTGATGGAAGTCGGACCGGACCTCGTGCGTCTGCACGAGCGCGCGGTCGAGCTCTACAAGACGGCGCAGCTGTTCGCGCGGGCGCCGGATCCCGGCGCGGTGCGCTGGGTCGATGTCGGCACCCACCAGGTCCGCCTGATGGAATCGCCGCTGGACATCCGTGAAGCGATGCAGGAAGCGCTCGCCAGCTCGCCCAAGGCCTGGGTGTTCACCTCGGCGACGCTGGGCGAGGACGAGGCGCTGACCTGGTTCACCGAACCTGCCGGGCTCGCTGAGGCGCGCACGCTGCGCGTCGGCAGCCCCTTCGACTATGCGTCGCACGCGCGGCTCTACGTGCCCAAACACTTCCCGAAGCCTTCGGAGCCCGATCACGGGGAATCGGTGGGTTGGCTAGGCGCGCGCCTGGCGGCGCGGCTTGGCGGACGCACCTTCATCCTGACGACGACGCTGCGCCAATTGCAGACGGTGGCCGACGTGCTGCGCCAGCGCTTCGAGGAAGGCGGCCATCGCATTGAGGTGCTGGTGCAGGGCACGATGCCCAAACGGCAGCTGCTGCAGCAGTTCGTCGACCAGCCCGCGTCGGTGCTGGTCGGCTCGGCCAGCTTCTGGGAAGGCATCGACGTGCCCGGCGACGCCTTGCAATGCGTGCTCATCGACAAGCTGCCGTTCCCTCCGCCGAACGATCCGCTGGTCGAGGCTCGCGTCGCGCGGCTGGAATCCGAGGGCCGCAACCCGTTCATGGAGTACTTCGTCGCCGAGGCCGCGATCGCGCTGAAGCAGGGCGCCGGGCGACTGATCCGCACCGAGACCGACCGCGGTCTGCTGGTCGTCTGCGATCCGCGCCTGGCGGGCTCGCACTACGGCAAGCGCCTGCGCGAGGCGCTCCCGCCGATGACCCAGGTGCCGGACGAAACGACGGCGCAGGCCTGGCTCGCCGAACTGAAGGCGTCACACGACGAGTGACGCGCATGCGCATCCCCGCCATGGCGCGGTCCTGAAACGAAGAAGCCCGCTCAAGAGCGGGCTTCGTTCATCCGATGCGAGGGCGACGGCTTACCAGATCTGCCACCACGCCTTGTCCTTCGGCTTCGCCTTTCCGGTGGTCAGGTAGTAGCTGTCCGGGAAGCTCGCCTGCAACACACGGCGGCTGTCATCGCGCAGCTGCTCCAGGCCGAGCTTGTCATAGCTCTGCACCATCAGGAACAGTGCTTCTTCCAGCGCCGGGGCGTTCTGGAACTCCATCAACGCGGCCTGACCGCGGTTCGCCGCCGCCAGGTAGGCGCCGCGGTTGTAGTAGTAGCGCGCCACATGCACCTCGTAGGCCGCGAGGCTGTTGGTGATGTAGTCGATGCGGATGCGGCCGTCCTCGGAATACTTCGATTCCGGGAACTGCTCGACCAGCTGCCTGAACGCCTGCATCGAGTCGCGCGCGGCCTGCTGGTCGCGCTCGCTGATGTCCTGGCGGGCGATGCGGCCGAACAGGCCGAGGTCGTCGTTGAAGTTGACCAGGCCCTTCATGTACAGCGCGTAGTCCAGCGCCGGGCTCGACGGGTTGAGCTTGATGAAGCGGTCCAGCACCGTCACGGCCTGCACGCGCTCGCCGCTCTTGTAGTTCGCCCAGGCCAGGTCCAGCTGCGCCTGCTGGCCCAGCGTGGTGCCCGCGGCGCGGCCTTCGATGCGTTCCAGCGTCTTGATCGCCCGGTCGTAGGAGCCGGAGAGCATGTCCTCCTTGGCCTCTGCGTACAATTTCTCCAGGTTGGCCTGGGAATTCGGGTCCTCCTTGGGGGCCGACGAACAGGCGGCCAGCCCCAGCACGGCAGCCGTCGCGGCGGTCATCGCCGCGCAGCGCCACACGGCGCGCCAGGAGCCGGACGCTTCAGAAGAATCCGCGGTCCGGCGGCGCAACACCCGAGTCTCGATCATGGTCCACAGGGCGCGCGCCACGGCGGCCCTCATCTGAAATTGGAGCGGCGATTATATGGTTCAGGTCGGTCACGACCCGGCGGCGCAGGACGGGCTTTACCCGGGTGAGGAACCCGGGCGGTCGCCTGCGCCTGCGGCCCTCCCGGAAGGCGTCGACGACGCCCAGGACGTCGGCATCGACACGCCCGAGCGGCGCAGCGCCGAGGCCGGCCGCGACGAAATCGCGCTGCGCCTGGACAAATGGCTGGTGCAACTGGCGCCGGAGTTCTCGCGCAGCCATCTGCAGGGGCTCATCGAGCGCGGCTGCGTCACGCTCGACGGGCAGCGCGTGACCCACGCGTCGCGCAAGCCCCGGCTGGGGCAGACGCTGGTCGTCGACCTGGTCCCGACCGAGGAGGCGCTGGCCTTCCGCGCCGAGCCGCTCGATCTCGACATCGTCTTCGAGGACGAGCACCTGCTCGCGGTCAACAAGCCGGCCGGCCTGGTCGTCCATCCGGCGGCGGGCAACTGGTCCGGCACGCTGATGAACGGGCTGCTCGCGCATCACGCGAAGGCGGCGACGCTGCCGCGCGCGGGCATCGTGCACCGGCTGGACAAGGACACCTCGGGGCTGATGGTCGTGGGCAAGACGCTGCCGGCGGTCACCGCCCTGATGCGGATGATCGCGGCGCGCGACGTGCATCGCGAGTACCTCGCGCTGGTGCATGGCCGCACGCCCGACGAATGGATCGTCGACGCGCCGATCGGCCGCGATCCGCAGTCGCGCACGCGCATGGCCGTGGTCGGCGGCGGCAAGCCGGCGCGCACCGACTTCTTCAAGCTGGCCGAGGGCGAGTGGCAGGACGCGCGCGGCTTGAGCCGGACGGTCTCCGCGCTGCACTGCGTGCTGCATTCGGGCCGCACGCACCAGATCCGCGTCCATGCCGCGCATCGCGGGCATGCGCTGGTGTCGGACGCGCTCTACGGCGGCGCCGAGGCGCTGGGCGTGCCGCGCCAGGCGCTGCATGCGGCGCGGCTCGGTTTCGCGCACCCCCTCACCGGCGAGGCGATGCGCTTCGAAGCCCCGTTGCCGGACGATCTGGCGTCGGCTTGGCGGGTCGCGGGTTTGCCCGATCCAGCGTTCTGAGAGGAGTGCGTGCGCTCGCGCTACAATGCGTCCCATTACTTGCGCTGACACCGACGTGAAGAGCGTGCGCAAGGCGGCGACGGGCTGGCAGTTGACCCCGTTCGCAGCGCTGGCCGCGCACCGACGCGGCGCCCCACTGACCGGCCGGATCCACCCACTGAGCGGCGGCCGTTGGAGCACAGAGCTCCCAAGCAAGCAGATCGAATCCGTCCGGCGCGGCCCGTTGCCGCTGTCGGCGCCCAAGATGGCGACACACACCGATTTGACCGGTCACGAGGCCGGCGTCATGAATTGAGCCCATGCCGAGCGCATGCTGATCCGATGCTGATCCGATGCTGATCCGATGCTGATCCGATGCTGATCCGATGAATACGCAGGAGGCCAAGCGTGTCCTGGAGACGGCGCTGCTGTGTGCGCAGGCGCCGCTGACGCTGCGTGACATGCGTTCGCTGTTCGCGGAGGAACTCAACGGCGACAGCGTGCGGTCGCTGCTCGACGAGCTGCTGCGCGAATGGGAAGGGCGGGGTGTCGAGCTGGTGGCCTTGTCCTCCGGCTGGCGCTTCCAGAGCCGGCCCGAGATGCGCGAGCACCTGGACCGGCTGCATCCGGAGAAGCCGCCTAAGTATTCGCGGGCGGTGCTGGAGACGCTGGCGATCATCGCCTACCGTCAACCGGTGACCCGGGGCGACATCGAGGACATCCGCGGCGTGGTGGTGGCGACGCCCATCATCAAGCAGCTCGAGGACCGCGACTGGATCGAGGTCATCGGGCACCGCGAGGCGCCGGGACGCCCGGCGCTGTATGCGACGACGAAGCATTTCCTGGACGACCTGGGGCTGCATTCGCTGGAGCAGCTGCCGGCCTTGATCCAGGGCGGCGACCCGACGCCGATCGCCGGGGCGCTGCAGGCCTCGCTGCTCGAGGAGCCGCCCGGCGACGTGGTGGTCGAGATCGAGCCGGCTGAACCTCCGGCTGCCGGGGAGGCTGCGGAAGCCGTCGATACGACGGAAACCGCCGAGCCCGCTGAAACGAACCTGGCGACGCCCGAACCTTCGGACGCCGCCACTGAAGACGAATCCAAGCCGGTCGCCACGCGCGAACCGGGTGAAGAACCACAGGCTGGGGCTGTCAACCCCGAGCCCACTTGAGCGCCCCGGGAAGGGGCCGTGTCCACCGCTGACAAGGTGCAAGCCGACACATGAATTCCAACGATATCGACGATTCCAAGCCCGAGACGCTGACGACCGACCCGGCCGACGCGCCCGCGAAACCCAAGCGCACCCGCAAGGCTGCCGCGGCCCCGGCGGAGGCGACCGAACCGGCCGCCGCGCCGACGGCCGAGGACGCGCCCAAGCCGCGCGCACGTCGCAAGACGGCGGCCGCCGCCGAGGCGCCGGTCGAGGTGCCGGTCGAGGTGCCCGCCGCCGAAGCGGCGGAAGCGCCCAAGCCCAAGCGCCGCACGACCAAGAAGGTCGCTGAGGCCGCCGAATCTGCCGCCGAAGCGGACGCGGCGCCGGCGCAGGCCGGACGTGCGACGCTCCACGTGCCGGTCGCGACCGTCGAGGTCTCGCCCGCGCCGGTGTCGCCGGTGGCCGAAGCGGTTGGCGAACTGGTCTCGCATGAGCCGCGCGAGTCGCGTGAAGCCGGTCCGCTGGCCGGTGACGTCGCAGAAGGCCCCGACGGCGACGCGGGCGGCGAACGCGAAGGTCGCGGACGTAATCGCCGCCGCCGGGGTCGCGACCGTGATCGCGAACCGGGTGACGGTCAGCCGGCCCAGGCGCAGCGCCAGGCGTCGGACGCCGGTGAAGGCGCCGATGCCGGGCCATCGCAGGCCGACAGCGCCCAGCTGCAGGCCGAGGCGCAGGCGCGTTTCGACGCGCTCGTCTCCGGCGCCTTCGATGCCGACGTCGAGGACGACGGCAGCGCGTCCGCCGACATGGCCGACGTCGAGGCGTCGGCCGGCGACGACGGGTCCGAGGATGCCGCCGATCAGCCCGCCAAGCGCGTGCTGGCCCCCGATGTCGACGCGCCCAAGCTGCAGAAGGTGCTGGCGCAGGCCGGCGTCGGCTCGCGCCGCGACATCGAGGACATGATCGCCAAGGGCCAGATCACGGTGAACGACGAGGTCGCCCACGTCGGTCAGCGCATCTCCTACGGTGACCGTGTGGCGGTGGCCGGCAAGCCGATCAAGGTCCGCATCGCGCCGGTCGCGCCGCGGATCCTGGCGTACCACAAGCCCGTCGGCGAGGTCGTGACCTTCAACGACCCCGAAGGCCGCCCCACCGTCTTCCGCAACCTGCCGCGCCTGCCGCAGGGCAAGTGGCAGTCGGTCGGCCGGTTGGACCTGAACACCGAAGGTCTGCTGCTGTTCACCAACTCCGGTGAACTGGCCAATCTGCTGATGCACCCGCGCTTCGGCGTCGAGCGCGAGTACGCGGTCCGCGTGCTGGGCTCGCTGAGCAAGGAGCAGAAGGAGCGGCTGCTGAGCGGCGTCGATGTCGACGGCCAGCAGGCCAGCTTCAAGAGCATCGAGGACGGCGGCGGCGAAGGCGTGAACCGCTGGTACCGCGTCGTCATCACCGAAGGTCGCAACCGCGAAGTCCGCAAGCTGTTCGAGACCGTCGGCCTGGCCGTCAGCCGCCTGATCCGCATCCGCTACGGCACCGTCGTGCTGCCGCGCGGGCTGCGCCGCGGCGTGTACATCGAACTCGGCGACGCCGACGTGCGCGTCATCCGTCAACTCGCCGGCAACGAGCCACGCCCGCCGCGCCAGAACGATCGCAACGACCGGGGCGACAAGCGTCGCCGCGGCAACAGCGACGGTCCGCGTCCGAGCCGTCCGGAGCCCTCGCGCAACGAGCAGCGCGGCGACCACCGCGATCGCGGTGAGCAGCGCGGGAATCGGAATGATCAGCGTGGCGATCCGCGCAACGACCAGCGCGCCGACCGTGGCGATCAACGCAACGACCCGCGCGGCGATCGGCAGGATCGCTCGCAGCGCAACAACGACCAGCGCGCCCAGCAGCATCAGCCGCAACGTCCGCAGCAACAGCAGCAGGAACGCGAGCGCGACCGCCGGCCCCGCGACGAGGACGATGACGACTTCATCCCGAAGCACGTCAATCCGCTGGAACAGACCTTCGACCGTCGCTTCGCGACCGGCAGCAAACGCATTCCGCAGGGCTTCGGCAAAGGCGGCAGCGATCCCGGCCACAACCCGAACCAGGGCAACCGGCGGGGCCCGGGCGGTGAGCACCAGCCGGATCCGATGAAGACCTCGATGGGCTACATCGGCGCCGACGCTTTCATCAATCGCGGCGGCAACCGGGGCGGCGGTCGCCGTGGCGGTGGC
>CAMPJJ010000076.1 GCA_946886855.1 uncultured Roseateles sp. | reverse complement strand
CTGGTAGGCGCGATTGGATTCGAACCAACGACCCCCACCATGTCAAGGTGGTGCTCTAACCAACTGAGCTACGCGCCTGGAGAAGCCTCGCAGTATAAGCCGGATTTTGAGGTCCGTCCAGGAAGCTGCGGCAAAAAGAACAGCAGTCGCACGGCGTCCTCGACCAGCCTGCGAGCGGCAGACCCTGAGCAGGCTTCAGCGACGGCGCGCGCTGCGGATGCCCGAGACCTGCGACAGCGCCACCAGCGTCTGTTGCAGCCGCTGCGCGTCGCTCACCTCGACGGTGAAATTCATCCGCGACAGGTCGTTGCGCAAGGGCTTGCCCTTGCCGCTCTGCTGGTTCACCGAGATCACGTTGAGCTTGTCCTTCGCGAACAGCTCCAGCACGTCGCGCAGCAGCCCCGGCCGGTCGGTGGCCTCGACGACCAGGTCCACCGGATACATCGCGCCCTTGCCCGCCCGGTCCGGCGCGGGCTCGCCCCAGGCGACCGCGATCACCCGCTCCGGCGCCGACTGCGCCATCTGCCGCAGGTTCGCGCAGTCGCAGCGATGGATGGCCACGCCCTTGCCGCGCGTCACGTAGCCGGTGATCGCATCCGGCGGCGCCGGCCGGCAGCAGCGCGCCAGGCTCGTCAGCAGGGAGTCCACGCCCACCACCAGCACGCCGCCCTTGGGCGTGCGCCCTTCGCCGACCGCGCCCTTCGTGTGCCGCTGGACCAGCAGTTCTTCCTCGTCCGCTTCCGGCACCGGCGGACGCAGCAGCGTCTCGATGTTGCGCAGCGAGTACTCGTCCTTGCCGACGACCTCGAACAGCGCGTCGGCGCTCTTGAAGCCCAGACGTCCCGCCAGGTCGTCCAGCTTGATCGCCGTCTTGCCTTCGCGCTGCAGCAGCTTCTCGACGAGTTCCCGACCCTTCGAGATCGTGTGCGTCTGCACCTGCGCGTTGAACCAGGCGCGCACTTTCGCCTTGCTGCGCGGGCTCTGCAGATAACCGAGCTCGGCGTTGAGCCAGTCCATCGACGGACCGCCCTCTTTCAGCGCGACGATCTCCACCGTCTGGCCGCTCTGCAGCGGCGTGTTCAGCGGCACCATCTGGCCGTCGACCTTCGCGCCGCGGCAGCGGTGGCCCAGGTCGGTGTGCACCGCATAAGCGAAGTCCACCGCCGTCGCGCCCGCGCAGAGTTCGACCACGTTGGCCTGCGGCGTGAACACGTAGATGCGGTCGTCGAAGCGGGCGTCGGTCTCGGCGACGTAGTCGCGCTCCCACGCCAGCAGTTGCCGCAGCACCGCCTTGCGCGCCTGCGCGACCTGTTCCTCGAACTCGCCCGCCGCGCTGACGCCGGCATACCCCTTGGTGCCCGCTTCCTTGTAGGCCCAGTGCGCGGCGACGCCGTGCTCCGCATGCTCATGCATGGCGCGCGTGCGGATCTGCACCTCCATCGGCCGGCCGTCCGCCGCGATCACCACCGTGTGCAGCGACTGGTAGCCGTTGGGCTTGGGACGCGCGATGTAGTCGTCGAACTCGCCGTCCACCGGCAGGTAGCGCTCGTGCAACTGCGCCAGCACCGCGTAGCAGTCCGCCACCTCCGGCACGACGACGCGCAGCGCGCGCAGGTCGAAGACGCGTTCCAGCGTCAGGCCCTTGCCGCGCATCTTCTTCCAGATGCTGTAAAGGTGCTTGGGCCGGCCCTGCACCTGCGCGTCGACGCCGTGGGCCTGGAGTTCTCGTTCCAGCGCGACCCGCACCGACTCCACCGACTGCTCGCGCTCGACGCGCTTCTCGTGCAGGCCCTTGGCGAGCTGGTGGTAGTGCTCCGGCTCCAGGAAACGGAAGGCCAGGTCCTCCAGCTCCCACTTGATCTGCCAGATGCCGAGCCGGTTGGCCAGCGGCGCGAAGACCTGCAGCGATTCCGCCGCCAGCTCGCGCGGGCACGGTGTCTTGCTCGCCGCGAACCAGCGCAGCGACTGCAGCCGCGACGCCAGCCGCAGCAGCACCACGCGCAGGTCGCGTGAGAACGCCAGCAGCATCTTGCGCACGAGCTCGGTCTGTTCCTGCCGGCGCTGTTGCTCGACCCGAGCCTCGCGCGCCGCGCGCTGGATCTGCACCAGCCGGCGCGTGTGCGCGACCAGGCTCGCGTCGCTCTCGCCGAAGGCCTTGGCGACGATCTCTTCGGGCTTGTTCAGGTAGTCGCCGGCATACACCAGGTAGGAGGCGGCCTGCATGGACGGCGCCGCGCCGACGCCGGCCAGGATCGCCGCCACGCCGTCGGCATGCGCCAGCGCCGGCTCGCCGGTCCCGAGCAGGTGATCGGCCAGCAGCGGCTCGGCGAACGCGCGGGCGCGTCGCACCGGATCCACCGTCTCTTCGGCGCGCGGCTGCGCCGTCGGCAGCCGGTGGGGCAGATCCCCGTCCAGCAGGGCCACGATGGGCGCCGCCTGGTCCTGCCGCAGCCCCGATTCCGTCTTCATTCGTCGTTCATCCGTGTCCTCGGGGGCGCGTGCGCCGCCGGGACGTCATCCGCGAGCCAGGAATTGCTCCACCACGCGGATCTGTTCGTCATGCACCAGGGTCGGCGCATGGCCGACGCCCGGGAACTCGTGCAGCTCGGCGCGCGGGCCGCGCTGCGTCATCAGCTCGGCGGTCGTGCGCGTCAGCAGGTCCGAGTCGCCGCCGCGCAGCAGCAGCGTCGGGCAACGCACCGCGTCGTAAGCCGCCCAGAGCTGCGCCTCGCCGGCCTTGGCCAGTTCCGGCGTCAGCCCGGCCAGGCCCTGACCGATGCGCGGGTCGTAGTGCAGCCGGCAGCGGTCGCCGTCCGGCTTGAACATGGCCCGCGACAGCGCCAGCCATTGCTCGTCGGTGTGCGGCCCGAAGCTCTGCGAGATGCCGCGCAGGTAGTCGGCGCCCTGCTGGCAGTTCTCGAACTGCGGCGCGCGGCCCAGATAACTGGCGATGCGCTGCAGGGCGACGAACTCGATCGTCGGCCCCACGTCGTTGAGGATCAGCCGCTTGATCGGGCTGGCCGGCATCGCCGCCAGCGCCAGGCCGATCAGACCGCCCATCGAGGTGCCCAGCCAGTCCACCTGCCCCACGCCCAGGCGCGCGAGCAGCGTGACCATGTCCGACACATATTGAGGGAGCTGATAGTTCCGAGGATCGCCCAGCCATTCCGATTCCCCGCGTCCGACGACATCCGGGCAGATGACCCGGAAACGCGCGCTCAGGCGCTGCGCGATCACGTCGAAGTCGCGGCCCTGCCGCGACAGCCCGTGCACGCACACCAGCACCTGAGGATTGTCAGACCGTCCCCACTCCCAATACGCGACCTGATGAAGGCCGCAGGGGCTCAGCGCCTGGACTTTTTTCAACAAGGGTTCAGACATCGCTCGTATCCTTTGCACCCATCCTAACAACCCTGAAGAGGACGCGGCATGTTGAAAGGCAAGACGGCGCTGGTCACCGGCTCCACGAGCGGCATCGGATTGGGGATCGCCCTGACCCTGGCCAAGGAAGGCGCGAACATCGTCCTGAACGGCTTCGGCGACCACGCCGGCCCCAGGGCGGAGGTGGAGGCGCTCGGCGTGAAGGTGGGGTATCACGGCGCCGACATGAGCAAACCCGCCGAGATCGAGGCCATGATGGCCTACATCGACCAGGAGTTCGGCGGCTGCGACATCCTGGTCAACAACGCCGGCATCCAGTTCGTGGCCAATGTCGACGAGTTCCCGCCGGAGAAGTGGGACGCGATCATCGCGATCAACCTCAGCTCCGCCTTCCACACGATGCGCCTGGCGCTGCCGGGCATGAAGAAGAAGAACTGGGGGCGCGTCGTCAACATCGCATCGACGCACGGGCTGGTGGCGTCGGCGGGCAAGTCGGCCTACGTCGCGGCCAAGCACGGCCTGCTCGGCCTGACGAAGGCGGCCGCCCTGGAAACCGCCCTCCTCCCGGTCACCGTCAATGCGATCTGCCCCGGCTGGGTGCTGACGCCGCTGGTGCAGAAGCAGATCGACGACCGCTCGGCCAAGGAAAAGCTCGACCCCGCCGAGGCCAAGCGCCAGCTGCTGGCCGAGAAGCAGCCCTCGCTGCAGTTCACGACGCCCGAGGAACTCGGCGCGCTGACCGTGTTCCTGTGCTCGGACGCCGCGATCAACGTGCGCGGCCAGGCCTGGGCGATGGACGGTGGCTGGACCGCGCAGTGACCCTCACTTCGTCATCAGCACGCTGCCGTTGACGTTCACCGTGACGGTGGCCTTGCCGGACTCCACCGGCAGGGCCTCGTCGGCGGACGCGCTCATCGTCTTGAAGCGCGCCATCGGGGCCGCCATCACGGCCACCGGCTGGTCGGCGTTCACGCTGACCTCGCCGATGCGGTAGTTCGAATAGCCGAACTCCTTGGCGTAGATCGCGGCCTTGCTCTTGTAGCTGGCGATCGCCTGCGACACCACCTCGTTCTCGGCCTTCTCGCGCGCCTCGCGCGACAGGCCGTAGCTCACGTTGGCGATCGCCAGCGAACTGATGCGGCCGCTCAGCTTGGAGATGGCCTCGATGTCGCGGCCCTGCACCAGCAGCTCGACGCTGCCTTGCCAACCGGTGATCTGGGGCGCGGCGCTGGAGCCCGCCTTCGGCTGGCCGTAGCGCGGATAGACCGACAGGTTGCCCGCCTGCAGGTCGACCTGCCCCGGCCGCGCGACCTTGCGCGCCTCGGTCAGCGCGGCGTCCAGGGCCTGCTTGAGTTCGCTCTGGACGGCGGCGGCCTCCTTGCCTTCGCGGGTCGTGGAGAAGCGCAGCTGCAGGAGGTCGCGGGTCACTTCGGTCGTGGCCGAGGCGCTCAAGGACAGCAGGTCGGTCCGGACCGCCTGGGCCTGCGCCATCGCGGGCAGGACCGCCACCGCGCCGGCGGCGATCAAGGTGCGGGCAAGGATCTTGGAGCTTCGGATCATTCGGGTTCCTACGGAGAGTCCTGGTGGGAACCAGCATAACGCGTGAGGAAAGCGTCACGGTTGACCGCCAGCGGCCGCCGTTCATCCGCCTTTCGGGGTCATTCATCGCCCGCGATGAGGGACATGGACAGCCTTGTTACAAAAGATGTAACCATCCGGTAAGGACTGATGCATCCCGCAAGCAGGTCGAAAAACAGCCCTTACAGTCCCGCTGTTACAAATTCCGGAGTGGCCGCCATGCAAACCACAACCCGCCCCAACCGTGTCCTGGTCGTGGATGACGACGCCCGCATCCGCGATCTCCTTCGCCGCTATCTCGCGCAGGAGGGCTTCGAGGTCCTGCTCGCCGAGGACAGCAAGGCGCTGAACAAGCAGCTGACGCGCGAGACCGTGGACCTGATCGTCCTGGACCTGATGCTGCCCGGCGAGGACGGCCTGTCGATCTGCCGACGGCTGCGCGCCGCCGGCGACAGCACGCCCATCATCATGCTCACGGCCAAGGTCGAGGAAGTGGACCGGATCGTCGGCCTCGAGGTAGGGGCCGACGACTACCTGGCCAAGCCCTTCAACCCGCGCGAACTGCTGGCCCGCATCAACGCGGTGCTGCGCCGCCGTCCGCCACCGGAAGCGCCGGGCGCGCCGTCCAAGGAACCGATGACGGTCCAGTTCGGCCCGTTCGAGTTCGACCTGGCGCTGCGCCGCCTGGCCAAGAACGGCGAACCGGTGCCGCTGACCACCGGCGAGTTCTCGATGCTGAAGGCCCTGGTGCGTCACCCGCGCCAGCCGCTGTCGCGCGACAAGCTGGCGATGCTGGCCCGCGGCCGCGAGTTCGAACCCTTCGACCGCAGCCTGGACGTGCAGGTCTCGCGCCTGCGCAAGCTGCTGGAAGAAGACCCGGCGCAGCCGCGATTCATCCAGACCGTGTGGGGCGTGGGCTACGTGTTCGTTCCGGACGAGGCGGCCTGATCCCGTGGCACCCCCGCGTCTGGCGCTGAACCTGTTCTGGCGCACCTTCGCCCTGCTGGCCCTGCTGCTGGCGGCCGGCGTGCTGGCGTGGCAGCAGACCTTCAAGGCCCTGGAGGCCGAACCCAAGGCCCTCGAGGCGGCGCAGCAGCTGGCCGGCCTGGTGAACCTGTCGCGGGTGGCGCTGTCCAGCACCGACGCGATCAACCGGGTGGCGGTCGTCAAGTCGCTGGCGCGCAGCGAGGCGGTGTCGGTGGAGGTCGCCGAGGCGACCGACCGCTGGCTGCCCTACGAGAACTCGCCCTTCGCGCAACGGCTGCGCAAGGAGCTGGTCTCGCGACTCGGTCCGCAGACGGTGCTGGCGAGCGGCCTGAATGGCGTGCCCGGGCTGTGGGTGAGATTCGACGTCGGGCCGGACCAGTTCTGGCTGCAGACCAACCCGGCGCCGTTGCAGGCCAACATGTCCAGCAACTGGTGGTGGATCGCGATCGCGCTGGGCGCCTCGCTGCTGGGCGCCGCGGCCATCGCGCGCCTGATCAACCAGCCGCTGCGCGAGCTGTCCATCGCCGCGAGCCGCATCCGCGAGGGCGAGTACGACTCGCGCCTGGACGAGAGCACGCTGACCAGCGAGATCCGCGAGGTCAACATGGGCTTCAACCGCATGGCGCGTGAGCTGGCCAAGATGGAAGAGGACCGCAGCGTGATGCTGGCGGGCATCTCGCACGACCTGCGCACGCCGCTGGCGCGGCTGCGGCTGGAAGCCGAGATGAGCGTCAACGACGAGCAGGCGCGGACCTACATCGCGCAGGACATCGACCAGCTCGACGCCATCATCAACAAGTTCATGGACTACGCGCGGCCGAGCGAGCTGCAGCTGCAGGCGCTCAACCTGCGCGAGCTGGTGGAGCGCGAGGCGCAGGGTTTCCGCGATCCGCAGCAGATCCAGATCAGCGTGCGGCTGTCCGCGGCGCTGCGCATCTGGACCGACCCGACGGAGCTGGGGCGCATCCTGCTGAACCTGTTCGAGAACGCGCGCCGCTATGGTCACCACGGCGACGAGCCGACGCGCGTGGAGGTCACCGCCGAGGCCGACAGCGCCTGGGTGCTGCTGACGGTGCGCGACCACGGGCCGGGCGTGCCGCCGGACAAGCTCGCGAAGCTGACGACGCCGTTCTACCGCGGCGACACGGCCCGCACGGCGGCCACCGGCGCGGGGCTGGGCCTGGCGATCGTCGAGAAGTCGGTGCAGCGCCTGGGCGCGCAACTGCGGCTCGCGAATGCGGACGACAGCGGGTTCGTCGCGCAGCTGAGACTCAAGCGCGCGAGCGTTTGACGCTCCGGCACGGCCACCGCCGCTGGCCCTCAGCCCTGCCCGTCTCCCGCAAGCGGGAGAGGGCGTTCGACCGGGCAACTCAGTCGGTAGAGCGCACCAGCAGGCACACCGCGCGCGCCTCGATCGCCTTGAGTTCGCCGACCGGCCCCATCTTCTCGGCCGTCTTCGCCTTGACGTTGATCTGGCCGGGATCGATGCCCAGCACCTCCGCGAGGCGCTGACGCATCAGCGGGATGTGCGGCGCCATCTTGGGCTGCTGGGCAATGATGGTGCCGTCGAGGTTGCCGATCACCCAGCCCAGTTCCTTCACGCGACGGTAAGCCTCGGCGAGCAGCCCCATCGAATCGGCGCCCTTGAACTCGGCGGCGGTGTCGGGGAACAGCTTGCCGATGTCGCCCAGCGCGGCGGCGCCCAGCAACGCATCGGTGATCGCATGCGCGAGCGCGTCCGCGTCCGAGTGACCCAGCAGGCCATGCGTGTGCGGGATGGTGATGCCGCCGAGGATGAGCGGGCGGCCGGTGACGAGCTGGTGCGTGTCCCAGCCTTCGCCGATGCGGAAATTCAGAACCATGAGGATGTCGGTGTGAGGGCGTGAAGCCGGCGGGTCGAGGAGATCAGGCAGCGATCAGGACGCGGTGGCGCTCAGTGCGGCAGAGCGTTCGTGACGACGAGCGGCCCGTTGCGGGTGACGATCATCGTGTGCTCGAACTGCGCGGACAGGTTGCCCTTGACGCCGGAGAGGGTCCAGCCGTCGGCCTCCTCGTCGACCCAGCGGCTCTTGGTCGACAGGAAGGGCTCGATGGTGATGACCATGCCCTCGGTGAGCACGCGCGTGTCGTTCGCGTCGTAGTAGCCGGGGATGCTCTTGGGCTCCTCGTGCAGCGAGCGGCCGACGCCGTGGCTGCACAGGTTCTCGATGATCTTGAACTTGTGCGCCTTGGCCACGCGCTCGATCGCGTGGCCGATGCGGTTGAGCTTCGCGCCGGGTTTCACTTCCTTCATCGCCTGCTCCAGCGCGTACTGCGCGGCGAAGACCAGCTGCGTCTTGGTCGGCGTGGTCGGCGGGACGATGCGCGTGCCGCCGGTGTCGCCGAAGTAGCCGTCCAGCTCGGCCGAGACGTCCACGTTGACCACGTCGCCCTTCTGGATCACGCGGTCGCCGGGGATGCCGTGCGCGGCCTGCTCGTTGATCGAGATGCAGGTGGCGCCGGGGAAGTTGTACATCACGCGCGGCGCGGACTTCGCGCCGAACTCGGTCAGCCAGCGCTCGCCCATCTGGTCGAGCTCCAGCGTGGTCATGCCGGGGCGGATCGCGTCCAGCATGCGGCGCAGCACGGTGGCGACGGCCTCGCCGGCGGCCTTCAGGCCCTGGATATCGTCATCGGATTCGACAGTCATGCGCGGCTCCTGAGCAGGCGTTCGGCCAACGCGAAGTCGGCGGGGTAGGTGACCTTGAAATTTTCCATGGAGGCTTCGACCAGCCGGGGCGCGTGCCCCAAGGCCTCGATCGCGCTCGCCTCGTCGGTGATGCCGTCCAGCGGACCGGCCAGCGCGGGCATCAGCAGGCCGAGGCGGAACATCTGCGGCGTCTGCGCGGCCCACTTGCCGCGGCGGTCGACGGTGGCGGCGACACGCAGGGACGGTGTCGCGCCGGGGTCGGTGCCCGGACTCGCAGCAGCGGCGTCCTTGAGCGTGTCGGCCACGGGCAGCGCGAGCAGGCCGCCGACCTCGTCGTCGTCGCAGGCGTCGATCAGCGCGTCGACCCATTCGGCCCGGAGCAGGCAGCGCGCGGCGTCGTGGACCAGCACCCAGTCGTGCGGCTGGGCGCCGCGCTCGCGGAGGTCCTGCAGTCCGGCGGCGACCGTATCGGCGCGCGTCGCGCCACCGGTGCGCGCGATCCAGCCGCGCTCGCCCTCGAAGCCGGGGACGGCGGACTCGAACTGGTCGTCCTCGGGCGAGAGCACGACCAGCGTGGCCTCGATGCGCGGCACGGCGGCCAGCGCCGCGAGCGTGTGCGCGATCATGGCGCGGCCGGCGAGCGGGACATATTGCTTGGGGCGGTCGGCGCCGGAACGGCTGCCGACGCCCGCGGCCGGCACCAGCGCGAAGCAGCGCGGCACGAGACCGATCGGAAAAGAACTCATGGGCCGATTGTAGGGAGCGCCTTGCAGGAGCGCGCCGATGCCGGCATGAACGCCCTCTCCCGCACCGCGGGAGAGGGCGGGGGGTGAGGGCCAGCGGCGGTGGAAGTACGCAACCCTGAGGGAACATCGAGTCGATCGGTGAAAATCCCTTCCCCTGCCCTCCCCTGCTCCGCATGCCGTGTTCGCCATCGCCGACATCCACCGCCGCCTGAGCGCGCTCGGCGCCAACGAGGCGCACGCGGGGCGCGTGCTGCGCCACTGGGTCCAGGCCCGGCCGCTGACCGAGGGACGACGCAAGCTGGAGCATTACCTGCCGCAGGCCGTGCGCGAGGCGCTGCCCGCGCTGATGGATGACCTGCACGGCCTGGCCACGCTCGTCGAGCGGCATCCGGGCGAAGACGGCTCGGCGCGCCTGCTCGTGGGCCTCCAGGACGGTCAGACCGTCGAAAGCGTGCTGCTCCCGCGCGACGGCCTGTGCGTGTCCAGCCAGGTCGGCTGCGCGGTGGGTTGCCGCTTCTGCATGACCGGCAAGGACGGACTGCTGCGGCAGGTCACCAGCGCGGAGATCGTCGCGCAGGTGGCGCTGGCGCGGCGCGAGCGGGTGGTGAAGAAGGTCGTGTTCATGGGCATGGGCGAGCCGTCGCACAACCTGGAGGCGGTCATGGCGGCGATCGAACTGCTCGGGCTCGAAGGCAACATCGGCCACAAGAACCTGGTGTTCTCGACGGTCGGCGATCTGCGTGCGTTCGAGCGGCTGGCTGCGGGCCCGGTGAAGCCCGCGCTGGCGCTCTCGCTGCACACCACCAAGCCGGCGCTGCGCCGCGAGCTGCTGCCGCGCGCGCCGCGGCTGACGCCGCGCGAGCTGGTCGAGGCCGGCGAGCGCTACGCCCGCGAGACCGGGTATCCGATCCAGTACCAATGGACGCTGATCGAAGGCGTGAACGACGGCGAGGACGAGCTCGACGGCATCGTCGAGCTGCTCAAGGGCCGCTACGGCGTGCTGAACATGATTCCGTACAACAGCGTGCCGGCGCTGCCGTACGCGCGGCCGGACTGGGACAAGGCGCGCGACATCGCCCGCCGCCTGCACCAGCGCGGCGTGCTGACGAAGCTGCGGGACTCGGCCGGGCAGGACGTCGACGGCGGCTGCGGGCAGCTGCGCGCACGGAGCCCGTCGACGCCGCCGGTGTCGAGGCGCGAGGCGCGCCGGGCGATTCCCATCGCGCCGGCGGACTGAACCGCCGTGCGCCTCACAGCGCGTAGCCCACGCTGACCCACACCTGGGGCGCCCGCCCCTTCGGATCCGACACCGAGACCCGCTGCGCGGCCGTCCCGATGCGCCATGCCGCCGTGCCTTCCGCGCGCCAGGCGCCGTGCTGCCAGCGCAGTCCGACGCCCGCCCCGGCCAGCGTGCGGCCTTGCGGCCGGGTCCGCGCACGGGCGCTCGTGTCCCATGGGGTGTGGCTGAACCGGACACGTCCTGCATCGACGAAGCCGAAGGGCTCCAGCGTCCCGCACCGGTAACGCAGCTCCATCTGCGCCAGCACGCCGTGGTCGCCGGACGCCTCTCCCGACGGCCACGCCCTCACGCTGCGCGCACCGCCCAGCGCGAACTTCCTCGACGCGTCCAGGTTCTTGTCGGCGATCTGTCCGCTGCCGCGCAGCAGCAGCCCCCAGCCCTGCCATTGCCGGAGCACCGCGGCATCCGCCGCCAGCACGAGGTACTCGCCCGCGGATCGGGCGCTCGCGGCATCGAACGCTGCCGCGGACGCGTCGCCCAGGCGCAGGTGGCCCGCCTCCATCCACAGGGCGCCCCAGGCCGCGGTGCCCGCCGACGGGTACATCACCGCCTGCAGCCCCGTCGTCACCGCGATCGCGCGCCGCGGGTCCGACAGGGTCACCGCCTTCTGCACATGGACGATGCGCCGGCCTTCCAGGCCGATGTGCCAGGTCAGGCTGCCCGGCCCCCGGGTGGTGAGCGGCACGACCGCCGTCGCTCCGACCGCATCGACCTGACCCTGCGCCCGCAGCAGCGCGAATTCGCGGCCCAGTTCATGGTGCTGACGGCTGGCCGTCAGCGACACCCGCGCGCCCCGCGTGCCCAGGGGCAGCTGGTAGGCGGCCGCGCCGTCCCAGCCCCGGCCGTCGTTCGCGCCGGCCCTGGCGGTCAAGCGGTCGCCGAAGCGCAGCAGCCCGTTCACGTGACCCGCCACGCTGCCGCGCCCACGACCTGCAAACCGGTTGCCGTGGTTGTCGGCCTTCAGATCCAGGCTCCAACGGCGCTCTTGTTCCACGAGCAGGTCGACATCGCCCTCGCCGACCTCGCTGCCGGGTCCCAGGCTGGCGGAAGCAGCGACGCCGGGCAGACGCGACAGGAACTGCACCTGACGTTCGAGTTCGTCGCCGAGCGGGCGACCGGGACGGATGTCGTCCAACCAGGCAGCAGCGGCCCCGGCCGCTCCGCCGCGCAGCGCGACACGGCCATAGCGGCCTTCCACCACGATGATGCGGAGCGTCCCGTCCGCCGTCCCGTTCGCCATCCCGTCCGCCGTCCCGTCCACCGGGAGGTGCACCCGTGCGAACGGTCGCCCCGCTTCGCGCACCTGCCGCTCCACGCCGCGGATCACCGCCTCGATCCCGGCGCGGTCCCACTGGCGGTCGAGCGACGCCTGCCACTGCCGCGTCAGCCCCTCGGCATCCAGCACCTCGAGTCCTTCGATGCGCAGGCGCGGCGGCGCGGATCTGCCGCTCCCGGGCCTGGTCTTGCCCGCGGATGCGCCCGCGGCCGGTTCGTCCGTGACGGCCTCGGCGGCCTCGGCGCTCCAGGGCCCGGCGACACACACCGCCACGGCGGCCATGACAAGAGACCCGGCGCAGCGCCGGCGGAACGAGCGCGTGCTCGACAGCGATCGGGGCAGCGGCCGCCCGAGGGGATTCAATGCATTCATGAGAGAGAAGGAGAGGGGAAGAGTCGTCGGCGGGCCGGTCCTGCGGCCTCGGTTCACGGAGCGGCTTGGCGCTGCTTCGCGTCCTCGGCCGGGCGGGTGCCGCCCTTCACCCTCAGTCGCGGCACTGACGAATCCAAGCGCTCTTGAAACGGTCGGCCTTCGCAGGAAGGAAGAGACCGGAAGAGAAGGTCCGGCCAGTGAGCGCAGCCCGCCGTCTGCCCGGGAAGCGCGATGGCCGCGGCCATCGGCGGTGGCATCGCGGCACCAGGCGGCGCATGCCGTTGCGGGGGAGTTCGCGGGGGAGTGCGCGGCGGCGTCGACGGCAAGGGATCGACGGGGGATTGCGCCTGTCCCGCCGTGTTCGTCGTAGGCCCCTGAGGCGACACAGGTGTTTCCGGAATCTGCGGTGTCCCCGGCATCTCCGGCGTCTTCGGTGTTCCCGATGTCTCCGGCATCTCCGGCATCTCCGGCATCTCCGGCATCTCCGGCATCTCCGGCATCTCCGGCATCTCCGGTGTCTCCGGTGTTTCCGGTGTCTCGGGCGACACACTCACCGGCGGTGGGATGGGAGTTGGCCGCTCCTCCGGCAAGGGGGAACTCGGCCCGCTTCCGTCGACGGCAATCTCCTCGAAGCGCAGGTTCAGGTTGCTGTCCGGGCGCAGCAGGACGCTGTGCAACCCGGCGCGCAGGATGTCGGCCCGCGTGCCGCGGCCGTCGTCCTGGCCGGCCTGCGTGATCAGGACATCGTCGCTGCCGGTATCGACCTCGAGCGCCCGCGCGCGCACCACGCCCAGGGTCAACCGGTCTCCCGGCGCCGCGGCCGTCGACGGGGCGCGGGCCGGCACCCGGAGCGACACCCGGGAGCCGGGCGCTTGGATGGCCATGCCCTCCGCCATCGTGATCGAGCCCGCCATGCGGCCGCCCTTCACCCCCGACAAGGCGAGATCGCCCGCCGCCCGCTCCAGGGTGGCGTCCAGGCGAATGGCCGGGGCCGACATCGCGAGCTCGCCGGCGTCGGCGCGGGTGTCGGTCGTGACGATGGGATGCGTCACGGCGATCGTCCCTTCGGCCCTCAAGTGAACCGAGCGCCCCTGGTCCAGCCACGTCGACAGATCCGAGGCCTTCAAACGTGCCGGCGCCTCCTGGTCCGAGTCAGGCGGCACGTCGCTCCGCCGGCGCCGCTCGCCGGCCCCGACCTCCCAGTCCCGCGCACCGAGCGTCAGCTGCCCGCCTCGTGCCTCGCCGAAATCCAGGATCGGTGCCGGACGAGGGCCGGATTGCGCGGACAACTCGATGGCGCCGCCGAGCGCCTCGGGTCCGCCGCCCCGCACCCGCAGGACGGCCCGCCCGTCCACCGGCAACGCCGACGAGGACTTCAGCGTCACGCGTCCGCCCGGGCGGGACTGCCCCGCGCTGCTGGCGGTCAGCACCGTGCGCCCGAGGACACGCAGATGAACGCGGGACGGGTCCTTCCCGGGATCGGCCGCCTGGATGTCGATCCGGCCGGCCGGGATGGTCCCATCGGCATCCACGTCGATGGCAGCGTCGCGTCCCTCGGCGCCGCCGAGCCGCACATCGACGCCCCGGATCCACACCTCCCCGCCCGGTGACCGGATGCTGCCGACGACGGCCACCTCACCGCCCTGCAGGAGGGCGACACCGCCCTGTCGCACCGTGACCTGCCCGGCGACCTGGAGCGGGCCTCCGCCGGCGTCCTGCGCCCTCAAGCCGTCCGTGTCCAGGCCGGTCCAGGCTTCGTCCTGCTGCTGTCGGGCGGAGACGGCGAGCCCACCGACATCGACCCGCGCCTGCGGTCCGAACACCACCCCTTGCGCGTTGAGCAGGAAGACCTGTCCGTCGGCGGACAACGCGCCCAGGATCCGGCTCATGTCCCCGCCGACCACGCGGTTCACCGTCACCGACGCGGGACCGGGTTGCCGGAACGTCACCGACGCCTGCTCGCCGATGTCGAAACCCCGCCATTCGATCGCGGCACGCTCGCTGCGCTGGAGGATCACCAGGTGGTCGCCCGACGGCGGCGGGACGAGGGCGTCGCCGGCCACCACGCGCGCCCCGGTCGGCAAGGCCGTCGGCGCGGCGGGCTGTCCCTGGGCGTGGGCCACGGCGGCGATGTCGACGAGGACCGCGAGGCCGGCCAGCCATGCCGCGGCGGACATGGCGTGCCGGCGCGACGCGGGCCAGGACACGGATCGTCGCGGCCGCCGCCCTGCGTTCAAGGGCCGCTGGATGAATGAACTGCGCATGTGAAAACGTGGTCGAGAGAAAACCACGATTCTTCGAAGCGCAGGCGCTTCCACCAATCGCCGCGACTCATCAGCGCGGCACCTCCACCCCCCTCCTCGCGGCGCCTTGATCCTGGAATGCATCAGGAACCGGAGGCCGGGTACGCCGACTGCTCCCCGACGCCTTCCGACAACCGACCGACAACCGACCGACCACGGCAGACCGCAGGCGACAACGATGGACAACGCGCGACAGGCGCCGCACGCCCCCTTGTCGCTCCTGTCACGCGCTGTCGCGGCAGCCTCCCTACAATTCCCCCGAGCCCCTTCCCGGGGCTGTCCTCATTTGTGCGCCATGCAGCTGTCCACGATCTCCCCCGGCAAACGCTTCACCCTGCCCCGTCCCACCGGCTCCGCCGACGCGCTGCTGCTCGCCCGCTTCGCCCGGCAGCAGCAGGCCGCCGGCCGGCTCACGCTGGTCGTCACCGCCGAGCCCGGCGACACGCAGCGCCTGGAGGACGAGCTCAAGTTCTTCGCGCCCGAGCTGCGCGTGGCCGTGTTCCCCGACTGGGAGACGCTGCCCTATGACAGCTTCAGCCCGCACCAGGACCTGATCTCCGAACGGCTGGCCACGTTGTGGCGGCTGCTGCAGGCCAACGGCAAGCCGGTCGCCGAACGCGACCTCGACGTCGTGCTGCTGCCCGCGACCACCGCGCTGACGCGGCTGGCGCCGCCGTCCTTCCTCGCCGCGACGACCTTCAACTTCCGCCAGAAGCAGCGCCTGGACGAAGCCGGCCTCAAGCGCCAGCTGACGCTGGGCGGCTACCAGCACGTCAGCCAGGTCGTCTCGCCCGGCGAGTACGCCGTGCGCGGCGGCCTGATCGACCTCTACCCGATGGGCTCGCTGGTGCCCTACCGCGTGGACCTGTTCGGCGACGAGGTGGACTCGATCCGCGTCTTCGATCCGGACTCGCAGCGTTCGCTGTACCCGGTGCCCGAGGTCCGCCTGCTGCCCGGGCGCGAGTTCCCGATGGACGAGGCCTCGCGCAAGGCCTTCCGCGCCCGGTGGCGCGAGAAGATGGACGGCGACCCGACGAAGTCGCGCATCTACAAGGACATCGACACCGGCCTGGCCACCGGCGGCATCGAGTACTACCTGCCGCTGTTCTTCGACGAGGTCGCGAGCGTGTTCGACTACGTGCCCGCCGAAGCGGGCCTGGTGCTGCACGGCGAGGTCGACGAGGCGCTGCAGCGCTACTGGACCGACACCCGCGAGCGCCACCGCTTCCTGCAGCACGATCCGGACCGGCCGATCCTGGCGCCCGAGGAGATCTTCCTGCGGCCCGAGGAGTTCTTCACCGCGACGCACCGCCATGCGGTGCTGGCGGTGCGCGGCCACGAGGCCGTCGACTACGCCCGGCCGCTGCCCGATGTCAGCGTCGAGCGCGGCGCCCAGGAGCCGCTCGCCCGCCTGGCCGCGCACCTGAAGTCCACCGACTTCCGTGTGCTGCTGCTCGCCGAGAGCGAAGGCCGCCGCGAGAGCCTGCTCGAACTGCTGCGCGACAACAAGATCGATCCGCCGTCGGTGAAGGACCTCGCCGAATTCGAGGCGAACAAGGACGAGCGCTTCGCGATCACCGCCGCGCCGTTGGCCGCGGGCTTCTTCTGGCATGAACCCGACGAGGGTCGCCAGATCCAGCTGTTCACCGAGACCGAGCTCTTCGCGACCACGCCCACCACGCGCCGCCGCCGCAAGCAGGAGCAGGTCAGCGACGTCAACGCGCTGATCAAGGACCTGTCCGAGCTCAAGGTCGGCGACCCGGTGGTGCACACCAACCACGGCATCGGCCGCTACCTGGGGCTGATCAACATCGACCTGGGCGACGGTCCCAGCGAATTCCTGCACCTCGAATACGCCGACAAGGCCACGCTCTACGTGCCGGTCGCGCAGCTGCACCTGATCAGCCGCTACACCGGCGTCAGCGCGGAAGAGGCGCCGCTGCACCGCCTCGGCTCGGGCCAGTGGGACAAGGCCAAACGCAAGGCCGCCGAGCAGGTCCGCGACACCGCCGCCGAGCTGCTCAACCTCTACGCCCGCCGCGCCGCGCGCGAGGGCCATGCCTTCCGCTACTCGCCGCACGACTACGAGGCCTTCGCCGCGAGCTTCGGTTTCGAGGAGACGCCCGACCAGCGCGCCGCGATCCACGCCGTCATCCAGGACATGATCAGTCCCAAGCCGATGGACCGCCTGGTGTGCGGCGACGTCGGCTTCGGCAAGACCGAGGTGGCGCTGCGCGCCGCCTTCGTCGCGGTGATGGGCGGCAAGCAGGTCGCCCTGCTCGCGCCGACGACGCTGCTGGCCGAACAGCATTTCCAGAACGTCGCCGACCGCTTCGGCCGCTGGCCGGTCAAGGTCGCGGAGATGAGCCGCTTCCGCTCCGCCAAGGAGATCAAGGCGGCGATGGAAGGCCTGGCCGACGGCTCGATCGACATCGTCATCGGCACGCACAAGCTGCTGTCGGCCGACGTCAAGTTCAAGCGCCTGGGGCTGCTGGTCATCGACGAGGAGCACCGCTTCGGCGTGCGGCACAAGGAGGCGATGAAGGCGATGCGCGCGGAGGTCGACGTGCTGACGCTGACCGCCACGCCGATCCCGCGCACGCTGGGCATGGCGCTGGAGGGCCTGCGCGACCTGAGCGTCATCGCCACCGCGCCGCAGCGGCGCCTGGCCATCAAGACCTTCGTGCGCAGCGAGACCAGCGGCACGATCCGCGAGGCCATCCTGCGCGAGCTCAAGCGCGGCGGCCAGGTCTACTTCCTGCACAACGAGGTCGAGACCATCGAGAACCGTCGGATGAAGCTCGAGGAGCTGCTGCCGGAGGCCCGCATCGTCGTGGCCCATGGCCAGATGCCCGAGCGCGAGCTGGAGCGCGTGATGCGCGAGTTCGTCGGCGGCAAGCACAACGTGCTGCTGTGCTCGACCATCATCGAGACCGGCATCGACGTGCCCAGCGCCAACACCATCGTCATCAGCCGCGCCGACAAGTTCGGCCTGGCGCAGCTGCACCAGCTGCGCGGGCGCGTCGGCCGCTCGCACCACCAGGCCTATGCCTACCTGATGGTGCCGGACGTCGAGGGCCTGACCAAGCAGGCGGCGCAGCGGCTGGACGCGATCCAGGCGATGGAGGAACTGGGCTCGGGCTTCTACCTCGCGATGCACGACCTGGAGATCCGGGGCGCCGGCGAGGTGCTCGGCGAGCACCAGAGCGGCAACATGATGGAGGTCGGTTTCCAGCTCTACAACGAGATGCTGTCGGAGGCCGTGCGCTCGCTCAAGGCCGGCCGCGAGCCGGACCTGCTCAGCCCCCTGTCGGCGACCACCGAGATCAACCTGCACGCCCCGGCGCTGCTGCCCGACGCCTACTGCGGCGACGTGCACCAGCGGCTGTCGCTGTACAAGCGGCTCGCGACGGCGGACCGCGCCGAGCAGATCGACGCGATGCTCGAGGAGATCACCGACCGCTTCGGCAAGCTGCCCGCGCAGGGGCAGACGCTGTTCGACACGCACCGCCTGCGCGTGCTGGCCAAGCCCTACGGCGTGATGAAGATCGACGCCGCGCCCAGCGTCATCAACATCAACTTCCGGCCCAATCCGCCGATCGATCCGATGCGCGTCATCGAGCTGGTGCAGAAGAACCGCAACATCAAGCTGGTCGGCAACGAGAAGCTGCGCATCGACAAGGCGCTCACCGATCCGAAGGACCGCGCGCAGGCCGTGCGCGAGGTGCTGCGGCTGCTCGGCGCGCCGGTCTCTCAGCCCTGATCGAGGGCCCGCTTCGCAATGATGAAACGGCGGCTCCGGCCGCCGTTTTCAATGGCAATCCGGAGAAGTGGTTGACCCTCACTTGAATTGCTGGAAGACGACCGGCACGTCCGCCAGTTCGAGTCAATGACGGCGGAGGAACCGCTTCCTAGACTGACGGCTTCTCAACTTCTGGAGATGCCGATGCATCAACACCTGACCCCTTCAACGACGATTCAACCGACGGTTCAACCCATCGAATCCGTAGCCGCCCGCCTCGCGCGGGAACAAGCGGAAGACGATGCCTGGGAGGCCGCGCGCGATGCGGAGATCGCGGGCAAGTACCGGGGGCGCGAGTACGCGCGGACCTGCCTCGCATGCCCGCACCTGCCGCCCGATTATCTGGATGTCGGGACGGATCCCCTCAGCCTGTGTCTGCGTGAAGCCCGCCGGATCGATCGCCTGGAAGTGCACGCGCGCGAGGGCTGCGACACCTGTCCCTACCTGCCCGAGAACTACGGGAAGCCGGTCCGGATGCGAGTTCTCGGGCTGGACGATTGGGGAGACGGAGCGGAGGAGGACCTCATCCGCCGTGTGCGCTTTGAAGCCTGGGAGGCCCGTCATGCGTCCCGCTGAACCGCTCTACATGCTCGACACGAACATCCTCAGTTGCCTGATGCACCCGCCGGGCAAGGCGAGCCGCGTCTACTGTGACGAGCGATTCGCCGCGCTCCACGGCCGGATCGCCATCAGCGTGGTGGTGCAGGCCGAAATCTTCTACGGCCTTGAGAAGACCCATTCCCCGCGCAAGGAGTTGCGCCTGCAGGAGCTGATGCGTCGCATCCGGGTCGAATACCTCCACGACGGTCTGTGGTTCTCCGATCTTTACGGGTGCATCAGGACCCAAGTGGACCGCATCGGCCGGGGTCCTGGGAAATTCGACATGGCCATCGCCGCTCACGCCATGGCCCTCGGCGCGACCCTGATCAGCAACGACAAGGCGATGTCCCACATCGAGGGTCTGAAGCTGGAGGCCTGGGACGTTCCCGAGATCGCCCAGCGTCGAGGTGCTCCTGGCGTCGCCGAACCCGCGGCGATGTACCTCGCCCATCGAGGTATCAAGGGCGCTACCCTGGACGTTCTGGCCCCGCCACCGGCAGCGTGGATGTCGCATGCGCGGACCGCCCGCTACGCCGTGACCCATGCGCGCTGAGGCCCGCTCCGGCGAGTGCGCTAAGCTCCCGCCCGTCCCCGCCGACTGATCGCCGAGACTGAACAAGGTGATCATCGGCGGGGCCTTCCACATTCAAGACCCTGCCTCCCCTGCCCGCACCGTCCGCATGACCTCCTCGTCGACCTCCCCGGCCTCGCCCTCCCCGCTCGTCCTGCAAGGCTTCACGCCGCCGCTGGCGCTGCGCGACTTCAAGCTCGCCGCCTTCGACATGGACTCGACGCTGATCTCGATCGAATGCATCGACGAGATCGCCGCCGCCGCCGGCCGCAAGGCCGAGGTCGCCGCGATCACCGAGGCCGCCATGCGCGGCGAGATCACCGACTTCAAGGACAGCCTGCGCCGCCGCCTCGCGCTGCTGAAGGGCGTCGGCGAGGACGCGCTGGCGCAGGTGCTGCGCGAGCGGCTCGCGTTCAACCCCGGCGCGCGCGAGCTGTGCGCCGCGCTCAAGGCCGCCGGGCTGAAGCTGGTGCTGGTCTCCGGCGGCTTCACCTACTTCACGCGTTTCGTCGCCGCCGAGCTGGGCATGGACTTCGTCCGCAGCAACGAACTGGAGATCGTCGACGGCCGCCTGACCGGCGGCCTCGTGATGCAGGACTGGGGCGACCTCTGCGACGGCGAGGAGAAGCGCCGCATGATGCTGGCCTGCGCCGGGCAGATCGGCGCCACGCCGGGGCAGTGCATCGCCGTCGGCGACGGCGCCAACGACCTGCCGATGATGGGGGCCGCCGGACTGTCGGTCGCGTACCACGCCAAACCCAAGGTGCGCGAACAGGCCATGGTTGCCATCAACGACGGCGGCCTCGACCGCCTGCTGGACGTGTTGCGCTGAGGCCCACCGCGCCCGCGGCAGCGGGCTTCCTCTTGAAGCGGCGCGGCTTCCCTGCGATGCTCCCGGTACACAGGGAGCAGCGATGCGAGAACAGCACGCGACAAGATCCGACGAGCAGGCCGACATCGACCACCTGCAGCGCGACGTGCTGGAAGCCGTCGCCCTCGGACGCCCGCTGGCGGCGGTGATGGACCTGTTGTGCCGCGGCGTGGAAGCGCTGGCGCCGGAGGTGATCTGCTCCGTGCTGGCCGTGGACGATGACGGTCGCGTGCATCCGCTGGCCGCGCCCAGCCTGCCGACCACCTTCAGCGCGGCGCTGGAGGACTTCACGATCGGCCCGCAGGCCGGGTCCTGCGGCACGGCGGCCTGGCGCCGCCAGCCCGTCGAGGTCACGGACATCGACACGGATCCCCTCTGGGCGGACTTCCGCGAACTGGCAAGGTCGCACGGCCTCGCCGCCTGCTGGTCGACGCCCATCCTGCTGGGCAGCGACCAGGTCGTCGCCACCTTCGCGCTGTACTACCGCGAGCCGCGCGCGGCCGCGCCCTTCCACCGCCGCATGGTGCAGGCCTGCACGCAGCTGTGCCAGATCGCCTTCATGCACGACCGCCATCAGCGCGAGATCGAGCGCCTGGCCTACTTCGACGGCGTCACCGGCCTGCCCAACCGCACACTGCTGGCCGACCGCGCCCGGCAGGCGCTGCTGCAGGCCTCGCGCACCGAGGCGCCGGCCGCCCTGCTGCTGCTGGACATCGACCGCTTCAAGACCGTCAACGATTCCCTGGGCCATGCCGTCGGCGACCAGGTGCTGAAACACATTTCCGCGCGGCTGCTGGGCACGCTGCGCGACAGCGACACGCTGGCGCGGCTGGGCGGCGACGAGTTCGTCGCGCTGCTGCCGGGCTGCTCCGCGGAGGACGCGATGCACGTCGCCGGCAAGCTGCGCGCGGTGCTGGAGGCGCCCATCCCCCTCGACGGCAGCCACGCGCGGGTGCAGATGACGGCCAGCATCGGCGTGTGCGCGTATCCGCGGGACGGGCTCGACCTCGACCAGCTGCTGAAGAACGCCGACATCGCGATGTATGAAGCCAAACGCGCCGGCCGCGACTGTGCGCGCTTCTTCCTGCATGCGATGAACCAGGCGCTGGACGAGCGGCTCGACATCGAGGCCGCCCTGCGTCACGCGCTGTCCCACCAGCTGCTGCAGCTGCACTTCCAGCCCAAGGTCCGCCTGACCGACCGCGCCCTGGTGGGCGTCGAGGCACTGCTGCGCTGGCACGACGCCGAGCGCGGTTGGGTGCCGCCGGACCGTTTCATCCCGGTCGCCGAGGAAAGCGGCCTCATCAACGCGCTGGACGCCTGGGTGCTGGCGCAGTCCTGCGCGCAGCTGGCGCGCTGGCGGGCCGAAGGCATCGTGGTGCCCGGCGTGTCGGTCAATGTCTCGCCGCAGCGCTTCCATCAGGACGACGTCGCCGCCCACGCGCGGGCGCTGCTCGCCAAGCATGGCCTGGCGGCCAGCGATCTGACGCTGGAAGTGACCGAACGGCTGATGCTGGACGACACCAGCCGTCCCCGCGAGCAGCTGCAGCAGCTGCACGAGATGGGCGTGGGCGTGTCGGTGGACGACTTCGGCACCGGCTATTCCAGCTTGAGCTACCTCAAGCGGCTGCCGGTGACCGAACTCAAGCTGGACAAGAGTTTCGTGCGCGACCTGGCGCAGGACGCCGACGACCGCGCCTTGGCGAGCGCGGTGATCGGCATCGGACGCTCGCTCGGACTGACCGTGATCGCGGAAGGCGTGGAGACCGAGGGCCAGCGCGACATCCTCGTGGCGATGGGCTGCGACGGCGCGCAGGGCTGGCTGTTCGGACGGCCGATGCCGGCGGAGGCGCTGGCCGGATGGATCGCCGGGCAGGCATGACGCCTGCGAGGGGCGCGCCGGATCGCGCCGGATCGCGCCGGATCGCGCCGGCTCCGACGCCGCTCAGCCGGCCGCGTGCACGGGCCCGGGCGTGATGACGACGCCGTCCTCGTCGGCGTAGAGCCAGTCACCCGGGCGGATCCAGACGCCGTCGAGCTGGACCGGCACGTCCGACAGTCCCTGCTCGCGGCGCTCGGTGGGCATCGGCACATGACCCAGCGCGAAGAGGCCGACCGCGGCCGCGCGCAACTCCTCCAGATCGCGCACCGCGCCGTGGACCAGCACGCCGGCCCAGCCGTTCTTCGCGGCGCTGGCGGCGAGGTTGCCGCCGACCAGCGAGCGCCGCAGCGAGCCGCCGCCGTCCACGACGAGCACGCGCCCGGCGCCGAAGCTCTCGACCGCGGCCTTGACCTGCGAGTTGTCGTCCAGGCATCGCACCGTGGCCACCGGGCCGGCGAAGCGCGGATGCCCGCCGTAGCTGCGATACCGGCTGCCCGGCAGCCAGCGCGTGTCGCCGCTGGTGTCGGCCTTGAGCGAATCGCAGAGGTCGCAGGTGGAGAAGCGGATCGCGGCGCGGGTCGCAGCACTGGGAGCGGTCATGGGGTCATTCCTCCGGGTCCTTCAGGACCTCGATGCGTTCGCCGTTGAACTCGACCACCTGGCCGCCGCGGATCTTGGCGGTCTTGCGCAGATCGACCTGGCCGTCGACGCGCACCTGGCCCTCCGAGATGAAGTGCCGGGCCTCGCCGCCGCTGCTGGCCAGCGAGGTGGCCTTGAGCAGCTTGTCGAGTTCGATGTATTCGCCGCGCAGGGCGAAAGGGATAGGTTCTGACATGGCCCGATTCTCCGTCAGAGGCGGCCGCCGACGGCGTCATTGGGACTTCCGCTTCAGCGCCGCCTCGCGGATGCTGCTCAGCGTCGCCCGCGAGGTGGAGATCTCCACCGGCAGCTTCAGATGGATCAGCGTGGGCCCCTGCGCGGACAGCGCCTGCCGCAGCGCGGGCTCGACGTCCTCGGTGCGGGCCGCGGTGAAGGCCGCCCAGCCATAGGCGCGCGCGAGCGCCGCGAAGTCCGGGTTGTGCAGGTCGCTGCCGCTGACGCGGCCGGGGTACTCGCGCTCCTGGTGCATGCGGATGGTGCCGTAGCTGCCGTTGTCGACGACGAGGCAGATCAGGCGCCGCGCGCCATGCGCCATCGCGGTGGCCATCTCCTGACCGGTCATCAGGAAGTCGCCGTCGCCGGCGATGTTGACGACCCAGCGCTCGCGCTGCAGCAGCGCCGCCGCGACGGCGGCCGGGAAGCCGTAGCCCATCGCGCCGCTGGTCGGCGCGAGCTGCGTGCGGCCGCCCTGATGCAGCGCCGTGTAGCGGTGGAAACGGTGCAGCCAGCCGCTGTAGTTCCCGGCGCCGTTGGTGAAGATCGTGTCGGCGGGGAGCAGGCGGTCCAGCAGGTGGATGACCTCGGCCAGGTCCATCGGTCCGACCGGCAGCGCCTGCTGGTTGCGCTGGTAGTCGGCATGCGCCTCGCGCGACCACTGCAGCCATGGCAGCTCCGCCAGATCGGCCGGCGGGCGAAGCTGCTGCAGCGCCAGCGCGGCGCCGCTCATGCTGGCCTGGATCATCTGGTCGGCGGCGTAGACGCGGCCCAGTTCCTCGGACCCGGCGTGGATGTGCACCAGCTGCTGCGTGGGCCGCGGGGCTTTCAGCAGCGTGTAGCCGCCGGTGGTCATCTCGCCCAGGCGCGGGCCGATCGCGATGACCAGATCCGCTTCACCGATGCGCCTGGCGAGCGCGGGGTTGATGCCGATGCCGACGTCGCCCGCGTAGAGCGGATCGCGGTTGTCGTAGAGGTCCTGGAAGCGGAACGCGCAGCCGACCGGCACCTGCCAGGCATGGGCGAAGTCCTGCAGCGCCGCGCAGGCCTCGGCGGTCCATCCGCCGCCGCCGGCGATGACGAAGGGCCGCTGCGCGCCTTCGAGCCGCGCCTGCAGCTCGACCAGGTCGGCCGGTGCCGGCCACGCGACGGCAGGCTTGGCGCGGGGCAGGACCGGCGCGTCGGTGAGCTGCGTGAGCATGTCCTCGGGCAACACAAGGACGACCGGTCCGGGGCGCCCCTGCATGGCGGTGTGGAAGGCACGCGCGACGTACTCCGGCAGGCGATGCGGATCGTGCACCTCGCCGACCCACTTCGCCATGCCCAGCGTGCCCGGGCCGAACATCTGGCGGTAGTCGACTTCCTGGAAGGCTTCGCGGTCGCGCTGGTCGGACGCCACCTGACCGATGAACAGGATCATCGGCGTCGAGTCCTGGAAGGCGGTGTGCAAGCCGATGCTGGCGTTGGCGGCGCCGGGTCCGCGCGTCACGAAGCACACGCCGGGCCGGCCGGTCAGCTTGCCCTGGGCATCGGCCATGAAGGCGGCGCCGCCTTCCTGGCGGCAGCCGATGAATCGGATGCGCTCGCGGTGTTCATGGAAGCCGTCGAGGACCGCGAGGTAGCTCTCCCCTGGCACCCCGAAGACCTCGGTGATGCCTTGCTCGATCAGGGCCTCGACGAGGACGTGCCCGGCGGGGCGGCTGACGGTGCGGTGCTGATCCATGACGGACGACTGTAGCGAGCAGCCCCGCCATTGCAAGCGGGCGGGATGTCCCCTGTTGCGGCACGGATGCGGGTTGCACCGCGGGGGAAAGCGGGGTCAAGTGTTGCCCGCGCTACTTCTTCGGCTCGAACACGCGCTCCAGCGCATTGGCGAACTTGTCGGCGGCCGTGGTGTAGACGGTGTCCGGCAATGGTTCCCGCTTCGCTGAGGCGGTCCGCAGGATCGCGATCAGGAGCACCGTCGGCACCGAGAACAGCGCAAGCATGACGCCGGCGATGCCATGCCACGCGCCCTCGCCGATCGCAACATGGGTGCACTCGACCACGCGGGACAACGTGGACGTCACCTCGGTCACCGGCGTGCAGTTGAATGGCCAGATGCCCATGAGCTTCAAAATCACGAGGACGCCGACCAGGTACAGCACGCCCGCAATGCTCAGGCCGCCGAAAGTTCCTGCCCGCTTGATCTTGTAGTCGAGGACCGTGGGATCGAATTTCTGGACCTCGGTCGAAACCGGCAAATCGGTCGAGGGGGCGACGATCGGGGGCACCGGCTGCACGCCCTGCTGGAGGAGATCGATCATTGCAGCATCCCCCTGTAGAACTGGCGCACGGACTCGTCGGAAATGATCGCCTGCTTGGAGTTCCTCGCTTGTTCCCAAGGACCGCCCGGCTCGTGACTCAGCGTGGAAAGTTGGGAAGGGGTGAACGATCCGTACCGATCCATGACCTGATCCAGAATGCGCCAGAAAGTCGCATCGACAGGCGACGGAATCAGGGCAGCGAAGGCATTGGTCTGCGCATCGACCGTCTCGATCAGCGACGTGATCGCATCGTGGCCGCTTCCCTTGAGCCGGTAGTACAACGAATTGAAGACCGGTCCGTACTCCCACGCCTCGGGACGTTCGTCCACAGCTGGAACACCCTCGATGGCGAGGCTCCACGCATGCGTGAAGAAGACCAGCTTCTGAAGCTTCAGATGGTTGACTGAAAGCCCGCGCTGCCTGGCGCGGTGGAGCACGGCATTGGCAACGATCGCGGGGGAATACGGCATGGTCGGCAACCTCCAGAGCCAATGACTCTAGATCCGCCTCAGCCCCTCGCAAACGAAGGTCGCCGCTCTGTTGCGCGCGCGACGCGATGCAAGTTCCTGGACCAGCCTTGATCGCTATGACGGCTTCGGATGACCACAAATTCCAGTCATCCGGCACCTCATAGTGACTTCCCCCTGAGGGGTGTCAGCGCTTCCCTTGCCGCACCAGGCTCGCCGCGCCGATGCCGAGCAGCAGCGCGATCGACGCGCCGAAGAACACGGCGTTGTTCCAGTGGCGGTCCATCAGCGCGCCGAAGATCGGCGCCGCCACGGCGAAGCCGGTGTCCAGGCCGGAGTACACCGTGCCGTACACGCGGCCCGTTGCGCCAGGGGGCGCGGCGCGCTTGATCAGCATGTCCCGCGACGGGCCCGCCAGGCCGGTGCCGAAGCCCGCCGTCGCCGCCGCGATCAGGGCCGCCGTCGCCGGCAGCCAGCCCGTGGCCGTCAGCGCCAGCAACGCCGCGGCGACCAACATCGCGCCGGCGATGTTGCGCTCCAGGTTCTGCGACTTCGCCACCAGGAAGCCGCCGACGATCATCCCCGCCGCGCCCGCCAGCATGTAGCCGGTCACGACGAAGGCGGTGCTCGCCAGGCTCACGCCGTACATCGCCGACAGCGCCGGCGACGCGAAGCTCTGGATCGCGCTCAGCGCCGAGGTCGTGAAGAAGAAGAACGAGAAGCACAACCACACCGACGGCAGCTTCAGGAAGGCCATCGGATGCTCATCGGCCGGCGCCTTCGCGCCTGCCTTGTCGTGGCCCCACGAGCCCTGCGTGTCGTCGATCGCGTCGCGCTTGAAGAACAGCAACGCGATCACGAACAGCGCCCACGCCGCCGTCGCGACGTAGCCCAGGCGCCATTGCCCGGTCGCCTCGTGCATCGAGATCAGCAGCACCGGTGCCACGGCCCAGCCGAGGTTGCCGGTGATGCCGTGCACCGAGAACGCGTGCCCCAGGCGCTGCTGCGACACGCGCTTGTTCAGGATCGTGAAGTCCACCGGGTGGAAGGGCGAGTTGCCCAGGCCCGCCAGGGCCGCGGCCAGCGCCAGACCGCCGAAGCCCTGCGCCGTGCCCGCCGCCAGCGACGCCAGCACGAAGCAGCCCAGCGCCGTGAACAGCACTGGCCGCGCGCCCGTCTTGTCGACCAGGAAGCCCGACAGCGCCTGCCCCACGCCCGAGATCACGAAGAAGATGGTCACCAGCAGGCCCAGCTCCGAATAGCTCAGCCCGAACTCCCGCATGAACACCGGGAACAGCGGCGGCAGCAGCATGTGGAAGAAGTGCGAGGTGCCGTGCGCCAGACCGATCAGGCTGATGGTCTGGATGTCTCGTTGCCGGCTCTGTGCGGCGCTCTGTTCGGGGCTCAGGCCCGGAAATCCGGTCGCGGCCGCGCCGGCGGTGGTGGTGGCGGTGTTCATGCACGGCATGGTGACAGGGCCTTCACGTCGGAATTACGATAGCCGGACAAGTTCTGTCGAGTTTCCGCCATGAGCCCTCCGACGCCGCGCCCGCCACACCGTCCGACATCCCGTCCGACACCCTCGCCGACCTCGCCGACCTCGCCC
>CAMPJJ010000075.1 GCA_946886855.1 uncultured Roseateles sp. | reverse complement strand
ATCCGTCATGGGCCGGCAGCGGTGGGGCACGTGAGGCCAGGCAGCGGGGCGGCCATGGCAGGCCGCCCGCGCGCGAACGACGCGCCGCTACGACTCCGCTTCGTCGCCGAGGGCGTTCAGGCGGGCGCCCGACGTCTTCGCGCTGCCGCGCAGGAACAGCCGCGACACGGTCTGCGCCATCTGCAGGCGCTGCTCGCCGTCGCTGACGTGGAGTTCGGCCATCGCGCCGTGCAGCATCTTCTGCGTCAGCCCGCGCGCGAGCGCGTCCAGCACGCTGTCGATGTCCTCGCCCTTGGCGATCAGCTTGCGCGCGCGCTGGATCTCGGCCTGGCGCCAGCTGTCGGCCTGCTGGTGCAGGGCCTGGATCAGCGGCACCGTGTGGCGCTGGCCCAGCCAGTGCACGAAGCTCTGCACGCCGGTCTCGATGATGGCTTCCGCCTGCTGGACCGCGGCCTGGCGCTTCTCGCCGGCGGTCTGGACCAGCTTGGACAGGTCGTCGACGGTGTAGAGGTAGACGTCGTCGAGCTGGGCCACTTCCTGTTCGATGTCGCGGGGCACCGCCAGATCGACCATGAACATCGGCTTGTGGCGGCGCTTCTTCAAGGCGCGCTCGACGGCGCCCAGGCCGATCAGCGGCAGGCTGGACGCGGTGCAGGAGATCACCGCGTCGAATTCATGCAGGCGGTCGGGGAGGTCGACCAGCCGGAAGGCTTCGCCGCCCAGCTGATGGGCGAGCTTCTCACCGCGCTCCTGCGTGCGGTTGGCGATGGCGATCGCCTTCGGCCCTTTGGCCGCGAAATGCGTGCCGACCAGCTCGATCATCTCGCCCGCGCCGACCAGGAGCACCTGGATGTCGGCGAGGTTCTCGAACAGTTGCGAGGCCAGCCGCACCGAAGCCGCCGCCATGCTGATGGAGTGGCTGCCGATCTCCGTCGAACTGCGCACTTCCTTGGCCACCGAGAAGCTGCGCTGGAACAGCTGGTGCAGCGTCGTGCCGAGCGTGCCGGCGGAATCGGCTTCGCGCACGGCCTGCTTGAGCTGGCCAAGGATCTGCGGCTCGCCCAGCACCATCGAATCCAGCCCGCTGGCGACGCGGAAGGCATGCCGCGCGGCGGCGCCGTCCTCCACCACGTAGGCGTGGTCCATCAGCATCGAGCTGCCGACCCCGCCGACCTGCGCCAGCCAGTCCACGGCGGGGCGGACCATGTCGGCGTCGCCGGCGACATAGAGCTCGGTGCGGTTGCAGGTCGAAAGGATCGCCGCTTCGGCGGCGGCGGTGCGCCGGCGGTGGTTCGTGCCGATCTGGTCCTGGAAACGCAGCAGCGTCGGGGCCAGTTGCTCGAGCGTGAACGCGAAACGTCCACGCAGATCGAGCGGCGCGGACGTGTGGTTCAGACCCAGGGCGAAGACGGACATGCGGCGATTATAAAATTCCTGCCCGACCCGTGTCTCGCACGGGCGTTGGCGGCGCGCCCATCGCCCCGGGATGCGTCAAGGAACGGCGCATTTCGACCGCCGTCCCGTTACATGTACACCTCGCCCGGAGCGAAACGACCCGTGGACCCACTCGACGCCGTCTGGCATTTCGGCAACCTGTTCCTGCCCGCCTGGGGCGTCGCGGCGCTGATGGCCGCCGCCCTCAAGTTGATCTGGCGGGACACCGTCTCCGGCATGCGCTGGCGCACGCTTGCGATGTGGGGCGGCGTCGGCGGCACGCTCGGCCTGTGCGCCGCGCTGATGCTCACTGGCGCTGACGGCACCATGGCCGGTTACGGCCTGATGCTGCTCGGCATTGTCACGACGCAGTGGGGCGTCAGTTACAAACGCTGAACCGGCCTGAGGGTCGGCCGGCGCCACGCGCTACCGCTTTCGAGTGAGGCAGCCGGGCCGGGCCGGCCTTCCCGGTCCGTCAGCCCGGCAGATCCTCGGTCAGCGGCACCTCGCCGCGCAGCGAGTGCGCGAAAGCCTCGGTGATGTGCATCGGGATGATCTGGTGCATCAGCCGCTCGTGGCCCTTGAAGTTGACGATGCGGTTGCACTCGGTGCGCCCCATCAACTCCGTGGCGTCCTTGCGGGCGTGACCCGAGACCAGCACCGGCACGGTCTTGCCGACCATGCCGTGGTTGTAGCGGATGGCGGTCGCCTCGATCTCGGCCTGCAGCTCCTGCAGGCGGCGGACCTTCACCTCGTGCGGCGTGTCGTCGGCCAGGTTGGCGGCCGGCGTGCCGGGACGCGGGCTGAAGATGAAGCTGAACGACGCATCGAAGCCGATGTCGCGCACCAGCTGCATGGTCTTGGCATGGTCCTCGTCGGTCTCGCCGGGGAAACCGACGATGAAGTCCGACGCGATGCGGATGTCCGGCCGCACCGCGCGCAGCTTGCGCACGATGCTCTTGAACTGCAGCCCCGTGTAGCCGCGCTTCATGGCCATCAGGATGCGGTCCGAGCCGTGCTGCACCGGCAGGTGCACGTGGTTCACCAGCTTGGGGATCCTGCCGTAGGCATCGATCAGGCGTTGGCTGAACTCGTTGGGATGGCTGGTGGTGTAGCGGATGCGCTCGATGCCGGGGATCTCGGCGACGTACTCGAGCAGCAGGGCGAAGTCGGCGATCTCGTCCGTGCCGTCCATCCTGCCGCGATAGGCGTTGACGTTCTGGCCGAGCAGCGTCACCTCCTTGACGCCCTGGTCGGCGAGTCCGGCGACTTCCTCGAGCACGTCCTCGAAGGGTCTGCTGACCTCCTCGCCGCGGGTGTAGGGCACGACGCAGTAGGAGCAGTACTTCGAGCAGCCTTCCATGATGGACACGAAGGCCGACGCGCCTTCGACCCTGGCCGGCGGCAGGTGGTCGAACTTCTCGATCTCGGGGAAGGAGATGTCGACCTGCGGTCGCGACTGCTGCTGGCGCTGGGCCAGCATCTGCGGCAGCCGGTGCAGCGTCTGCGGGCCGAAGACGACGTCGACGTAGGGCGCGCGGTCGATGATGGCCGCGCCTTCCTGGCTGGCGACGCAGCCGCCGACGCCGATCATGACGCCCTTGGCCTTCAGGTGCTTGATGCGGCCGAGGTCGGAGAACACCTTCTCCTGCGCCTTCTCGCGGACCGAGCAGGTGTTGAACAGTACCAGGTCGGCCTGCTCGACGTCGGTGGTGGGCTCGTAGCCTTCGGCGGCGCGCAGGACGTCGGCCATCTTGTCCGAGTCGTACTCGTTCATCTGGCAGCCGAAGGTCTTGATGAAGACTTTCTTGCTCATGATTTCAAGCCCTCACGGCATCAAGGCTTGCGCCAGACCTGGCTGGCCTGGTCGAACACCAGCGTCGAGGCCTGTTCCGGCGTGGTCGGCCAGGACTTGTTGGCCAGCTCGACCTCGCTCAGCAGCCAGACGTCCATGAGCAGGCCGCTGATGTCGCGGGTGTAGAGCACGGTGGCCTTCTGCTCATAGAGCGAGCCGGGCGTGGCGACCAGGTCGACCGCGTTGCGGATCCGCGCGCCCGGCGCCAGGCGCGCCGGCTTGCCGTTGAGCAGCACGTCGGGCGCCACGCCGAAGACGATCTCGCCGCGCAGCGCGCGCTGCGGGAAGTAGCGGTGGCCGGGGGCGATCTGGGCCTGCGCGGGCGCGGGCGTCGCGAGCGCGGCGATGCCGCCGAATGCGGCGACCAGGGAGAACAGGGCGGTGCTGGCGGCCGCCGCCATCATCGAACGACGGCGGGGCAGGGCGGGCGAGGCACAGCGGGACATGGTATCGATCCAGTGGCTGCGGAAATGCGCAAGGGCGCCAGTGTAGCGGGCGCGGTTCCGACGCCGCTTGGAGCGGGCTCCCGCTTGCCGAGGGCCGCCGGTCGTCTCGCGCGCGCGGCCCGGAGCGGTTGAGAAGCGGCTTAAAAGCGGCTTAGAGGCGACTCAGAGGCGACTCAGAGGCGGCTGGCGGACGTGTTCTGTGCCATGGCCGCGGGGGCGGGTTCGGGCAGCACGTAGACGACGCTGGCACCATGGCCAAGCACCGGCGCGACGACGCGGTCGAAGAACTCGCCCGCCACGACCACGCAGCCGAGCGAGATCCGGTTGTCGTCCGGCGACGCGGAGGCGAGCCGCTCGGCCCGACGCTCGTAAGCGGGGCTAGGACGGAGCCGATGGATGGCGAACGCGGCGTCGTAATCGACCCAGATGACGGTCTCGCCCTTCAGGTTGGGACCGGGTTGGCTGTCATAGCGACCGGACGGCGTGGTGCGCAGTGCCGGCGGGATGCCGGTACTCACCATCTGACCCACGCCGGGGGCGACCGAGTCCCCGCGGGCCAGGCCCAGCAGCGCCGGCGCGGCGCCGACCAGTTGGCCGTCCGCATTGAAGACGAAGAGCTTCGCGTCCTTCTTGTCGACGACGGCGAAAGGGCGACCCTTGGCATCGAAGTCCTCGAAGGCGACGCGTGCCATGGCGCGGGCCTCGGTCGAAGCGGCCTCCCCGCGGAAGTCGACAGCGAGCGGAGCCATGTGAGCGGAAGCTTGTGCCGGTGCTCGTTGCACGGCGGGTTCGGCATGAGCGCCGGGCACATTCATCGCCGCCACGGCAACCGCTGCCATTGCCACCCACGCCCGCGTCACCCGTTTCAACAGACCCGACGAACCGATCGACTTCATGCTGCCCGACGTCCTTCCGGCGGACAGTCTTGATTGCTCCGGCGGGGGCCAGGCGTTGTCCGCTGGGGCCGCATGTTAAGGAGCAACCGGGCAGGTGAACGGTCAATCTGTCGGCAAAAACGGCAGGACTTTCCCGGAAATTTGTAAGACGTGCGAGCTGCGGCAGGACTCGGCGTACGTTAGGTACGCACACGGAACTTTCCTCGCTCCAGCGCGCTGCTTCGCACCACGTCGATGCAGCTCGCCCAAACGCGGGGGGCGAACTCCGTACGCGTACGGTCATTACCGATCAGCAATACATGGGCGCGTGCGGACACACAAAATCCGCGCTCGACAAGACCGGAAAACGGTCGTCCACCAGAGAGCAACGATGACAACGATCGTGGGAATCTGTCCATGCTGATGGCCGCCGTGCGCGTCGCGCTGAGACGCCCTTACACCTTCTTCGTGCTGGCGCTGCTGCTGCTGATCATCGGCCCGCTGGCGGCCCTGCGCACGCCGACCGACATCTTCCCGGAGATCAAGGTGCCGGTCATCGCGGTGGCCTGGCAGTTCACCGGTCTGCCGCCGGACCAGATGGCCGGCCGCATCTCGACGCTGTTCCAGCGCACGCTGACGACCACCGTCAACGACATCGAGCACATCGAGGCCAACACCTATCCCGGTGTGTCGGTGGTGAAGATCTTCTTCCAGCCGGGCGTGAACATCGCCGTGGCCAACGCGCAGGTCACCGCGGTCGCGCAGGTCGCCGTGCGGCAGATGCCGGCCGGCACCACGCCGCCACTGATCCTGAACTACAACGCCGCCACGGTGCCCATCCTGCAGCTGGCGTTGTCGGGCAAGGGGCTGTCCGAGCAGCAGCTTTTCGACCTCGGCTTCAACACCATCCGCACGCCGCTGGTGACCGTGCCCGGCGCGGCGATCCCGCTGCCTTACGGCGGCAAGCAACGTCAGGTGCAGATCGACGTCAACCCCGGCGCACTCCAGGCGCGCGGGCTCTCGGCGCAGGACGTGGCCGCCGCGCTGGCGACGCAGAACGTGCTCACGCCGATCGGCACGCAGAAGATCGGCGAGCTGGAGTACACGCTGCAGCTCAACAGCGCCCCCTCCGCGATCGAGGAACTGGGCCGGCTCCCGGTGAAGGTGGTCAACGGCTCGACGATCTACCTGCGCGACGTCGCCGACGTGCACGACGGCAACGCGCCGCAGACCAACATCGTCCACGTGGACGGTGGCCGGTCGGTGCTGATGTCGGTGCTGAAGAACGGCGCGGCGTCGACGCTCGCGATCGTCGACGGCGTGCGCGCCAAGCTCGCCGAGCTGCGGCCGTCGCTGCCCGACGAGCTCGACGTCAAGCCGATCAACGACCAGTCGGTCTTCGTGCGCGCCGCCATCAAGGGCGTCGCGATCGAGGGCGCCATCGCCGCGGCGCTGACCAGCTTGATGATCCTGCTGTTCCTGGGCAGCTGGCGCTCGACGGTGATCATCGCGGTGTCGATCCCGCTGTCCATCCTCGGATCGATCATCGGCCTGGCGGCCATCGGCGAGACGCTGAACCTGATGACGCTCGGCGGACTCGCGCTCGCGGTGGGCATCCTGGTCGACGACGCGACGGTGACCATCGAGAACATCAACTGGCACCTGGAGCACGGCAAGGGCGTCGAGGAATCGATCATGGACGGCGCGCAGCAGATCGTGACGCCGGCCTTCGTCTCGCTGCTGTGCATCTGCATCGTGTTCATCCCGATGTTCTTCCTGGAAGGCGTGTCGCGTTTCCTGTTCGTGCCGATGGCCGAGGCGGTGATCTTCGCGATGGTGTGTTCGTTCATCCTGTCGCGCACGCTGGTGCCGACGATGGCCAAGTACCTGCTGCAGCCGCATGCGCCGCTGACCGACGGCCATGGGCATCTGGCGCAGCCGCCGTCGCGCAATCCGCTGGTGCGCTTCCAGCGGAACTTCGAAGCCCGCTTCGAACGCGTGCGCGAGGGCTACCGCCGGATGCTCGAGACCGCGCTGGGCAGCAAGACGCCCTTCCTGATCGGCTTCGCCGCGGTGGTGCTGGTGTCCTTTGCGCTGGTGCCCTTCATCGGGAGCAACTTCTTCCCGCAGGTCGACTCCGGCCAGATCCTGATGCATGCGCGGGTGCCGGTGGGCACGCGCGTCGAGGAGACCGCGGTGCGCTTCGCGAAGATCGAGCAGGCCATCCGCCGCGTGATCCCGTCCGACAAGATCGAGACGATGGTCGACAACATCGGCCTGCCGCCGTCGTCGATCAACCTGACCTACAACAACACCGGCGTGCTGGGCAGCTCCGATGGCGATTTCCAGATCGCGCTGAAGGAAGGTCATGCGCCCACGGCCGATTACGTGCGCCAGCTGCGGCAGGTCCTGCCGCGCGAGTTCCCGGACACGACCTTCTCGTTCCCGCCGGCCGACATCGTCAGCCAGATCCTGAACTTCGGCGCGCCGGCGCCGATCGACGTGCAGGTGCGGGGTCGCGACGTCGAGTCCAACTTCGCCTACGCGCAGCAGCTGCTCAAGCGCATCAAGGCGATCCCCGGCGTGGCCGACGCGCGCATCCAGCAGTCCAACAAGGCGCCGACCTTCAACGTCGACGTCGACCGCACGCAGGCGCAGCTGCTGGGCTTGAGCACGCGCGACGTGGCCAACAGCCTGGTGGTGAACCTCGCCGGCAGCAGCCAGGTCGCGCCGACCTTCTGGCTGAATCCGCAGAACGGGGTCAGCTACTCGATCGTGATGCAGACGCCGCAGCACCAGCTCGATTCGCTGGCCGCGCTGAGCAACCTGCCGATCGGCAATGGCGCCCAGGCGGGCACCTCGACGCTGGGCGGGCTGGCGAGTTTCCAGCGCGTCAACAGCCCGGCGCTGATCAGCCAGTACGACGTCGCGACGATGGTCCAGATCCACGCGACGACGCAGGACCGCGACCTCGGCGCCGTGGCGCGCGACATCCGCCAGGTGCTCGCCGACACGCAGGCCGACGTGCCCAAGGGCTCGAACGTGCAACTGCTCGGCCAGGTGCGCACGATGGACCGCGCGTTCTCGGGCCTGCTGTTCGGGCTGCTCGGCGCGGTGGTGCTGATCTACCTGCTGATCGTCGTGAACTTCCAGTCGTGGCTGGATCCGGCGGTGATCGTGTCGGCGCTGCCGGCGGCACTGGCCGGCATCGTGTGGATGCTCTTCGCGACCGGGACGACCTTGTCGGTGCCCGCGCTGACGGGGGCGATCATGTGCATGGGCGTGGCGACGGCCAACAGCGTGCTGGTGATCAGCTTCGCGCGCGAGCGGCTGGAGGAACTCGGCGACGCGACCGCGGCCGCGATGGAAGCAGGCTTCGTCCGCTTCCGTCCGGTGCTGATGACGGCGCTGGCGATGGTGATCGGCATGCTGCCCATGGCGCTGGGCCTGGGCGAGGGCGGCGAGCAGAACGCGCCGCTGGGCCGAGCCGTGATCGGCGGCCTGGTCTTCGCCACCTTCGCGACGCTGGTCTTCGTGCCGGTGGTGTTCAGCATCGTGCATCGCCACCGCCGCAAGACCGGACCCGCGTCCGACTTTTCTGAATCGAACGACTTGACCGCCGGCGCCGCGAACGCGCTGCCCGGGACCGGAGATGCTTCCCATGCGAACTGATCACGACCACACCGCGGTGTCCTCCCGTCCTCCCGCGCGCTTCAAGCTTGCCGCGACCGTGGCGGTCGTGATCGCGATCGCGGTGGTGGCGGCAGGTCTGTGGGCCCGCAAGTCCAACGCCGAGCAACTGCAGCGCACGGCCGACGATCGCGGCCAGCCCAGCGTCGCGCTGATCACGCCGCAAGCCCTGACCGAAGGCGGCCTGGAACTGCCCGCGCGCATCGAGGCCTGGTCGCGCGCGCCGATCTATGCGCGGGTCAGCGGCTACCTGAAGCGCTGGAACGTCGACATCGGCGGCAAGGTCAAGGCCGGACAACAGCTCGCCGAGATCGAGACGCCCGACCTCGACCAGCAGCTGATGCAGGCCAAGGCCGAACTCGCGACCGCGCGCAGCAACGCCGCGCTGGCGGCGAGCACGGCCAAGCGGTGGCAAGGGCTGCTGGAATCGGACTCGGTGTCCCGGCAGGAAGTGGACGAGCGCACCGGCGACATGACCGCCAAGCAGTCGCAGGTCACGGCGCTGCAGGCCAATGTCGATCGCATCGAGGCGCTGAAGCGCTTCGCCCAGTTGACGGCACCGTTCGACGGTGTCGTCACCGCGCGCAACACCGACGTGGGCGCGCTGATCAACATCGGCGGCGCGCCCGGCAGCGAGCTGTTCGTCGTCTCGGACATGCGCAAGCTGCGCGTCTACGTCAACGTGCCGCAGCGTCAGGTCGCGCAGGTGCGCACGGGCGGCAAGGCCGTGCTGACGGTGCCCGAGCGTCCCGGCCAGCGCTTCGCCGCGACGGTGCAGTCGACCTCGCAGGCGATCAACACGGCCAGCGGCGCGATGCTGGTGCAGCTCGCCGTCGACAACGAGAAGGACGAGTTGCTGCCTGGCGGTTTCGCGACAGTGCGCTTCGACGGCGCGGCCTCGGCCGCCTCGACCGTCGCGAGCGCGTCGGCGACGGCCGCCGTCTCGCTGCCCCCCGGCGCCGTGATCATCAACAAGGACGGCGTGCAGGTCGCGACCGTGGATGCGGGCAATCGCGTGAAGCTGCGCAAGGTCACGATCGCGCGCGACATGGGCACGCGGATCGAACTCGGCAGCGGACTCACCGCCGCGGACCGTGTCATCGCGAATCCGCCGGACGGGATTGCCGACGGCGACGTGGTGCGCGTCGCGCAACCCGCCGCAGCGCCGGCATCGGCGGCTTCGGCGAAGGGGCGCACATGACGGCACCGATGGCAGCGAGCCGGGCCGCCCAGACGGCCGTGCGCATGACATCGCGCGGCGCGGCGCGCCTGTCGGTTCAGCTCGCGCGCGGCGTTGCACACGGCGTCGCACTGTCGGTCGCTGCTTTGGTCGTTGCTTTGGTCGCCGGCTGCGCCCAGCCGCCGAAGACGACATTGCCCGACGTGCCGATGGCGACGAGCTTCAAGGAGGCGCGGGGCCCGTGGGTCGAGGCCGGTGCCTCGGCCGCCGCGCCCATCGCCCTGGACGGTTGGTGGAAGAGCTACGGTGATCCGGAGCTCGACGCGCTGCAGCAGCGGCTGGTCGAGCACAGTCCGGACCTCGCTTCGGCGCTGGCCCGCTACCAGCAGGCCAGGGCCGCGACCGACAGCCTGCGATCGGCGCAATCGCCGACGCTGAACAGCTCGCTCAACGGGCAGCGCGACCGGCAGTCGGAGCGCCGCCCGCTGCGGGTGCTCGGGCCGACCTCGCCCGATTGGTACAACAGCGCGACGCTGGGCCTGGACCTGAGCTACGAAGTCGACCTGTGGGGCCGCATCTCGCAGCAGGTTCGCGCCGGATTGGCATCGGAGCGCGCAGCGGCGGCGGACCTCGCCGCCGCGCGGTTGGCGCTGCAGGCGCAACTGGCCGATTCGCTGCTGCAACTGCGCGGAATCGATCGCGACAACGCCTTGCTCGCCGATGCCGAAGAGGCCTATACGCGCGCATTCGATCTGATTTCCCGCCGGCACCAGGCCGGTATCGCGTCAGGTCTTGACCAGGCGCGGGCCGAAGGTCAACTCGAGTCGGCGCGCTCGCAGCGCAAGCAGTCGCAGGCGCAGCGCGCGGTGCTGGAGCACGCGATCGCCGCGCTGGTCGGCGCGAACGCCTCGAGCTTCCGCATCGAGCCGGCCGCGTCGCTGGAACTGGCCATGCCCGTGGTGCCGACGGGGCTGCCGTCGACCTTGCTGGAGCGTCGTCCGGACATCGCCGCCGCGCAGCAGCGCGTGGTGGCGGCGACCGCGACGCTGGGCGTGGCGAAGACGGCCTTCTTCCCCTCGGTCATGCTGAGCGCGCAAGGCGGATTCCAGAGCAGCGACTTCGGACGTTTCCTCGAAGCGCCGAATCTCTTCTGGGCGATCGGACCGACGCTGGCGTACAACCTGTTCGACGGCGGCCGACGCAAGGCCGAGGAAGCGCGCGCGGCCGCGGCGCTGGACGAATCGGCGCAGCGCTATCGCGGCACGGTGCTCGCGGCGTTCCAGCAGGTCGAGGATCAACTGGTCCTGCTCGATCGCTACGGCGAAGCGCTGGAGGCGGAGAACAAGTCCGTCGACGCGGCGGAGCGCTCGCTCGCGCTGGCGACCAACCGCTATCGCGCCGGCGCGGCAGCCTATCTGGAGGTGGTCACCTCGCAGACGGCCGGACTGCAGGCGCGGCGCAGCGCGGTGGATCTCGCCACGCGACAGCGCCGCGCGACGGTGGCGCTCGTGCGGGCGCTCGGCGGCGGGTGGCAACAGCCCGTGGAGATGAAGACGGATGCGGGAGCGTCCGAAGCGTTTGCGGTCACCAGAAACGGAAATCCGTAACGCCAGATCGGCAAATGTAAAACGCCTTTCCGAAATCAGACGACCTCGTTAGTCTGCCTCCCGTTGTCGACATGGCCGCGCCTGCGCGCTGGCGTGTCGACACGTGGCCTGTGCCGACGGCCACCGTCCCCGACGCGGATCCTGCAGGTCCGCGCCGTGCGAGGCGGAGGAAACGGCGTTGGGTTCCTGAACATCTTTTTGATTCACCGCTGACCGGTGAGGGCGTAGCCATGCCCGCGCCGATCGCTTCAACGACATTGGGAGACATTCGATGAAGAGCACCCGTATTGACGAGTCCGTCGCCTTGATCGCGCCGAAGCCCCCGACTGCCGGCGTGCTGCGCGCGCCTGGCCCGCGGCAAGGGCTGATGGCGATGGCGGTCGCCGTCGGCGCCGTCGCACCGCTCGGCGCGGCGCACGCGGTGGACTGGCCGTCCGGCTATTCCAAATGCGCGGACGAAGGCGGCACCTGCAAGGTGGGCGACACGGCGCGCCAGGTGTCCTTCGGCGTGAAGGACAAATGGGTCATCAAGAGCTTGAAGGGCGACGTGGCCTGCACGTCGGCCACCTTCGGCGGCGCGGATCCGAATCCGGGCAAGGCGGAGAAGTGCGCGGTGGGACCGGCGGGATCGCCGTCTCCGGCCCCGTCTCCCTCGCCGGCGCCTTCACCCGCACCGTCGCCATCCCCGGCACCTTCGCCGGCTCCGGCTGGCCATAGCGGCGGCTACGCGGGCCAGGTCACCGGTGGCGGCTCGGCAACGCCGGTCACTGTCACGACCGCGGCGCAGATGCAAGCCGCGATCGATGCCTACAGCGGTACCGGCGGCCTGGTGATCCGCTACGCGGGCACCTTCGATTTCGGCACCATCCCCGACCCTTGCACGCAGTGGAAGAAGGCGGCGGGCGCCGTCGTCGAGGTCAAGAACAAGAGCAACGTCACGATCGAAGGCGTCAACGGCTCGGCCGCCAACTTCGGTCTCGCGATCAAGGCCGCGGCGACCAACATCATCATCCGCAACATGACGATCGGGCTGCTGCCCGGATCGATCGACGCCATCGGCATCGAAGGCCAGAGCGGCAAGTTCCCGGGCTATGTCTGGATCGACCACAACACGCTGTTCAGCTCGACCGCCGAATGCGCCGGTGCCGGCGACCTGGAGTTCGACGGCCTCATCGACAGCAAGGCCGGCGCGCATCACATCACCTACTCGTACAACTACCTCCACGACCACCACAAGGTCGGCCTGATCGGATCGAGCGACAGCGACGCGAGCGACCGCTACATCACCTTCCACCACAACGTGTACAGCAACGTCGGCTCGCGGCTGCCGCTGCAGCGCGCGGGCTACACGCACCTGTACAACAACCTCTACTCGGGCGTGCTGACCTCGGGCGCCAACATCCGCATGGGCGGCTACGCGCTGATCGAAGGCAACTACTTCGAGAACGCGCAGAACCCGGTGACCTCGCGGGACAGCTCGTCGATCGGCTACTGGGAACTGCGCAACAACAACGTGCGCAGCCCGGCCGACTTCGCGACCTATGGCATCAAGTGGGTGGCCAGCGGGTCCAGCCCGTCGCGCGACGCGAGCGATTGGGTGACGACGGCGAACTTCCCGGTAGGCATCCCGTATTCGTACACGGTGCACACGCCGGCCTGCGTGAAGCAGAAGCTGCTCACCGTGGCGGGGGCGGGGAAGAACTATGCGACCTTGAGCTGCAATTGAGTGGCAGCTGATCGGCCATATTGAATGGCTGATCCTGAAGGGAAGGGGCTGTCGCGATGCGAGGGCCCCTCGTCGCTCTGGCGCTGGTCGTTGAGGGACGCTGGAGCAGGTCGTTCCGCGTCAATCTACGGTGCCCAAAACGGAAAACCCCGCAGAACTTGCGTCCTGCGGGGTTTCGTATCTGGTGGCGCTTCAGGGATTCGAACCCCGGACCTGCGGATTATGATTCCGTCGCTCTAACCGGCTGAGCTAAAGCGCCTTGCGAAGACAACGACTATAGCAAAGTTTTCGAAGACAATGCAAGCCCCGCCGATCACGGCATCGACATTTCGGCGCGCGAGTCCCACTCGACCCCTCCATGTTCAGCTTCCTCAAGAAAAAACTGGGCTTCGGCTCTGCCGAACCCACGCCGGCTCCCGCTCCCGAGGCGCCGCCGGTGCTAGAGACCGCGTTTCCTCCGGCGGCCCCAGCGCCCGCCGCCGAGGCGCCGTCGACCCCGGCTGTCACGCCAGTCGTCCCGCAAGCCCTGACCCCGCCGGCGGCGCCAGTTCCGGCTGCCGCTCCGGTCGCCGCTCCGCCCACTGCTCCGACGCCCGTCGCAACGGCCGCGCCAGTTGCGCCTGCGCCTGCGCGTGCACCGGCACTTACCCCGGCACCTGTGGCCGTGCCGAAACTTGCTCCCGCTCCCGCTCCCGCTCCCGCTCCCGCGCCCGTCGCGGTGACTCCTGTTGCAGCGCCGGCGCCGGCGCCGGCGCCGGCGCCCGAGCCGGCACCGCGCAAGAGCTGGATGGACAAGCTCCGTCAGGGGCTGCGCAAGACCGGGTCGAGCATCTCCCAGGTCTTCACCGGCACGCAGATCGACGACGCGCTGTATGAAGAGCTCGAAGCCGCGTTGCTGATGGCCGACGCCGGCGTGAAGGCGACCGAGTTCCTGCTCGACGACTTGAAGCGTCGCGTGAAGGACGCGAAGGCCACCGATCCGGCCACCGTGCGGCAACTGCTGGTGGACGCGCTGACCGAACTGCTGCAGCCGCTGCAGCGCCAGCTGGTGATCGGTGAGCACTCGCCGACGGTGATGATGGTGGTCGGCGTCAACGGCGCCGGCAAGACGACCAGCATCGGCAAGCTCACGCGCCATCTGGCCGATGCCGAGGCCAACGTGTTGCTGGCCGCGGCGGATACCTTCCGCGCCGCGGCGCGCGAGCAGCTCGCCGTGTGGGCGGACCGCAACCGCGTGCAGATCGTCAGCCAGGAGGGCGGCGATCCGTCGGCGGTGACCTTCGATGCGGTGGTCGCGGGCAAGGCGCGTGGCTGCGACGTCGTCATCGCCGACACCGCCGGCCGGCTGCCGACGCAGCTCCATCTGATGGAGGAGCTCAAGAAGATCAAGCGCGTGATCGGCAAGGCGCAGGAAACCGCACCGCACGAGGTGCTGCTGGTCGTCGACGGCAACACCGGCCAGAACGCGCTGATGCAGGTGAAGTCCTTCGACGATGCGCTGGGCCTCACCGGCCTGATCGTCACCAAGCTCGACGGCACGGCCAAGGGCGGCGTGCTCGCGGCGATCGCACGCGAGCGTCCGATCCCCGTCTACTTCATCGGCGTCGGCGAGAAGCTCGAAGACTTGCAGACCTTCGACGCGCGAGAGTTCGCACAAGCGCTGCTGGAATGAAAATCGGCTCCCTCGGGAGCCGATTTCCATTGGTGGGTCGGGTTACATCGGGAACCCGCCGCCCCCGCCGCCCATGAGGTTCTTGAGCCCGCCCATCTTCTTCATCATCTTCATCAGGCCGCCGCCCTTCATCTTCTTCATCATCCCCTGCATCTGGTCGAACTGGTTGAGCAGGCGGTTGACTTCCTGGATGTGGACGCCCGCGCCCGCGGCGATGCGGCGCTTGCGGCTGGCCTTGGACTTGCCGTCCATCAGCAGCGCCGGCTGGCGGCGTTCCTTGGCGGTCATGGCGTTGAGGATGCCCTCCATGCGCTTCATGTCGCGCTCGGCCTTGTCCATGTCGGGCTGACCGGCCTTGGCAGTCATCTGCGTGGGCAGCTTGTCCATCAGTCCGGACAGTCCGCCCATCTTCTTCATCTGCGAGATCTGCGCGAGGAAGTCGTTCAGGTCGAAGCCGTCGCCGGACTTGAGCTTCTCGGCCAGCTTCTGCGCCGCCTCGACGTCCACGCCCTTCTGGACTTCCTCGACCAGCGCGACGATGTCGCCCATGCCGAGCACGCGGCCCGCGTGGCGCTCGGCGTCGAAGACCTCCAGCCCGTCGATCTTCTCCGACACACCCGCGAACTTGATCGGCGCGCCGGTGATCTGCTTGACCGACAGCGCCGCGCCACCGCGCGAGTCGCCGTCCAGCTTGGTCAGCACGATGCCGGTCAGCGGCAGCGCTTCCTTGAAGGCCTTGGCCGTGTTGATCGCATCCTGACCCTGCATCGCGTCGACGACGAACAGCGTCTCCACCGGCTTGAGCGTGGCGTGCAGGTCGCGGATCTCGGCCATCAGCGCCTCGTCGATCGCCAGTCGGCCGGCCGTGTCGACCAGCAGCACGTCGAAGAAGTGGCGCTTCGCATGATCGAGCGCCGCCAGCGCGATGTCGTGCGGCTTCTGGTCCGGCGCCGACGGGAACCATTCGGCCCCTGCCTGCTTCGTCACCGTCTTGAGCTGCTCGATCGCGGCCGGGCGGTACACGTCCGCGGAGACTGTCAGCACCTTCTTCTTGCGCTTCTCCGTCAGGTGCTTGGCCAGCTTGGCGGTCGTCGTCGTCTTGCCGGCGCCCTGCAGGCCGGCCATCAGAATGATGGCGGGCGGCTGCGCGGCGAGGTTGATGTCCGCGACACCGTCGCCCATCGTCGCGGCCAGTTCCTTGTGGACGACCGAGACCAGCACCTGGCCCGGGTTCAGCGAGGCGGCCACCTCCTGGCCCAGCGCCTTCTCCTTCACGCGGGCGACGAAGTCGCGCACCACGGGCAGCGCGACGTCGGCCTCCAGCAGCGCCATGCGGACCTCGCGCAGCATGTCCTGCACATTGGACTCGGTGATGCGGGCTTGGCCCCGCATGGTCTTGACGAGCCGGCTCAGTCGATCGGTCAGGGTGGATGCCATCGTTTCGGCGCCGCGCAAGCGGGCGCGCCTCATTACACTTTGCAGATGATTTTATCGTCCGCCTCCGCCGAGCCCAGCGGTCTGCTCCTCGCCGCCCTCAGCGCCGCCGGGGCGCTGGCCTATGCCGCCGCCGCCGTCTTCGCCCATCGGCGGCCCCGCACCTGGCGCGCGGTGCTGGTCCTGGCCTGGCTGCTGCACCTGGCTGCGCTGGTCGTGGACATCGGCGGCATCGGTGCCGCGCCGGTCAACGGCGGGCATGCGGCGCGCTTCGGATTCGCGCCGTCGCTGTCGATGACCATCTGGCTCATGATCGGCGTCTACCTGGTCGAGAGCCGCTTCCTGCCGCTGCCGTCGGCGCAGCGGCTGCTCAGCGTGCTGGGCCTGGCCGTGATGGGGGTGGCCTGGGCCTTTCCTGGCGAGTACCGCCCGCAGGCGGGCTCGCCGCTGGCGCCGCTGCACTGGGCGATGGGTCTTGCGTCCTACGGCCTGTGCGGCGTCGCGGTGATGCACGCGGTGATGCTCAACCGCGCCGAGCGCCAGATGCGTTCGCAGAAGGGACAGGGCGCGCCCGCCTTCGGCACGCCGCTGCTGCGGCTCGAACGCCTGACCTTCCAGTTCGTCGGCGCGGGCGTCGTCGTGCTGTCGATCGCGCTGCTGCTGGGGGTCGCCTTCACCCCGCAATGGCGCTGGGATCACAAGACCTTGTTCGCCGTGCTCGGCTGGATCGTGCTGACCGGGCTGCTCACCGGCCGCCGCGTGTTCGGCTGGCGCGGCAAGCGCGCCACGCGCTGGCTGTACTTCGGCGCCGCGCTGCTGCTGCTGTCCTATGCCGGATCGCGCTTCGTGCTGGAAGTCGTCCTGCAGCGCCCGCCCGTCTGATCGCAGAATGCCCGTGCGCCTCTCCACCTCGATCCTTTCGACTGCCTCATCGTGATCAAGCTGCTCTTCTGGATCGTCCTGCTGGCGGTGGTCGCCTTCATGCTCGGCTTCAAGCGCGGACGACCGGCTCCACGCGAGGATCGCGGCGGGGCGCCGTCGCCCTCGCCGTCGGCATCGTCGACCCCGCCACCGCCCGCGCGTGAGCTCGAATCCATGGTGAGCTGCGTCGAGTGCGGCACGCACCTCCCGGCCGGCGAGGCCGTGCCCGGCCGCGGCGGCCCGTTCTGCAGCGTCGCGCACCGCGCCGCCCACGAGGCGCGCCTGGACGCGGCCGAGGCGGATCGCGCCCGCGGCGGCGGCGCCGGGACTTGAGCGCCGGAGTTCGCATGGCCACCAACGAGGCCCGCGGCGCCATCAGCGCCAGCACCATCCAGCGGCTGTACCGCGCCTTCATGGGCGCGCGGGCCGCGCTCGGCCTGGCCCTGCTGGCCACGCAGTCGCTGGCCGGCCTGATGGGCGCCCGGCCGACCGGCTGGGTCGCCCTCCTGGCGCTCGTGTACGGCGTGCAGACGGTGCTCGCGTGGTTGCTGCCGCGCTGGTTCGGCGGCGGCGAGGTCCCGTCCAAGGACCGCGCCGGCCTGAGCGCGCGCCAGTTCATGGTCAGCATCGGGGCCGACCTGATCCTGTTCACGGCCTTGCAGCTGCAGGACCCGGGCGGGCCTTACGGTGCCTTGTTCTTCATGCCCGCGCTGATGGCCGGCGCCTTGCTGCCGCGCCTGCGGGCGCTGGGCTGTGCGGCGCTGCCGAGCCTGGTGCTGCTGACCCTGTCCGGCTGGGCCGTGCTGAGCGAGCGCGACGGCGCCTTGCGCATCAGCCAAGCCGGGTTGCTCGGCTGCGGCCTGTTCGTGGTCACGCTGCTGTCTAACGAGATCGCCTCGCGCCTGGCGCGCGAGGAGCGCGCCGCGCGCGGCAGCCTCGAATACGCCCGCCAGCAGGCCGACCTGAACCGCCTGGTCATCGAGGAGATGGAGGAGGGCGTCCTCGTCGCGGACCGCCGCGGGCTGGTGCGCACCGCCAATCCGGCGGCGCGCGCGCTGCTGGCCGAGGGCGCCTCATTGCGCTCGGGCGCCTTCCGGCTCGACACGACGCCGGCCTGGAAACCGTTGCTGCGCGCGATCGAGAAGGCGTTCGGCGGCGAGCAGTGGCCCGAGCCCGGCCGGGACCTGCTGCTGGACTTCGGACGCGGCAAGCAGCGCTCGCTGCGCGTGCGGATGCGTTTCACGCAGCGGCCGGTGGACGGCGACGACCTGTGCGTGCTGTTCCTCGAGGACAACCGGATGCTCGAGGCGCGCAACCGCCAGGAGAAGCTGGCGGCGATGGGGCGCGTCTCCGCCGGCATCGCGCACGAGATCCGCAATCCGCTCACCGCGATCGCGCAGGCGAACGCGCTGATGGCCGAGGACCTCGCGGACGATCCGCGGCTGGAGCCGCTGACGCGGATGGTGACGTCCAACGTCGAGCGGCTCAAGCGCCTGGTCGACGACGTGATGGAGGTCGCGCCGGGCATCGCGCCGGTGTCGCTGACGCTGGCCGTCGCGCCGCTGGTGCGCGAGTACTGCGCCGACTGGGCCGCCACGCAGCGCCTGCCCGAGGGCGACGCCAGCCCGATGCGCATCGAGATCTGGCGCGACGGCTTGCTCGTGAGCTTCGAGCCCGAGCACCTGCGCCGCGTGCTGATCAACCTGCTGGACAACGGCCTGCGGCACGCGCGGCCCGGACCGGGCTCGCTGCGCGTGCAACTGGGCGAATCGGACGAATGGGTCCGCCTGTCCGTGTTCAGTCGCGCGGAAGCCATCCCGCCGGAAGTCGAACGTCATCTGTTCGAACCCTTCTTCTCGACGCGCAGTCGGGGATCGGGTCTCGGCCTGTACATTTGCCGCGAGCTGTGCGAACGCTACGGCGGTCGCATCAGTTACCACCGCCATGCCGCCCCCACCGGCGGCTCGGCGGACGCCGAAGCCAACGAATTCCGCGTGCTGCTGCCACGACCGGTGACGCCGGCCGGCCTGCTGGCCTCGATCCCGTCCGCGGGACCCGACTCCTATTTCCCCGATACCGAACTCCATGAGCGCTGATCCCCGCCTGCTGGTCATCGACGACGAGCCCGACCTGCGCACCCTCTACGAGATGACGCTGCTGCGCGAGGGCTTCACGCTGGACAGCGCCGGCACCGTCGAGGACGCGCTGGAACTGCTGGGCGCGCGCCGCTACGACGCGGTGATCACCGACATGCGGCTGCCCGACGGTTCCGGGCTGGACATCCTGCGCTGGCTCGAACAGCAGGGGCGCAGCGAACGCGCGCTCGTGATCACCGCCTACGGCTCGGCCGAGAACGCCGTCGAGGCGCTCAAGGCCGGCGCGTACGACTACCTGACCAAGCCGGTCGATCTGCGCCAGTTCCGCATGGTGGTCGCGTCGGCGCTGGGCCGCGCGTCCAAGGCCGAAGGTCCGGTGCCGAAGCCGTTCTCGTCGGCCCCGCCGGCGGCGGCGATGGGTTCGTCGGCGAGCGGTTCGTCCATCGCCCAGGCGCGCGCCGCGGCCGCGGCGGACGACGCGTTCGCGCCGACCGCGCCCGGGGCGTTCGACATGCTGCCCCCGGCGGATGCGCCCAGGCCCGGCACGCCGGAACGGCGCAAGGCGCCCCGCCCGGCCCCGCCGTTGACCGGCTCCCCGTCGGCGCTGGCGCGGCTGGTCGGCGATTCGGCCCCGATGCGCCAGGTGCGCGAACTGATCGAGAAGGTCGCGCGCAGCATGGCGCCGGTGCTGATCAACGGCGAGTCCGGCACCGGCAAGGAACTGGTCGCGCGCGCGATCCACGACGTCAGCGCGCGGCGTCCGCACCCGTTCATCGCGGTGAACTGCGGCGCGATCCCCGAGCAATTGCTGGAGGCCGAGTTCTTCGGTTATCGCAAGGGCGCGTTCACCGGCGCGAGCGAGGATCGCGAGGGCTTCTTCCAGGCCGCGCAGGGCGGCACCCTGTTCCTCGACGAGATCGGCGACCTGCCGATCGCGATGCAGTCCAAGCTGCTGCGCGCGCTGCAGGAGCGCTCGGTGCGACCGGTCGGCGCGGTGGCGGAGATCCCCGTCAACGTGCGCCTGCTCAGCGCCACGCACAAGGACCTGACCGCGGAGGTCGCGGGGGGGCGTTTCCGGCAGGACTTGTATTACCGGCTGAACGTGATCCAGATCCGCGTGCCGCCGCTGCGCGAGCGCATGGAGGACCTGGCGCCGATCAGTGCCCGGATCCTGCTGCGCATCGCCGCCGACGCCGGCGTGGAGCCGGTGCCCGCGCTGACGCCGGCCGCCCTGGCGACGCTGTCGCGCTACAGCTTCCCCGGCAACGTGCGCGAGCTCGAGAACCTGCTGCACCGGGCGCTGGCGCTGTCCAGCGGCGACGGCATCGACCTGGCCGACCTCGGCCTGCCCGACAGCGTGCTGGGCCCCGACGACGCGCCGGGTGATGCGGGCTTCGGCGGCATCGACCCGACGCTGTCCGCGGCCCTGCCTGCCGAGGGGACGGGCGGCGCGCCGCTGCCGTCCGATCTCGCCGCCTACCTGGACGAGGTCGAGAAGCAGATCCTGCTGCGCGCGCTCGAGCGGCATCGCAACAACCGCACCGCGGCCGGCGCGAGCCTGGGTCTGTCGCTCCGGCAGATGCGATATCGCATGGCCCGGCTGGCGATCTCGATCGGCGGCGACGAGTCCTGACCGGCTCTCTTTTTGCGCGCAGGGCGACCATGACCCCACCGCCGGTAGCGGCTACGGGAAGGTCCTGATCGGGACTTGTCCTACCCCCCGGGGACACCCCGCGAAGTCGTCATCGGATTGCCATCGTCGCAAGCGCAGCAGCCATGGGCGTTCGCGGCGCATTCGGGCCGCCAGGCCGCGTCAATGCTGGCGCTCCAGACAGGATGCGCGAATCCATCGGGGCTGTGCGGGGTCAGGTCTTCCGGCTAGCCCAGCAGGGGATGGGAGTCAAGCGGGGAGGACGCTACCGCTAGTTCCTTGAAGGTGCGCAGACCACTAGATATAGTGTTTTGCATGCTATCCTGCTGACTTCGCAAACACGGCGATGAATGCTCCATCAGAAGTCTTGTCCGCGGTGCCGGCCCCCCAGCCGGCGACGCGGAATCATCAAGTCCCGGCGCATCAGCAGCATCGCGAACACCACCTGACCCCCTGATCGTTTGGCCCTTCGGAAAAGCCGGGCCGGGCGCAGCATTTTTTGTTTTCAGACCAGAACGAGGAACCCATGCAGACAGTCGCCGCCACACCGACCGCTGAAACGGGCCTGGCGCAGGCTCCCCGCGAGTCCGCCGCCGCTTCGGCCAGCTTCCCGCAGCATCAGATCATCCGCCGCAACGGCGCGGTGGTGCATTTCGAGCCGAGCAAGGTGGCGGTGGCGATGATGAAGGCCTTCCTCGCGGTGCACGGCACCAGCGGCGCCGCCTCCGCCAGCGTGCGCGAGACCGTCGACGCGCTGACCGACTCCGTGACCCGCGGCCTGCTGCGTTCGCGCCCGGCCGGCGGCACCTTCCACATCGAGGACGTGCAGGACCACGTCGAACTGGCGCTGATGCGCGGCGGCCACCATGAAGTCGCGCGCGCCTACGTGCTGTACCGCGAGCGCCGCACGCAGGAGCGCGCCCGCCAGGGCGAGCAGCAGCAGGCCGCGGTGCTGGAGTCCGGCATCTCGGTGACCGAGAACGGCGTGCGCGTTCCGCTCGACCTGAACAAGCTGGCCGCGCTGATCGCGTCGAGCTGCGAGAACCTGGGCGCCGACGTCAAGCCGGATCCGATCCTGGCCGAGACCAAGCGCAACCTGTACGACGGCGTGCCGATCGACGAGGTCTACAAGGCCGCCATCCTGGCCGCCCGCACGCTGATCGAGAAGGATCCCGGCTACACGCGCGCCACCGCCCGTCTGCTGATGCACACGATCCGCCGCGAGATCCTGGGCGAGGAAGCGACGCAGGCCGACATGGCCACCAAGTACGCCGACTACTTCCCGGGCTTCATCAAGAAGGGCGTGCAGGCCGAGCTGCTGGACGAGCGGCTGCAGCAGTACGACCTGGCCAAGCTGGGCGCCGCGCTGAAGGCCGAACGCGACCTGCAGTTCGACTACCTCGGCCTGCAGACCCTGTTCGACCGCTACTTCCTGCACGTCGACGGCAGCCGCATCGAACTGCCGCAGGCCTTCTTCATGCGCGTCGCGATGGGCCTGGCGCTGGGCGAGATCGACCGCGAGGCGCGCGCGATCGAGTTCTACGAAGTCCTGTCGACCTTCGACTTCATGAGCTCCACGCCGACGCTGTTCAATGCCGGCACGCGCCGCTCGCAGCTGTCGAGCTGCTACCTGACGACGGTGGCCGACGACCTGGACGGCATCTATGAGGCGCTGAAGGAAAACGCGCTGCTGTCGAAGTTCGCCGGCGGCCTGGGCAACGACTGGACCCCGGTCCGCGCGCTGGGTTCGCACATCAAGGGCACGAACGGCAAGTCGCAAGGCGTGGTCCCGTTCCTGAAGGTGGTCAACGACACGGCCGTCGCCGTGAACCAGGGCGGCAAGCGCAAGGGCGCCGTCTGCGCCTATCTGGAGACCTGGCATCTGGACATCGAGGAATTCCTCGAGCTGCGCAAGAACACCGGCGACGACCGCCGCCGCACGCACGACATGAACACGGCGAACTGGATTCCCGACCTGTTCATGAAGCGCGTCATCGAAGGCGGCGACTGGACGCTGTTCAGCCCGTCGACCTGCCCGGACCTGCACGACCTGTTCGGCAAGGCCTTCCAGACCGCCTATGAGGCCTACGAGGCCAAGGTCGATCGCGGCGAGCTCAAGCTCTACAAGCGCATGCCGGCGCGCGACCTGTGGCGCAAGATGCTGACGATGCTGTTCGAGACCGGCCACCCCTGGATCACGTTCAAGGACGCCTGCAACGTCCGCAGCCCGCAGCAGCACGTGGGCGTGGTGCACTCGTCCAACCTGTGCACCGAGATCACGCTGAACACCAACGACAACGAGATCGCCGTCTGCAACCTGGGCTCGGTCAACCTGTCGCAGCACATCAAGGACGGCCAGATCGACCAGGAGAAGCTGAAGAAGACGGTGTCGACGGCGATGCGCATGCTCGACAACGTCATCGACATCAACTACTACGCGGTCAAGAAGGCGCGCGACTCGAACCTGCGCCACCGTCCGGTGGGCCTGGGCATCATGGGCTTCCAGGACGCGCTGTATCAGCTGCGCGTGCCGTACGCCTCCGACGCCGCCGTCGAGTTCGCCGACCGTTCGATGGAAGCCGTCTGCTACCACGCCTACTGGGCCTCGACCGAGCTGGCCGCCGAGCGTGGCCGCTACAGCAGCTACCGCGGTTCGCTGTGGGACCGCGGCATCCTGCCGATCGACTCGCTGGACCTGCTGGCCGAAGCCCGCGGCGGCTTCGTCGACGTGGACCGTTCGGCTACGCTGGACTGGGACGCGCTGCGCGCCAAGATCGCCCGCGACGGCATGCGCAACAGCAACTGCGTGGCGATCGCGCCGACGGCGACGATCTCCAACATCATCGGCGTCGACGCGTCGATCGAGCCCTGCTTCGGCAACCTGTCGGTGAAGTCCAACCTGTCGGGCGAGTTCACCGTGGTGAACGAGCACCTGGTCCGCGACCTGAAGAAGCTGGGCCTGTGGGACGACGTGATGGTCATGGACCTCAAGCACTTCGACGGCTCGCTGCGCCGCATCGATCGCGTGCCTGAAGAGCTCAAGCAGCTCTACGCGACCGCGTTCGAGGTCGACACCGTGTGGCTGGTGGAAGCCGCCGCGCGCCGTCAGAAGTGGATCGACCAGGCGCAGAGCCTGAACATCTACATGGCCGGCGCGTCGGGCAAGCGCCTGGACGACACCTACAAGCTGGCGTGGCAGCGCGGTCTGAAGACCACCTACTACCTCCGCACGATGGGTGCGACGCATGCCGAGAAGAGCACGGTGCAGAACGCCGGCCAGCTCAACTCGGTGAGCAGCGGCGGTGGCGGTCTGAGCGCTGCGCCGGCTGCGTCCGCGCCGATTTCCGTCGCGCCGATCGCTGCTGCCGTCGCTGCTTCGGCGGTGCCGGAACTCGGCAGCGCGACGCCGGCCACCGACGTCACTTTCTGCGCCATCGACGACCCCGGTTGCGAGGCCTGCCAGTAATCGAAACAGGAGGTGTCGGCGTCACGCGCCGACACCTCCGACGCTCGCGATGCGAGTGTTCATCGATGTTTGCGGCGATCGGCGGTTTTTCCGCGACGCTTGCCGACGATCGATGAACGCTTGATCTGACGTCCCGCCGCGCTCATCAAGAGGCGCGCCGCGCACGGTCCCACGCCGCCAATGCGATGCGGACCAGCAACAGCGAAGCGGCGTCAAAGTCAAGAAGTCCTTTGTGTTTGAACACAACACTCCGATAATCCGCGACCATAGGAAGACCACCATGCTGGTTTGGGAAGAAGACCGTAAACCCTCGAGCAACGCGCCGCAGTCGGGCGCATCGATCCACGCAGCGACGCCCGCCGTCACGCGTGATGCCGCCGCCTCCGCGGCTGGCTCGGTGTCCTCTTCTGCTTCGCCCGTTGCGTCGTCTTCCGCGGCCCCCGTTGCCGACGCCGTCGAGCGTCGCGTCAACGTCGCCGACAAGCGCATCATCAACGGCCAGACCGACGTCAACCAGCTGGTGCCGTTCAAGTACAAGTGGGCGTGGGAGAAGTACCTCGCCACCTGCGCGAATCACTGGATGCCGCAGGAAGTGAACATGTCGCGCGACATCGCGTTGTGGAAGGACCCCAACGGTCTGACCGACGACGAGCGCCGCCTGATCAAGCGCAACCTCGGCTTCTTCGTCACCGCCGATTCGCTGGCCGCCAACAACATCGTGCTGGGCACCTACCGCCACATCACGGCGCCCGAAGCCCGCCAGTTCCTGCTGCGCCAGGCCTTCGAGGAAGCGATCCACACGCACGCGTACCAATACATCGTCGAGTCGCTGGGGCTGGACGAGAGCGAGATCTTCAACGCCTATCACGAGGTGAAGTCGATCCGCGACAAGGACGAATTCCTGATCCCGTTCATCGACGCGATCATGGATCCGAACTTCGTCACCGGCACGCCCGAGAACGACCAGACGCTGCTGAAGTCGCTGATCGTCTTCGCCTGCCTGATGGAAGGCCTGTTCTTCTACGTCGGCTTCACGCAGATCCTGGCGCTGGGTCGCCAGAACAAGATGACCGGCGCGGCGGAGCAGTACCAGTACATCCTGCGCGACGAGTCGATGCACTGCAACTTCGGCATCGACCTGATCAACCAGATCAAGCTCGAGAACCCGCACCTGTGGACGCCGGAATTCCGCGCGGAGATCAAGGCGCTGTTCCAGAAGGCCGTGGAGCTCGAGTACCGCTACGCCGAGGACACCATGCCGCGCGGCGTGCTGGGTCTGAACGCGGCCATGTTCAAGGGTTACCTGCGCTACATCGCGAACCGCCGTGCGACGCAGATCGGCCTGGAGCCGCTCTTCCCGAACGAAGAGAACCCGTTCCCGTGGATGAGCGAGATGATCGACCTGAAGAAGGAACGCAACTTCTTCGAGACGAGAGTGATCGAATACCAATCGGGCGGCGCCCTGTCCTGGGACTGAGTCCCGGTGCGGAGCGACCCTCGAGCATTGTTTGTTGAAGAAGAGATCAAGCTTGGCGATGCACTGTGAGACCGACGCAGAAGCGGCTCGAGCGCATCGCACCCCGATTCACCGCACCGCGGATCGCAACTCCCGCGCGTCGTGGGCGGTGAATACCTGCACCGGCATCAACCGGTTGATGACGGGCAGGGCTATTTCCACTTGATCAAGGAGAACTGAAATGGCAACTGCGAAGAAGGCCGCTCCGGCCAAGAAGGCGGCTCCGGCCAAGAAGGCCGCTGCGAAGAAGGCTCCGGCCGCGAAGAAGGCCGCTCCGGCCAAGAAGGCTCCGGCCGCCAAGAAGGCCGCTCCGGCCAAGAAGGCTGCGCCGGCGAAGAAGGTCGCTGCGGCGAAGAAGGCAGCTCCGGCGAAGAAGGCCGCGGCTCCGAAGAAGGCGGCTGCTGCGAAGAAGGCAGCACCGGCGAAGAAGGTTGCGGTGAAGAAGGCTGCACCGGCGAAGAAGGTCGCTGCCGCCAAGAAGGCTGCGCCGGCCAAGAAGGTCTCCGCCGCCAAGAAGCCGCCGGTCAAGGCGTCTGCTGCCAAGGCTGCGAAGCCCGCCGCGAAGAAGGCTGCTCCGGCGAAGAAGGCCGCTGCGCCGAAGAAGGCTGCTGCGAAGGCTGCCCCCAAGGCCGCCGCCGCCGCCAAGCCTGCTGCGAAGCCGGCCGCCAAGAAGGCTGCTGCGCCGAAGAAGGCTGCCGCCAAGCCTGCCGCTGCCCCTGCCGCGAAGCCTGCCGCTGCCCCGGCTCCGGCCGCGAAGACCGCGCTGAGCCCGCAAGCCGCGTGGCCCTTCCCGACCGGCAACAAGCCCTGAGCTTGAGCGATGACCGGGCCTTCGGGTCCGGTCCTCTCCCCCAAACCCGGCTCACGCCGGGTTTTTTCTTTGCGTCCGGCTCACGCCGGGTTTGGTTTTTCAGGGATAGAAGAGTTCGACCGAGTAGCCGCTGATCTTCTGCGCGCCGCTGTCGAACACCACCTGCAGCTGCTGATCGGTCCCCGCGGGCAACGCCGTGCGACCCGCCTGCATCTCCGTCGGCGACAGCATGCGACGCACGACGAGCACGCCGCTCGCGTCGGTGAGGCTCAGGTCCACCCACGGCTGCGCCACTTCCCAGTTGCTGCGGTTGCGCAGGCTGATGCTGAAGCGGTAGTGGTTGCCGGCGCCGGCCGGATTGAGGCTGCTGCTCTCGACGCTGAGCGCCTCGATGTGCTGCCAGGGCTTGATCTCCTGGCCCATCGCCTGCGCGACGGAAACCAGCATCGGTTTCGCCTCCGGGTACTGCGCGGCGATCGCTTCGCGCGCGTGCCACAGCAACTGGCCCATCAATCCCAGCGCCAGCAGCGTGGTCGCGCCGCCCAGGGCGATGCGCACGCCGGGACGATGCCAGCGCCGCGCCGACTCGGCCTGACGCATGAAGCTCGGCAACTGGTCCGGCATCACGCTCGGCGACCCCTGCGCGGAGGCCGCGTCGGACATCGCCGCACGGGCGGCCATCAACTCGGACTCGGCGGCCAGCACCGTCATCGTCGTCTCGGGGCTCTCCGCCGTCGCGCGCTCGCGCCGGCGTCTGAACAGCGACCACGGGCGACGCGGCTTGGCGGGCTTCTTCGGCGTCTGCCTGGCCGCTTCCTTCGCGGCCTCCTTGGCTGCTTTCCTCGCCGCGATCTTGGCCGACTTCGCGGCGCGCTTCGCGTCGGCGATCGTGTCCTCCTCCGCCGCCATCATCGAGGAGCTCGGCTCGAGCGATGGTTCCGACCCCGATGACAGCTCGATGGCGCGCAGTTGCGCGGCGGTGGCGGGGCTGAGCGCGAGCGTCACGTCCGGGCGCTCGTCGTCGTCGATCATCGGCGGCGGCAGCTCGTCCTCCTCGAAGCGCATGCCCTTGGGTTCGGGCAGGTGCTCGCGAGGATCGGGCGCCGCAGGCGCTTCGAGGAAGGGCTCGCGGCGTTCCTCGAACGACGGTTCGTCGAAGCGCGACGCCGAGGCCTGGAAACGCGCGTCGACGACGTCGTCCGTGGGCTCGGGGTCGGGCACGCGACGCGGCGGTGCGAAGGGATTCAGCGATTCATCGTCGGCCGCCATCCAGCCGCTGTCGCGCGGCGCCTGGTGG
>CAMPJJ010000074.1 GCA_946886855.1 uncultured Roseateles sp. | reverse complement strand
ACGTCATCAGCATAGGCCAGTTGACCGCGTTCACGATGTACCTCGGCCAGCTGATCTGGCCGATGTTCGCGGCGGGCTGGGTGCTGTCGCTGCTGGAACGCGGACGCGCCGCGTGGTCGCGGCTGCAGCCGGTGCTCGACGCGCCGGTCAGCCTCGTGGACACCGGCCACCGCGACCTGCCGGCCCACGCCGACATCGCGTGGGACCGCGTGGCCTTCCGCTATCCCGGCATGTCGCAGCCGACGCTCGAAGACATTGCGCTGACGCTGCCGCCGGGCCGCACGCTGGGCATCGTCGGCGCGACGGGTTCCGGCAAGTCGACGCTGCTGCGCCTGCTGCTGCGGCAGTACGAACCCGACGCGGGCACCGTGCGACTGGGCGGCATCCCCGCGCCGGAGATCCGTCTGGCCGCGCTGCGACGCACGCTGGCCTGGGTGCCACAGGAGCCCTTCCTGTTCTCGGCCTCGGTCGCGGACAACATCGCCCTCGCCCGCCCGGACGCGACGCGCGAGCAGATCCGCGCGGTGGCGGAGCTCGCCGCCGTGCACGACGACATCGCGCGACTGCCGCAGGCCTACGACACGCTGGTCGGCGAGCGCGGCGTGACGCTGTCCGGCGGCCAGCGCCAGCGCATCGCGATCGCGCGGGCGCTGCTGGCCGAAGCGCCGGTGCTGCTGCTGGACGACGCGCTGTCGGCCGTGGACAGCGGCACCGAGACGCAGATCCTCGACCACTGGCGCGAACTGCGCCAGCGCCATCCGGAGCGCAGCCTCGCCGTCGTCAGCCACCGGCTGTCGGCGGTGATGGAGGCCGACGAGATCGTCGTGCTCAAGCAGGGGCGCATCGTCGAGCGGGGCCGTCACGACGAACTGCTCGCGCTGGGCGGCTGGTACGCCGGCCAGTGGCGCTATCAACAACTGGAGGCCAGCCTTGACGCCGCCTGAGAAGAACGAGAAGAACGAGAAGAACGAGAAGGCCGAGAAAAGCGAAAAGACCGCCCCGAACGCCCAGAACGACCACTCGCCGCGCGAAGCGCTGGCGCTGCTGGCGCAGGCCGCCGCGCCGGAACGCCGCGGGCTGTTGAAGGGCCTGGGCTGGCTGGTCGTCGCCGCGTCGCTGGAGGCGATCGGCCCGATCCTGGGCAAGCACTTCATCGACGCGCACGTGTTGCCGCGCCACTTCGAGCTGGGCCCGATGGCGCTGCTGCTGGGCGCGATGCTGCTCGCGGGCTGGACCGCCAGCCTGCTGCGCTACGCGCAACTGCGCCGCATGGCCTCGGTCGCGCGGCGCTCGGTGCTGCGCCTGCGCGAGCAGGTCTACGCGCACGTGCTGGCGCAGCCCATGGCCTTCTTCGACCGCAGCATCACCGGTCAGTTGCTGAGCCGCATCACCAACGACACCGACGCGGTCAACAACCTGTACCGGCAGGTGCTCTTCGTGATGCTGGACTCGACCATCGTGGTGGCCGGCGCGCTGGTCGCGATGGCCTGGCTGGACTGGCGGCTGATGCTGATCGTGCTGGCGCTGGTGCCGGCGAGCTCCGGGATCATCTGGCTCTATCAGCGCGCCAGCAGCGGCCCGGTGCAGCGCGCCCGCGCGCTGCGGGCCGAGCTCAACGCGCAGATGGCCGAGAGCATGGCCGGCATGGCGATGCTGCAGTCGGCCGGCGCGGCGCAGCGCTTCGCGGCCCGCTACGAAACCGCCAACCGCGCGCAGCTGGAGGCGCGCGTGCAGGAGCTGCGCGCCAACGCCTGGCTGCTGCGACCGGCGCTGGACCTGCTGAACGTGCTGCTGATCGTGACGGTGATCTACGGCTTCGGACTGCGCGAGGTCTCCGGCATCGAAGTCGGGCTGCTCTATGCGTTCCTCGCGTACATCGCGCGCGTCGTCGAGCCGCTGATCCAGATCACGATGCAGTTCAGCCAGCTGCAGCAGGCGCTGGTGGCGGCGTCGCGCGTGCGCGCGCTGCTGCGCGAGCCCTGCGAGCCGAGGTCGTACCGGTCCGACCTTGTCGTCGGCGCCGGCGCGATCCGCTTCGAGCACCTGCAGTTCGCGTACAAGCCGGATCAGCCCGTGCTGCGCGACCTGGACCTCGACATCCCGGCCGGCAGCTTCGTCGGCATCGCGGGCCACACCGGGTCGGGCAAGTCGACCTTGCTGGCGCTGCTGCTGCGCTTCTACCAGCCGCAGCAGGGGCGCATCCTGATCGACGGCCAGCCGCTCGACCAGTTGCCCGACGAGACCTTCCACGCCGCGCTCGGCCTGGTGCCGCAGGAGCCCTACCTGGTCGCCGGCAGCGTGCGCGAGAACATCCGCATGGGTCGCGCGATCTCCGACGAGAAGATCGAAGCGGCGGCTCGCGCCTCGCGCGCGCATGACTTCCTCAGCGCGCTGCCGCAGGGCTACGACAGCCGGCTGGGCGACGGCGGGCTGGCGGTGTCGACGGGACAGAAGCAGCTGATCGCGCTGGCCCGCGCGCTGGCCGGCGATCCGCGCATCCTGCTGCTGGACGAGGCGACGGCCAACATCGACAGCGCCACCGAGGCGCAGGTCGGCGAGGCGCTGCGCGCGCTGCGCGGCCAGGTCACGGTGATCGCGATCGCACACCGGCTGTCGACGATCCGCGAGGCCGACCAGATCGTGGTGCTGAACCACGGCCACCTGGACGAGCGCGGCACGCACGACGAGCTGATGGCGGTGGACGGCGGGATCTACCAGCGGCTGGTGCAGTTGCAGGCGTTGGAGGAGTGACCCGGCGCGTCGCACATCGCACAGGCATGAACTGACCCTCCTCGAATGCGGGGGCGGAAAAGCGTTCAGGCGCGGGCGAATGACGCCCGATTCCCTAGAATCCGCGCGCCCTGGACGCCAGATCCTGCGGCATTCAGGGAGTTTTTCTCATGCATCGAATCCTTCGCGGGGCGCGTCGCGCCCTGCTGTCCGCCGTCGTCCTGTGCGCGCTGAGCGCCTGCGGAGGCGGTGGTGGCGGTGGCGGCGGCTCGACGCCGGCCACGCCGGTGGCGACCAACAATCCACCGCGCGCCAGCATTCTGGGCGGCGGCGATGTGCGACCCGCTGCCGACGGCGCCGCGGGACTGGCCGCGACCCTGGGCGGGCTCGTGCGTCTGGACGCCGGAAGCAGCACCGATCCCGACGGCGATCCGCTCAGCCAGGAATGGAGCCTCGTGGCCAAGCCGACCGGCAGCCAGGTGACGCTGACCGACACGCAAGCGCGCGCGCTCCAGTTCCGACCGGATGTGATGGGCGTCTACACGGTCGCGCTCAAGCTCACCGATGGCCGGGGAGGCGCCACGACGCAGCAGGTGTCCATCAACGTGGACAACCGTGCGCCCTCGGGCAACGTCGTGGTCACCCCGGTCTTCACGGCAGTGCCGACCGAGCAGCCCCAGCAGTCGATGAGCATAGGCGGCACGGCGCTGTTCGACGCGGCGCAAAGCAGCGATCCGGACGGACACCCCGTCTCCATCCGCTTCGAACTGACGAGCCGGCCCGACGGCAGCGCCGCCCGACTGACCGTCGACGGCAAGCAGGCGAGGCTCGAGGCCGACCTGGGCGGCCTCTACCGGGTCAAGGTGATCGGCAGCGACGGCCGCGCCAGCTTCGAGACCACCTACCCGATCTCCGCCGACCACCGCGCGCCTACGCCCACCGTCACGGTGCAGACCGAATTCAAGCCGGTGCCGACCGAAGAGCCGCCGCGCAGCATCACCGTCGGCGCCACGATCGTCGTCGACGCTTCCGGGAGCATGGGCTCGGACGGACGGCTGGCCGACCTGCGCTTTGAACTGGTGGGCAAGCCGGCGGGCAGCGCCGCCGTCATGGCGCCGGACAACCGGCGTATCTTCCTCGGCACCGATCTCGCGGGCACCTACAAGGTCAAGGTCACCGGCACCGACTCGCGCGGCGCCAGCTTCGTGACCACGCACGTCTTCGTGGCCGACAACCGCGCGCCCGTGCCAGTCCTCGTCAACTCCATCCTCGTCAGCGAACAGTTCACCACGCCGGTGACGCTCAACGGCACGGTGGGCTACATGGCACAGCTCGACAGCAGCAACTCGACCGACCCCGACAACAACATTGTCAGCCGTACCTGGAACATGACCAGCCGCCCGGCGGGCAGCGCGACCGTGCTCTCGTCGACGTCGGGCGCGTCGATCAATCTGCTACCCGACACGCTGGGGGACTATGTCATTTACCTGGCCATCACCGACGCACTCGGCGCGCGCAGCAGCAAGGTCATCACCGTGCATGTGGGCAATCGCCGGCCGGTCGCCGAAATCAACACCAACGCCACGCCGCAGGCGCTGCCACAAGCTCCCGTGCAGAACCTGGCCCGCAACACCCAGCTCACGCTGCGCGGCGGGAACAGCGTCGACGCCGACGGCGATGCGCTGACCTATCTCTGGACAATCGACAGCCGACCCGCAGGCAGTTCCGCCGCCCTGTCTTCGAGCAGCGCCGTCAACCCGAGCCTGACCGTAGACAGGGACGGGACCTTCCTCATCCGCCTGCGGGTGACGGACACCGCGGGCGCCTATTCAGAGCGCACGCTCCAGTTGAACGTCGGCCCTCGCGGCCCGGTGGCCCTCGTCGATCGCGCCCGCGTGACCATGGTCACCGGCGACACGGCCCGCGCCACCGCCGCACTCAGTTTCGACCGCGAAGGGGGCAGTCTGAGCTATCAGTGGACGCTCGACGCGCGCCCTGCAGGCAGCAGCGCCGCGATCCTGACACCCAACCAGGCCGCACTGGATCTCACGCCGGACCTGGCCGGGCAGTACGCAGCCACGGTGACCGTATCGAACGGGCAGGCGAGCGCGAGTGCGGCGGTCGAGCTCCAGGTGCTGCCGGCCATCGGCAGCAGTGCGACGCTCGGCTTCACGCCGATCCATGCCGTCTACAGCACGACGCTGGACAAGATCATCATGTCCTCGGCATCGCCGGACAGCTTGCGGATCGTCAATCCGTTCACCGGTGCCGCGCAGTCGGTTCCTCTACCCCTTCCGTCGTGGCGCTTCAGCATCAGCCCCGACGGACGGCTCGCCGCGGTAACCCATCAAGGTGGCTCGGTGAGCATGATCGATCTCGTCACCGCCTCGTTGATCCGGACCTCGCGCACCGGCGGCGAGTTCTCCGAAGCCATGGTCGACGACGAGGGTTTCATCATGCTCGTCGCCGGGCCGGTTTATTCGACGATGACCACCATCAACGGCTACACCGGTGACTACGTCACCGACCACGAGTACGACATCTCCAGCTCGTCCTGGGGAGGCACCTACGGCGGCATCCTCGCCGGCAAGCTGAACCGGAGTTTCGGGCTGTCGTCCTTGACCTCCCCGCCTCCCCTGACGACCTTCGCGTACCGCTCGCCTCGACCCGCGACGCCGCCGCCGCCCGTCACCACGATTCCGCAGAACACCAGCTATCTCGTGATGGCCCCGCTGTTCCTCACGGAAATCCAGGACCTTGTCATCGCGAGCAACGGCAACTATTTCCGCACAGGGGACCTGCAATACGCGGGCGCGTTGCCGGGCATGAACACGGGAATGATCAGCTTCTCCAATTTCGCCGCCAACGGGGAATCGCTGGTGGTACAGGCCCCGCCGAATCCCGGGGGCTATCCCCTCAGCAACAGCTGGTGGTATGGCTACGAGTACACCTTCCCGACTTCGTACAAGCGCTACACCACGAGTCTGTTCCTGCCCGATGCGTCTGCACTGCCCGCACCCGTGATCGGCGGACAGCAGAGCTACGTGATGCGCGTCTTCCACAGCTCGGCGGGCCGCCACGTGCTGTTGCTCCAAACGGGTAGCGCCACGCCGCGCGCCAGTGGCACGAGCTTCCACGTCGTCGTTCGCTGATCGCGTGCCATCACGACAGAGGCCCTCGAAGGGCGGGTTTCCAACGGATCAGCCCGCTCACACCAGCAACACCAACCGCTCCAGGATCAGCACCGCAAAGAACCCGATCCCGGCGATCACGGTCCACTTGATGAGCAGGATGCCGCGGCGGCGCCAGACCGGCTGCCGGGTGCCGATGTAGACGGCGAAGCACAGCAAGCCCGCGGCCAGCAGCAGCGCGAAGACAAGACGGAAGACAAGCACGGTCAGCGTTCCTTCGGGCTCACCTTCGGACTCACCACGCCGGCGCCAGCTCGGCGAAACCCGCCGGCGCCTCGCGCTCGTCCTCGAAGGTCACGATCTCGTAGGCCTCGGCGTCCGACAGCAGCTCGCGCAGCAGCAGGTTGTTCAGCGCGTGCCCGCCCTTGAACGAGGTGTACGCCGCCAGCAGCGGATGCCCCACGACCTGCATGTCGCCGATCGCGTCCAGGATCTTGTGCTTCACGAACTCGTCGTCGTAGCGCAGGCCCTCGGCGTTCAGCACGCGGTAGTCGTCGACGACGATCGCGTTGTCCATGCTGCCGCCCAGCGTCAGCCCGCGCGAACGCATCAGCTCGATGTCCTTGGTCATGCCGAAGGTGCGCGCCCGCGCGATCTCGCGCTTGTACTGGCCGCTGCCCATGTCGAACACGTACTGCTGCCCCGTCGCCGACACCGCCGGGTTGTCGAACTCGATCTGGAAGCTCAGCGTGTAGCCGTGGTGCGGCACCAGCTTCGCCCACATCAGGCTCTTGCCCTCACCCTTGCGCACTTCCACCGGCTTCTTCACCCGCAGGAACTGCTTGGGCGCGTTCTGCAGCTCGATGCCCGCCGACTGCAGCAGGAAGACGTAGCTCGCCGCCGAACCGTCCAGCACCGGGACCTCATCCGCGTTGATGTCGATCAGCAGGTTGTCCAGCCCCAGGCCCGCGCAGGCCGAGAGCAGATGCTCGATCGTCTGCACCTTGGGCAGGCCCGGATCGCCGCCCGGGCTGATCGTCGTGGCCATGCGCGTGTCGCAGACGCTGTGCGTGTTCACCGGGATGTCCACCGGCTGGGCCAGGTCGACGCGCCGGAACACGATGCCGGTGCCGGGCGCGGCCGGACGCAGCGTGATCTCCACCTTCTGGCCGCTGTGGATGCCGACCCCGACCGCACGGGTCAGCGATTTGATGGTGCGTTGCTTGATCATGGACCCATTGTCCCAAATCGGGGTCAACCCTGCTGGGCGCCGGACTGGATGACGGCCTCATGGTCGGCCCGCGCCACCGGCAGCCGCAGCGTCACCACGGTGCCGTGCCCGGGGCTGCTGTCCACGCGCAGCAGCCCGCCCAGCACCTTGGCGCGCCGCTGCAGGCCGCGCAGCCCGCGCCCCTGCGCGATGGAGGCGACGTCGAAGCCCTCGCCGTCGTCCTCGACGCGAATCTCCACGCGCTTGCCCAGGTCGCGCGTCACCACCCGCACCCGCGACGCCCGCGCATGCTTCAGCGCGTTCGTCAGCGCCTCCTGCATCAGCCGCAGCACGTGCAGCGCATCGGGCGGCTCCAGCCACTCCAGCGGCGGCAGGTCGTGCACATCCCATTCCAGCTTGAGCCCGCCCAGCTGCAGCCGCTTGCCCAGGCGGTAGCGCATCGTCGCCAGCAGCGACACGATGTCGTGGCCCACCGGCTCCAGCGAATCGATCACCAGCCGCAGGTCGTCCACGCATTCGCGCAGCACGGTCACCACCTGGTCCTGCTGCATCGTGCCCTGCTCCACCGCGACCATCGCCGACAGCAGCGACGAGCCCAGCCCGTCGTGCATGTCCTGCATGATCCGCTGCCGCTCCAGCAGCAGCGCCTGCTGGCGCTCGACCTCGCGCAGCTTGTCGTGCTGCGCGCTCAGCTGCACGCTCTGCTCCTCCAGCCGTTGCCCGAGTTCGCCGTTGGCGCGCTCGACGCCGCGCAGCGCCTCGATGTAGCGGAACTGCACCGCGTAGAGGAAGCTCGCCAGGATCACCAGCGTCGCGAACGGCATCAGGTAGATGTGCTCCGGCCACCACCAGCCCGCGAGCAGGCCCAGGTCATGCACGCCCAGCACGACGCCGATCACCAGCGCCGCCGCCATGACGCGCAGCTCGCGCGTGCCCTGGCGCCAGGCCACGCTGGCCACGAAACCGGTGCCCGCCAGTCCCACGACCGCATTGCAGATGTGCAGCAGCACCAGCGCATCGAAGCCGTTGCCCCACAGCGGCATCGACGCCAGGCTGGACACCAGCACGAAGAGCGCGATGCCGCGCTCGAAGCGCGTGAAGCGCTGCCGCGCGAAGCGCAGCGCGAAGAGGAAGGTCAGCAGCATCACCCACGACATCGAGGCGTGCGTGACCCACCAGAACCATTCGAGCGCATCGCGCGTGCGCGGCAGGTCCAGGTGGTAATGGAGGTTGCGCACCAGCCACGCCACCGTCGCCAGCGAGAACAGCAGATAGGACGGGTCCTCGCGCCGCTTCACCCACAGCACGAGCGCGAAGAGTCCGAGGGTCACCAGCGTCAGCCCGGTCGCCTGCGGCACGCCGATCTGCAGCACCCAGCGTCGGTCGTGTTTCGGCTCGAGGTCCTCCCTCGCCCCCAGCCACACGCTGGACACCGAGTAGTAGCCGGCCTGCATCACGGGCACGGCGATGACCACCTCGATCTCGCGCGCCTGCTGGATCTCGGTCAGCGCGGAAGGCAGCACCACCCACAGCGGACGCACCCACTGCTCGCGCGCACCGGACTGGTTGTCGAAGACCGGCCGCCAGCCGTCGTCGGTCTTCACCAGCACCGCCGCCGCCAAGGCCACCAGCCGCGGCATGTAGAGCGCGACGCTGGTCGGCCAGCGGCCGTTCGGCGCGGCGTAGCGCACGCGGTACCAGCGCATCTGGAAGCGCGCGTCGCTCGAGTGCGGCGTGGCTTCGCGCTGCCGGACCTCGGGCAGCGGGATCCGCTGCCATGCCGACGGGTCTTCCGGCGGCAGCAGCCCTTTGGGCAGCGCGCCGTTCGCGCCGTCCATGACACGCAGGGAGCGCCACCAGGCCTTCAGCTGCTCCTGCGTCCAGTCGCTGGTGGCGACTTCCGCCTCGGTCGCGCGTTGCGCGCCGGCAAGCGGCGAAGCCTCGGGCACCGGCCGCGCCGGTCCGAGCGGCGACGCGCGCGAGACCTGCGCCTGCGGCGCGGCGCCGATCGCCGGCGCGGGCTGCCCGACTTGCGCGCGCGCCACCTCGGGTGTCAGCGCGAACAGCGCCAGCATCAGGCTGGCGAACAGCGCGAACAGCGGGAACATCGAGAAAAGCGCGAACGGCGAGATGAGCAGCGGCAGCGGCAGCGCCGGACGCGACGCCCAGGCCCGACGCGCGCGCAGGCGCGCGTCCGGCGGTGCCGACGTCGATTTCCCCACCTCACCGTGGACCATGCATTCGCTCTGTCTTGTGATCGCGCGCCAGTGTGCCGAAGTTCACCGGGCGGCACGAGCCTTCAATTGCAACAAGTGCCGCAGCCCCCTCGAATGCGCGGGCGCCGTGCCGTGGCCGGCAGAACGAAAAAAGGCCGCGGCCCCAACGGGGCGCGGCCTTGAAGCTGATGGCGTCGCGTGCGGTCGGTCTCAGTCCGCCTGCTTGCGCAGGAAGGCCGGGATCTCGATCTCGTCCATGCCGTTGGAGGACAGGGCCTCGACCTTGGCCGCGGCCGTGCGGCCGTGGCGCCAGACGCTCGGCACGCTCATGCCGCCGAAGTCGGTGGTCGACATCGTCGCGGCGGCCGGCGCGCCTTGCGCGGCGGCCGAACCCGGCATCACCACCGGCTGCGTCAGCACCGGCATGTTGTCGGTGCCGGTGCGCAGCTGCGGCTGCTGCACGACGAGCTGCGGCTGCTGGCGCGCCGCGGCGCGCTGGCTCAGGCCGGTCGCGATCACGGTGACGCGCAGCTGGTCGCCCAGCGATTCGTCGTAGGCGGTGCCGTAGATGATGTGCGCGTCTTCAGCGGCGTAGCGCTTGATCGCGGTCATCGCGTTGCGGCTCTCGGCCAGCTTGAAGTTGTTGCGGCTGGCCGCGATCAGCACCAGCACGCCGCGCGCGCCGGACAGATCGATGCCTTCCAGCAGCGGGCAGGCCACCGCGCCTTCCGCGGCCTTGGACGCGCGGTCCGGACCGGCGGCCACGGCCGTGCCCATCATCGCCTTGCCCGGCTCGCTCATCACGGTCTTCACGTCTTCGAAGTCGACGTTGACCAGGCCCGGCATGTGGATGATGTCGGAGATGCCGCCGACCGCGTTCTTCAGCACGTCGTTGGCGTGCGCGAAGGCCTGGTCCTGCGTGACGTCGTCGCCCAGCACTTCCAGCAGCTTGTCGTTGAGCACGACGATCAGCGAGTCCACGTTGGCCTCGAGTTCCTGCAGGCCCAGGTCCGCGGCCTTGCCGCGGCGGTTGCCTTCGAACTCGAACGGCTTGGTGACCACGCCGACGGTCAGGATGCCCATCTCCTTGGCCACGCGGGCGATCACGGGCGCCGCGCCGGTGCCGGTCCCGCCGCCCATGCCGGCGGTGATGAACAGCATGTGCGCGCCGGTGATGGATTCGCGGATGCGCGCCTCGGCTTCCTCGGCGGCGGTTTTGCCGACCTCGGGTTTCGCGCCGGCGCCCAGGCCGGTATGGCCCAGTTGCAGGAGTTGATCGGCCTTGGAGCGATTCAGGGCTTGGGCATCCGTGTTGGCCACGATGAATTCCACGCCCTGGACACCTTGGCTGATCATGTGCTCGACCGCGTTGCCGCCGCCGCCGCCCACGCCGATCACCTTGATCTGGGTGCCTTGATCAAACTCTTCGATCATCTCGATCGCCATATCAAACCTCCTGTCCATATTGTGCAGTTGCCATCAGCAAAATAGAAGTGGGATCCACCCTTTTTTAGGGGGCAAAACCCTCAAACGTCGTAAAGAAAGCGTGAGCCGGTCAGAGCCAGCTTCTTAGAAATTCCCCAGGAACCAGTCCTTGGCGCGACCGAACAAGGTCTTCACCGACCCCGCCTGCTGCGCCGCCTTGAATCCCCGTGTGCGCGACAGCCGCGCTTCCTCCAACAATCCCATCACGGTGGCCGAACGGGGATTGGCCACCATGTCGAACAATGCGCCGTTGTAGGTCGGATTTCCCCGACGTACCGGTTTCAGGAAAATATCCTCGGCCAGTTCCACCATCCCCGGCATCACCGAGGAACCGCCCGACAGGACAATTCCGGAGGACAACAGCTCTTCGTAGCCGGATTCCCGGATGACCTGGTGGACCAGCGAGAAGATTTCCTCGACCCGAGGTTCGATGACCCCGGCCAAAGCCTGCTTGGAGAGCATGCGGGGTGCCCGGTCGCCCAAACCCGGAACTTCCACCTGATCCGCCGGATCGGCCAGCAATTGCTTGGCCACGCCATGCTCGACCTTGATTTCCTCCGCATCCTTGGTCGGGGTGCGCAGCGCCATCGCGATATCGCTGGTAATCAGGTCGCCGGCGATCGGAATCACCGCGGTATGGCGGATGGAGCCGCCCGTGAAAATCGCCACGTCGGTCGTGCCGGCGCCGATGTCGACCAAGGCGACGCCCAGGTCGCGCTCGTCCGAAGTCAGTGCCGCCAAACTGGAAGCGCTAGGATTCAGCACGAGTTGCTCGACTTCCAGCCCGCAGCGGCGCACGCACTTGACGATGTTCTCGGCCGCGCTCTGGGCGCCGGTCACGATGTGGACCTTGACCTCCAGGCGGCCGCCGCTCATGCCGATCGGCTCTTTCACCTCATGGCCGTCGATGACGAATTCCTGGGGTTCGACCAAAAGCAGGCGCTGGTCGTTGGGGATATTGATGGCCTTGGCGGTTTCCACGACCCGGGCGACATCCACCGGCGTGACTTCCTTGTCCCGCACGATCACCATCCCGGTCGAGTTCTGGCCGCGGATATGGCTGCCGGTAATCCCGGTATAAACCCTCGAAATCCGGCAGTCGGCCATCATTTCGGCCTCTTTCAAGGCCTGCTGGATGGACTGGACGGTGGCGTCGATATTGACCACGACGCCGCGCTTGAGGCCGTGGCTGGGCGCGACGCCCAGACCGGCGATGCGCAATTGGCCGTCCCCCATCACCTCGGCCACCACCGCCATGATCTTGGCGGTGCCGATGTCCAACCCGACGACCAAATCCTTGTATTCCTTGGCCATGCCTGTCCTCAATTCTTCTTGGCGCCCTTGGGCGCAGTGGTAACCGTCGTCACGCCCGCGAGCCGGACCGCATATCCGGATTCGTGGCGGAGGTCCGCCGATACCAGCGAGCTGCGGTAGCGGGCGGTGATCTGGGGAATGCTGGCGATGAACTGGCCATACCGGGCGACGACCTCGGCCTCGCTGCCGCGGCCGAGCTCGACGATCGCCCCCTTCTCGAGCGTCGCCTTCCAGGAGCCGCGGCCGGACAAATCCAGCCGGGCGACGCCCTCGTCCAGTTTTCCGTGGGTCAAGGGATCGAGTTGCCGCCACATCGCCAGCATCGCGGCGGAGGATTTGGCGGGACCGGCCAGGGTGGGCAGGTCCTCATCCTCGACGTCGCCGAGATTCGCCTCGAAGACCTCGCCGAAACTGTTCACCAGCCGGGTATCGACGACCGCCTCGCTGTCCGCGTCGGCGTTTTCGGCCTTGGTTTCCCAGTAGGCGGCGGGACGGTGCTCCTCGAGCGCGACCACGAGGTGCAGCGGCCACACCCGGCGCACGGTCGCGTGCCGCACCCAGGGCACCGACTCGAAGGCGGCGCGCGCCTGCTGCAGGTTCATCGTCAGGAAATTGCCGGTCAGCCGCGGCAGCGCGTTGGCGCGCAGCGACGCGCTGCTGTTGCGGCTCACGTCGCCCTCGACCGTGATCGACTTGATCGAGAACGCCGGTTGTCTCGCCAGCCAATGCAGGCCCACCGCCCCCGCGGCCAGCGCCACGACGGCCAGCAGCAGGCCGGCCACGCCGTTCATCACGCGGATGTCCGGCGGCAGCGGGCTGGCGGTGTGGGTGAAGGTGGCGCCCATGGCGGTGGCTCGGGGTCTCGTGCGAATCCGTTCAGGCCTGACTGTCCAGCCGCGCTTGCGACAGGAGGTACAGGCACAGCTTCGGGTAGGAGATGCCGACGGCGGCGGCGGCCTTCGGCACCAGCGAATGGGAGGTCATGCCCGGCGAGGTGTTGATCTCCAGCAGGAACAGCCGGCCGTCGGCGTTGCGGCGCATCACGTCGACGCGGCCCCAGCCGCGCGCGCCCAGCGAGCGGTAGGCGGCCAGCACCAGGTCTTGCACGCGGGCCTGCTCGTCGGCCGGCAGTTGGCCGACCAGATACTGGGTCGTGTCGGTGAAATACTTGTTCTGGTAGTCGTAGTTGCCGCCTTCGGCGCGGATCTCGATGACCGGCAGCGCGATCGCATCGGCGCCTTCGCCCAGCACCGGGCAGGTCAGCTCGGCGCCGTCGACGAATTCCTCGCACAGCACTTCGGCGTCGTACTTCGCGGCGAGTTCAACCGCCGCCTGCATGTCCGAGTAGCCCATCACCTTGCTCGCCCCGATGGAGGAGCCCTCGTGCGGCGGCTTGACGAAGATCGGCAGACCGAGTTCATCCGGCACGGCGCGGACGCGCTCGCGCTGCAGCTCGCCGCGCTTGAGGCTGACCCAGCGCGGCGTCGACAGCTGGTCGGCCAGCCAGACGCGCTTGGTCGTGATCTTGTCCATCGCGATGGCCGAGGCCATCACGCCGGAGCCCGTGTAGGGGATGCCCATCAGCTCGAGCGCGCCCTGCACCGTGCCGTCCTCGCCGTGGCGGCCGTGCAGCGCGATGAAGGCGCGCTGGAAACCCTCCGACTTGAGCTCGAGCAGGTTGCGCTGGCCCGGGTCGAAGGCATGCGCGTCCACGCCTTCGGACTGCAGCGCGGCCAGCACGCCGCTGCCCGACATCAGCGAGACCTCGCGTTCGGCCGAGTCGCCGCCGAAGAGCACGGCGACCTTGCCGAGCGACTTCGCGTCGATGCGATCGATGCCCAGGTGGTGATACAGCGCCGAGGGCGCGGAAGCATTGCCGAGGTCCGTGGTCATGCGCGGCCTCCCTTCGTCATGAGTTCAACGGTGCGCGCGGGGACGGCGGCGATCGAGCCGGCCCCCATCACGATCACCACATCGCCGGCGCGCGCCTGGTGGGCGATCGCCTGCGGCAGTCCCTGCCAGTCGCCGACGAAGCCCGCCGCGGTGCCGCGGTCGGTGACCGCGCGCGCCAGGCTTTCGCCGCTGATGCCGGGCAGCGGGGACTCGCTGGCGGCATAGATCTCGGTCAGCAGCACGCCGTCGGCCTGTGCCAGGACGTCGGCGAATTCCTCGAAGCAGTCGCGGGTGCGCGTGTAGCGGTGCGGCTGGAAGGCCAGCACCAGGCGACGGCCCGGATAGGCGCCGCGCGCGGCCTTCAGCACGGCCTGCATTTCCACCGGGTGGTGGCCGTAGTCGTCGATGAGCAGTGCGGTGCCAGGGCCTGCCGCGCCGCCGGATGCCGCGCCGGCCGACGCGGCGTCGGCGCTCTCGGCGGTGTTCATCACCGGCAGCTCGCCATAGGACTGGAAGCGGCGGCCCACGCCGCCGAAATTCGCCAAGCCCTGCAGCAGCGCGGCGTCGTCGACGCCCAGCTCCATCGCCATCGCGATCACCGACAACGCGTTCAGCACGTTGTGCTGGCCGTTCAGGCGCAGCAGCACGTTCAGCGCCGGCAGCTCGCGGCCCTGGCGGTCGCGGCGCAGCGCGACGAAGCGCATGCCTCCGCCCGCTTCGGCGGCGACATCGGTCGCGCGCACGGCGTTGCCCGCGTCGAACCCGTAGAGGATCACCGGCCGCGACAACATCGGCACGATGCTGCGCACGCCGGCATCGTCGCCGCAGAGCACGGCCGCGCCCCAGAACGGCATCCGGTGCAGGAAGTCGACGAAGGCCTGACGCAGACGGGCCATGTCATGCCCGTAGGTGTCCATGTGGTCGGCGTCGATGTTGGTGACGATCGCCAGCTGCGGCAGCAGGTGCAGGAAGGAGGCGTCCGATTCGTCCGCCTCGACGACCATGTGCAGCCCGCCGCCCAGCGCCGCGTTGGCGCCCGCGGCCAGCAGCTGCCCGCCGATCGCATAGCTCGGATCGAGCCCGGCCTGCTGCATCACCGTCGTCAGCAGCGAGGTCGTCGTCGTCTTGCCGTGCGTGCCGGCGACGGCGATGCCCATGCGCGGGCGCATCAGCTCGGCCAGCATCTGCGCGCGCAGCAGCACGGGGATGCCGTGCTGGTGGGCGGCCATCAGCTCGGGGTTGTCGGCCTTGATCGCGCTGGACTTGACCAGCACCTGCGCGGTGCCGACGTGTTCGGCGGCATGGCCGATCTTCACGTGGACGCCCAGCGCGCGCAGGCGACGCGTGGTCTCGCTCTCGCCCTGGTCGGAGCCGCTGACGCGATAGCCCTGCGCCACCAGCAGTTCGGCGATGCCGCTCATGCCGGCGCCGCCGATGCCGGTGAAGTGGATGCGTTGGAGGGCGTGTTTCATGCGCGCGCTCCGTTGCCGGACTTGGCGTCGCGCTCGTTGACGAGCGCCTCGAGTTCATCGGCCACGCGGCCCGCCGCGCGCGGACGCGCCAGCGAGCGCGCCTTCGAGGCCATCGCCAGCCAGTGCTCGCGCGGCTGCTGCAGCAGGTCGAACAGCGCCTGCGCGCTGAGCTCGCCCTGGGGCAGGTGCGTGCCCGCGTTGTGCTGCGCCATGTACTGCGCGTTGTCGCGCTGGTGCGAAGTCGTGCTCACGACCAGCGGCACCAGGATGCTCGCGACGCCGGCCGCGCACAGCTCGGACACCGTCACCGCGCCGGCGCGGCAGATCACCACGTCGGCGTCGGCCAGGCGCTGCGCCATGTCGGTGATGAAGGGCACGACCTCGGCCTGAACGCCCACCTTCGCGTAGGCGGCCTGCACGAGCGGGAAGTTGGCTTCGCCCGTCTGATGCGTGACCAGCGGCCGCTGGTGCTCGTCCCACAGCGCGAGCGTCTGCGGCAGCACGTCGTTGATCGCACGCGCCCCCAGCGAGCCGCCGACCACCAGCACCTTCAGCGGACCGTTGCGATCGGCGAAGCGCAGCTCGGGCGCGGGCAGGTCCTCGATCTCGACGCGGACCGGGTTGCCGGTGACGACGCTCTTCTTCTGCTGCGCGGCGGCGAGGCCGTCGAAGCCGAAGGCGATCTTCCTCGCGACCGGCGCGAGCGCCTTGTTGGACAGCAGCAGCGCCGCGTCGGCGTTCACCAGCATCAGCGGACGCCGCATCACCCAGGCCATCAGGCCGCCGGGGAAGCAGACGTAGCCGCCCATGCCGAGCACCGCGTCGGCCTTGCGCGCGCTGAAGACGTGGGCGCTCTGCCCCAGCGCCTTGAACAGGCGCACGACGCCGAGCAGCGAATGCTTGAGGCCCTTGCCGCGCAGTCCGGCGAAGGACAGCCGGTCCATCGGCAGGCCGGACGGCGGCACGAGCTTGTTCTCCATGCCGGCTTCGGTGCCGAGCCAGGACACGGTCCAGCCGCGCCGCTGCATTTCCGCAGCCACGGCCAATCCAGGAATGACGTGACCGCCCGTACCGGCGGCCATCACGACGAGGTGACGCGTGCTCATGTGGACCCCTCGTCCGCGGCACGCCGCGTCCGGTCCCCCGACGGGACGTGAGCTTGCTTGGGGCGGCCCGGCGCTGCACTCATGCGCGGCCCCCTCGCATCAATTGTCTGTTCTCGATGTCGATGCGCAGGCAGATGGCCAAGGCAACGCAATTCAAGACGGTGGCCGAGCCGCCGTAGCTCATCAGCGGCAGCGTCAGGCCCTTGGTCGGCAGCGCACCGAGGTTCACGCCCATGTTGATGAAGGCCTGGCCGCCCATCCAGATCCCGATGCCCTGCGCGTAGAGGCCGGCGAAGACGCGGTCCAGCGCCACCGCCTGGCGGCCGATGTGGAAGAGCCGGCGCGACAGCCAGAAGAACGCGAAGATCACGACAGCCACGCCGATGAAGCCGAGCTCCTCGCCGATCACGGCGAGCAGGAAGTCGGTGTGGGCCTCGGGCAGGTAATGCAGCTTCTCGAGGCTGGCGCCCAGGCCCTGGCCGAAGAACTCCCCGCGGCCGAAGGCGATCAGCGAATGCGTCAGCTGGTAGGCCTTGCCCTGCGCGTACTTCTCGTCCCACGGATTCAGGTAGGCGAAGATCCGCTCGCGGCGGAAGTCGCTGAAGGTGATCATCAGCACGAAGGCGCCGATCAGCACCGCGACGCTGAGGAAGAACATGCGGCCGTTGACGCCGCCCAGGAACAGGATGCCCATCGCGATGGCCGCGATGACCATGAAGGCGCCCATGTCCGGCTCCGCCAGCAGCAGCATGCCGGTGAAGGCCAGGGCGGCGGCCATCGGCCACACGGCGCGGACGAAGTTCTCCTTCACCTCCATCTTGCGGACCATGTAGTTGGCCGCGTACATCGCGATGGCCAGCTTGGCCAGCTCGGAGGGCTGGAAGTTCATGACGCCCAGCGGCAGCCAGCGGCGCGCCCCGTTGACGCCCTTGCCGACGTGCGGGATCAGCACGACCATCAGCAGCGCCAGCGCGACGACGAAGATCTTGGGCGCGTGGCGCTCCCAGAAGCTCACCGGCACCATCACGGTGATCCAGCCCGCCAGCAGGCCGATCGCGATGAACAGGCTCTGACGCACGAAGAAGTGCATCGGCTGGTACTTCGCGAACTTGGGGTTGTCGGGCAGCGCGATCGAGGCCGAATAGACCATCAGCAGGCCCAGCGCGAGCAGCGACAGCACGACCCAGATCAGCGTCAGGTCGAAGCCCAGCAGGCGCGTGGGCTGGCCGGCCGAGGTGGACACCCAGTCGCGCACCGGCACGTCGATGCTGCCGGCACCGCCGGCGCCCGCGGCGCGCGCACCCGTCCCGCGGCGCGAGGCCAGCGCGCGCACGCGCTCGCTCACCCGCTCGCTCACGGTCTCGAAGAAGGAGGCGCCGCTCATCCGATGAGGCCCTCGTCTTCCGCCAGTTCGCGCACGGTGGCGATGAACACCTCGGCGCGATGGGCGTAGTTGCGGAACATGTCCAGGCTGGCGCAGGCCGGGCTCAGCAGCACGCTGTCGCCGGCTTGCGCCTGGGCGAGCGACCAGTGCGTCGCGGCCTCGAGCGAGTCGTGGCGATGCATCACGACGCCGCTGTCCTGCAGCGCGGCCTCGATCTGCGGCGCGTCGCGGCCGATCAGCGCCACCGCGCGCGCATGCAGCGCGATCGGCGTGGCGAGCGGCGAGAAGTCCTGCCCCTTGCCGTCGCCGCCCAGGATCATCACCAGCTTGGCCGGCGCGCGGTCGGCGCCCAGGCCCATGACGGCGGCGACGGTGGCGCCGACGTTGGTGCCCTTGGAATCGTCGTAGAAATCGACGCCCTTGATCGAGGTGACGAACTCGACGCGGTGCGGCTCGCCGCGGTACTCGCGCAGGCCGTGCAGCATCGGCGCCAGCGGGCAGTCGATGGCCGTGGCCAGCGCCAGCGCCGCCAGCGCATTCGCGGCGTTGTGGCGACCGCGCACGCGCAGCGCGTCGGCGGGCATCAGGCGCTGGATGATGAGGTCCTCCTCGTCGTCCTTGCGGCGCTTCAGGCCCTTCAGCTCTTCTTCCTGCTCGCGGGCGCGGACCAGCCAGGCCATGCCGTTCTCGAGCAGCAGGCCGAAGTCGCCGGGACGGCGCGGCGCATCCAGGCCGAAGCGCACGACCTGGCGCTCGACCACCTTCGCCGGGCGGCCGCGGCCTTGCTTGACGGTGATCGGCGCGGGCACCAGCGCCTCGACCTCGGGGTCGTCGCGGTTGATGACCAGCACGCCGTGCTCGCCGAAGACGCGGCCCTTGGCGCGGGCATAGGCCGGCATGTCGCCGTGCCAGTCCAGGTGGTCCTGCGTGATGTTGAGCACCGCGCCGGCGCTCGGCTCGAAGCCCTTCACGCCGTCCAGCTGGAAGCTCGACAGCTCCAGCACCCAGACCTGCGGCAGCACCTCGAACTCGGCCGGCCTGGGCGCCGGCGGCTTGATCGGCAGCGGCTGCTCGTCGAGCAGGTCGGCGACGGTCTCCAGCGCCGTGCGGTCGTCGGTCGACGCCTGCGCAGCCGCGGACTGCGCCGCAGGTTCAATCGATGCAAGGGGCTCGACCGGCCCGGTCGAACCGGCGATGTCGGCCGGCTCGATCTCGTTCGCGTCGAACGATTCCAGCAGCACGTCGGCGTTCGGGACTTCGGGCACCTCGCCGACGTCCTCGACCGCGACGGTCTCTCCGGGCTCCGTCGACACGACGGACGCCACGGCCAGGTCGACGACGGCTTCATCCGCGGCGTCGGCCGCATCGGCTTCGGCGGCGATGTCGGCGGCGACCTCGTCCTGCTTCGGCTGCGGCATCGGCTCCTTGTCGAGCGCGTCGCTCAAGGTGCCCAGCAGCGTCGGACCGATGTTGCCGGCCATCGCCACGCGGCGGCCGGCGCGTTCGACCAGCAGCGCGGTCATGCTGGTGGTCGTCGTCTTGCCGTTGGTGCCGGTGATCGCGAGCACGCCGGGCTCGTAGCGATACAAGGTCTTCAGCTCCGCCAGCGCGTGCGCGAACAGCTCCAGCTCGCCGCGCACGCGCAGGCCGATCTCTTCCGCCCGCGCGAGCAGCGGCTTCAGCCGCGCGTCCAGCGGCGACAGGCCGGGGCTCTTCAGCAGCACCCAGCTGTGATCGATCGTGGCCAGCAATTCCGGCGAGAAGTCGCCGTGCTCGAACGCGGCGTCCGGCAGACGCTCGCGCAGCGCGGCCAACTGCGGCGGCTGCTCGCGGCTGTCCCAGACGGTGACGCGCGCGCCCAGGCGCGCGGCCCAGGCCGCCATCGCGAGCCCGGAGTCGCCCAGGCCCAGCACGAGGGCGTGCCGGTCCTGGAAGAGCGCCGGGAAGTGCAGGGAGGACATCGTCGTTCCGTTCCGCTCAGCGCAGCTTCAGGCTGGCCAGGCCGACCAGGCACAGCAGCATCGTGATGATCCAGAACCGGATGACGACCTGCGTCTCCTTCCAGCCCGACTTCTCGAAGTGGTGGTGCAGCGGCGCCATCTTGAAGATGCGCCGGCCCTCGCCGTACTTCTTCTTCGTGTACTTGAACCAGGTCACCTGCAGCATCACCGACAGCACCTCGGCGACGAAGACGCCGCCCATGATGCCGAGCACGATCTCCTGGCGCGTGATGACGGCCAGGGTGCCCAGGCCGCCGCCCAGCGCCAGCGCGCCCACGTCGCCCATGAAGACCTGCGCCGGGTGCGCGTTGAACCACAGGAAGGCCAGCCCCGCGCCCGCGAGCGCGGCACAGAAGATCAGCAGTTCGCCGGCGCCGGGGATGTAGGGGAACAGCAGGTAGCGGCTGTACACCGACGAGCCCGTCACGTAGGCGAAGACGCCCAGCGCCGAGCCCACCATCACCACCGGCATGATCGCCAGGCCGTCCAGCCCGTCGGTGAAGTTCACCGCGTTGCTGGTGCCCACGATGACGAGGTAGGACAGCCCGATGAAGCCGAACACGCCCAGCGGGTAGCTGATCGACTTGAAGAAGGGCAGCATCAGGTCGGCCTTGGGCGGCAGCTCGGTCGAGAAGCCGCTCGTGACCCAGCGGAAGAACAGCTGCACCACGCCCAGGAAGCTGGTCTCCGACACGCTGAAGGCCAGGTAGATCGCGGCGATCAGGCCGATGAGGGACTGCCACAGGAACTTCTCGCGGCTGCGCATGCCCTCGGGGTCCTTGTTGACCACCTTGCGGTAGTCGTCCACCCAGCCGATCAGGCCGAAGCCCATCGTCACCAGCATCACCACCCAGACGAAGCGGTTGGACCAGTCGAACCACAGCAGCGTCGAGATGCCGATGCCGATCAGCACCAGCACGCCGCCCATGGTCGGCGTGCCGCTCTTGGCCAGATGCTGCTGCACGCCGTACTCGCGGATCGGCTGGCCGATCTTGAGCTCGGTCAGGCGGCGGATCACCCACGGGCCGAAGGCCAGGCCGATCAGCAGCGCCGTCAGCGCCGCCATCACCGCGCGGAAGGTGATGTAGTTGAAGACACGAAGAAACCCCAGTTCAGGGTAGTTGGCCTGCAGCCACTGGGCCAGACTAAGCAGCATGGGGGTCTCCTGGGCCGCCGGACTGCAAGGCGGCCACGATCTGTTCCATCTTCATGAAGCGCGAACCCTTGACCAGGATGTTCTGCACTTGCGGCGCGTCCTTCAGCGCACCGATCAGGTCGGCGACGGTGTCGAACGCGCGGGCGCCCGCGCCGTACGCGGTCGCGGCGTCGCGCGCGGCGGCGCCGGCCGTCCACAGCGCGGCCAGGCCCTGGTCGGCCGCATGGGCGCCGACTTCCTGGTGGAAGGCGGGGCCCTGCTCGCCGACCTCGCCCATGTCGCCGAGGACCAGCCAGGACGTGCCCGGCAGCTCGGCCAGCACGTCGATGGCGGCGCGCACGCTGTCGGGGTTGGCGTTGTAGCTGTCGTCGATCAGCGTGATGCGACGGCCCTGCCACACCGCCGTCTGCAGCGCCGAGCGGCCCTTCACGGCCTTGAACGACTGCAGCCCGTCGCGGATCGCCGCCAGCGGCGCGCCCGCGGCCAGCGTGCAGGCCGCGGCAGCCAGCGCGTTGCGGACGTTGTGCTGCCCGGCCATCGCCAGCGCGACCGGGATGGTCCCGGCGGGCGTGAGGATCTCGATCGCCCAATGGCCCGCACCACCGACACCACCAACACCAACACCAACACCACCGACATCACCGGGGCCGCCGGCGCCGACCGCAGCGCTTGCGACAGCGGCGGCGGCTGCGACGCTCGCATCGGCCGGCGCGACCCATTGCGCGCGGCCCATCACGTCGGCCTGGCCTTGAAGCGCGAAGGTCAGCGTCGCGCGGCCCACGGCCTGCGACTGCCACACCGGCGCGCAGGGATCTTCAGCGGGGAACACCGCGACACCCGCCGTGCCGAGCGCGTCGATCACGGCGCCGTTCTCGCGCGCGACCGCCTCGACGGTGTGCATGAACTCCTGATGCTCGCGCTGCGCGTTGTTGACCAGCGCGACCGTCGGCTGCGTCATCGCGGACAGCGGCGCGATCTCGCCCGGGTGGTTCATGCCGAGCTCGACCACCGCCGCGCGATGCCACACGGCGTCGTTCTGGCGCAGGCGCAGCAGCGTCAGCGGCACACCGATCTCGTTGTTGAAGTTGCCTTCGGTCGCGAGCATCGCCGCGTCGCCCAGCCAGGCGCGCAGGATGGACGCGATCATCTGCGTCACCGTGGTCTTGCCGTTGCTGCCGGTGACGGCGATCACCGGCAGATGGTGCTGTTCGCGCCAGGCCTGCGAGAGCAGGCCCAGCGCGGCCTTCGCGTCGGGCACCAGCAGGCCGGGCAGGCCTGCCTCGGCCAGGCCGCGTTCGGCGATGGCCGCGGCCGCGCCGGAGGCCTTCGCCTGGGCCAGGAAATCGTTCGCGTCGAAACGTTCGCCGCGCAGCGCGACGAACAGGTCCCCCGCGCGCAGCGAGCGCGTGTCGGTGTGCACGCGCAGCAGCGGCGTGGCAGGCTCGCCGACCAGCGTCGCAGCGGGCAGCAGCGGCGACAGCAGGTCGAACGCGCGTCCGAGCGTCAGCATCACAGCCCCGCCCTTTCGATCAACGCGGCGCGAGCCGCCTGCACGTCGGAGAACGCACGGCGCTCGCCGCGGATCTCCTGGTAATCCTCGTGGCCCTTGCCGGCGACGAGCACGACATCGCGCGCGCCCGCCTGGTCGACGGCGCGCGAGATCGCTGCCGCACGGTCCGCGATCACTTCACGCGTCGCACCAGGTGTCAGACCGGCCGGCAGGCCGGCCTCGATGTCGGCGAGGATCTTCAGCGGGTCCTCGGTGCGCGGGTTGTCGCTGGTCAGCACGACGTGCGCGGCCAGCCGCGCGGCGATCGCGCCCATCAGCGGGCGCTTGGTCGGATCGCGGTCGCCGCCGCAACCGAACACGACACGAAGCTCGCCCCCGCGCGCGGCGGCCAGCGGCTGCAGCGCGCTCAGCGCCTTCTCCAGCGCGTCCGGCGTGTGGGCGTAGTCGACCACCAGCTGCGGCAGCTCGCGACCGCTGCCCACGCGCTGCATGCGGCCCGGCACCGGCGTCACCAGCGCGGCCACGCGCGCGATGTCCTCGAGCCCATGGCCCAGCGCCCGCAGCCCGGCGATCACGCCGAGCAGGTTGGACACGTTGTAGTCGCCGATCAGGCCGGTCTGCACCGGCACCGACGCGGCGCCCTCGCGCAGCGTGAACGCCAGGCCGTGGGCGTCGTGGCGCAGGTCGACGGCGCTCAGGCGCGCGTCGGCGCGGTCCAGGCCGTAGGTCCACACGTCGAGCTTGCCGGCGGCGCCCAGTTCGGCCGCCAGCTCGACGCCCTTGGGATCGTCGAGGTTCAGCACCGCGGCCTTCAGGCCGTCCCAGTCGAACAGCTTGCGCTTGGCCGCCCAGTAGGCGTCCATGCCGCCGTGGTAATCCAGATGGTCCTGCGTGAAGTTGGTGAACAGCGCGACCTGGAGGGTCGTGCCGGTCAGCCGGTGTTCCTCGATGCCGATCGACGAGGCCTCGATCGCGCACGCGCCGAAACCGTCGTCGGCCATGCGCTTGAAGGCTTCCTGCAGGCGGACCGGATCGGGCGTCGTCAGGCCGGTGGCTTCGATCGACGCGGACGTCGCCGCTCCCGGCACGGCGCCCTGCCCCACGGCCGGCACCGGCGGCTGGCCGACACCCAGCGTGCCGATCACGCCGCAGCGCGAGCCCAGCAGCGTCAGCGCCTGCGCGATCCACCAGGCGCTGGAGGTCTTGCCGTTCGTGCCGGTGACCGCGAGCACGTTCAGGCGCCGGCTCGGTTCGCCGTAGAACGCCGACGCGATGCGGCCGCAGTTCAGCTTCAGGTCCGGCAGCGACGCGATGCGCGCGTCGGTGAAGCCGTACCCGGCCGCGCCGGCGTGCTCCACCAGCGCGGTCGCCGCGCCGGCCGCCAGCGCGCCCGCGACGAACTGCCGCGCGTCCTTCGCATAACCCGGCCACGCGATGAACGCGTCGCCCGGGCCCACGGCGCGGCTGTCCGTGCGCAGCTGGCCGCTCGGGGTCCATTCCTGCAGCCAGCGGGCGGCGGCTTCGGGGGATTTCAGATGCATCAACATGGTTAGCGCCCGCTCAGAAACTCTCGTCGACGGCTTGCAGCCGTTGCTGCGCCACGATCTGCGGCTTCACGTCGAGGTCCGGCGCCTCGCCCAGCAACCTGAGCGTCTGCGCCACCACCTGGCTGAAGACCGGACCCGCGACCGCGCCGCCGAAGTACTGGCCGTTCTTCGGCTCGTCGACCATCACCGCCACGATGATGCGCGGCCTGGAAATCGGCGCGATGCCCACGAACCACGAACGGTATTTGTGGCTCGCGTAGCCCTTGCCTTCCTGCTTGTGCGCCGTGCCGGACTTGCCGCCGACGCTGTAGCCGGGCACCATCGCCTGCGGCGCCGTGCCGCCCGGCCCGGCCGCCATCTGCAGCATGCCGCGGATGTCCGCGGCGACCTTGGGGCTGAAGACCTTGATGCCGTTCACCGGCTGGTCGGCCGGGTGCTTGGTCATCGTGATCGGGATGATGTCGCCGTCGCGCGCGAAGACCGTGTAGGCGCGCGCCAGCTGCAGCAGCGACGCGGACAGGCCGTAGCCGTAGCTCATCGTCGCCTGCTCGATCGGCCGCCAGCTCTTCCACGGGCGCAGCTTGCCGGTCACCGCGCCGGGGAAGTCGATCTGCGGGCGCTGGCCCAGGCCGATCGCGGTGAACATCTCGTGCATCTCGCGCGGCTGCATCATCAGCGCCATCCGCGCGGCGCCGATGTTGCTGGACTTCTGGATCACCTGCGTCACGGTCAGGTCGCCGTGCGGGTGCGCGTCGGTCGGCGACCAGCCGGAGATCACCACGCTGCGCGGGCCCGTGCTCAAGAGCGTGTCGGGACGCACGCGGCCGGTCTCCAGCGCCAGCGCGGTCGTGAACGGCTTCATCGTCGAGCCGGGCTCGAAGACGTCGGTCAGCGCGCGGTTGCGCAGCTGCTCGCCGGACAGGTTCTGGCGGTGGCCCGGGTCGTAGCTCGGATAGTTGGCCAGCGCCAGCACCTCGCCCGTGCGGGCATCCAGCACGACCACCGAGCCCGCCTTGGCGTTGTTCTCCGCCACCGCGTCGCGCACGCGCTGGTAGGCGAAGAACTGGACCTTCGCGTCGATCGACAGCTCGATGTCCTTGCCGTTGGTCTCGGGGATGCGCTCGCCGATGTCCTCGACGACGCGGCCCAGCCGGTCGCGCACGACCGAGCGCGAGCCGTCGCGGCCCTGCAGGTCCTTCTGGAACGCGAGCTCGATGCCTTCCTGGCCCTGCTCCTCGAGGTTGGTGAAGCCGACGATGTGCGCGGCGGCCTCGCCCTCGGGGTACTGGCGCTTGTACTCGCGGTCCTGGAACACGCCCTTCAGGCCGAGTTCCTTGATCTTGCGGGCGGTCTCGTCGTCGGCCTGGCGGCGCAGGAACACGAAACGGTTGGCCGGGTCGAGGCGCTTGTCGAGCTCCGCGCGCGACATGTCGAGCAGTTTCGCGAGCTGGCGGCGCTTCTCGGGATCGGTGTCGACTTCCTTCGGGAAGGCCCAGATCGACGGCACGGCGACGCTGGCGGCCAGCACCTGGCCGCCGCGGTCGCTGATCTTGCCGCGGCTGGCGGGCAGCTCCATCTTGTGGGCGTAGCGCGCCTCGCCCTGGCGCTGGAAGAAGTCCTCGCCGATCAGCTGGATGTAGGCCGCGCGGGCCAGCAGGCCGGTGAACGCCAGGCCCACCAGCGCGACCAGGAAACGCGAGCGCCACGGCGGCGTCTTGGACGCCAGCAGCGGGCTGCTCGAATAGCTGACGCCGCGGGTGACGCCGTTGCGCGCGGCGCTTCGGGCCGCGTTGCGCGAGGCATTGCGGGCGCTGTGCCCCAGCTTCTTGCGGAGCTTGCCGATCATCGGGCCGCCCCCTGCGCCTGGGCCGGCGCGCGACCGCGCACGCCGCTGGCCTCGATCGCCGGCGCGTCCGGATTGAAGGTGATCGCCGGCGAGATCGGACGCATCTTCAGCCGCTCGCGCGCGACCTGCTCGACGCGCAGGTTGGTCGCCTGCGCCTGGCGGTCGGCCAGCAGCTTCTGGTAGTCGGCATCGAGCCGGCGGCCCTCGGTCTGCGCGCGATCGAGCTCGGTGAACAGGCGGCGCGACTCGTAGGCGCTGCGCACCAGGTAGAAGCCGGACACCAGCACCGCGGCGATCAGCAGCAGGTTCAGGCGGCCGATCATCGACGACCGCCCTTCTTGCGCTTGCCGGTGTCTTCGGCGACCGGCGGCGGCAGCGGCGCGTCGGTGCGCTCGGCCACGCGCAGGATCGACGAGCGGGCGCGCGGATTGGCGGCGACCTCGGCCTCGCTCGGCTTGATGCGCGCGATGGCGCGCAAGGGCTGCGGCTTGGGCTCGGCGAACGGGGCGCGGCGGTCGAACACTTCCTTGCTGTGCTCGGCGATGAAGTTCTTGACGATGCGGTCTTCCAGCGAGTGGAAGCTGATCACCGCCAGGCGGCCGCCCGGCTTGAGCCTGGCCAGCGCGGCGCTCAGCCCCTGCTGCAGCTCTTCAAGCTCGGCGTTGACGAATATCCGTAGAGCCTGAAATGTGCGCGTCGAAGGGTCCTTGCCCGGCTCGCGGGTTTTGACTGCACCAGCCACGACTTGGGAAAGCTCGGCGGTTGTGCGGACAGGGCGCCCGCCTTCCCGGCGAGCCACAAGCGCCTTTGCAATCGGGAGAGCAAACCGTTCTTCGCCATAGTCGCGGATCACCTGTGCAAGTTGGTCCACCTCCGCGCGGGCGATGAAGTCCGCGGCGCTTTCGCCCCGCGTCGTGTCCATGCGCATGTCGAGGGGGCCGTCGAAGCGGAAGCTGAAGCCCCGCTCCGGGTTGTCGATCTGCGGGCTGGAGACGCCCAGGTCCAGCAGGATGCCGTCGACCTGCGCCACGCCCAGCGCGTCCAGTTGCGCGGCCATGTCGGCGAATGCGCTGTGGCAGATGTGGAAACGCGGGTCGTCGACCCGCGTCTGTCCGGACGTCGCGGCCGCGACCGCCTCCGGATCGCGGTCGATGGCAATCAACCGCCCCTTCTCCCCCAGCCGCGACAGCAGCAGGCGCGAATGGCCGCCGCGTCCGAAGGTGCCGTCGACGTAGAGGCCGTCGGGGGTCGTGAACACGCCGTCGACGGTCTCGTGCAGCAGCACGGTCGTGTGGGAGAACACGGGAGCGGCGGAGGCGGCGGAGGAAGGGGTCGGCTCGCTCATGACGGTCAGAAGCTGAAGTCCTGGAGCACGGCCGGCATCTCGGACTGCATCACGGCGGCCTCGTGGGCGGCGTAGGCCTGGGCGTCCCAGAGTTCGAAGTGGCTGCCCATGCCGAGCAGCATCGTGTCCTTCTGCAGGCCGGCGGCGGTGCGCAGCTCGGGCGAGATCAGCACGCGGGCGGCGGCGTCGATCTCGACATCCTGCGCGTTGCCGAGGAAGACCCGCTTCCAGCCGGCGGCGGACATGGGCAGCGCGGCGACCTTGTCGCGGAACTGTTCCCAGGCGGGACGGGGGAAGACCATCAGGCAGCCTTCGGGGTGCTTGGTCAGCGTCAGCTGGCCGCCGCACAGCGCCTGCAGGACCTCGCGGTGCCGTGCAGGGACGGTCAAGCGCCCCTTGGCGTCCAACGCCAAGGCACTCGCCCCCTGAAACACGACATTCGCCACTTTGCCCCACCGAATTGCACTTTCTCCCACTTTAATGGTCGTCCGGGGCCCGGTCAAGGAAATTTGGCGTTTTTCCCAATCAAATCAATTACTTAGCTCCCATTATCAAGCCAGTGCGTGAAATAAAAGTTGTTCAGAATGAAGGACTTAAGAACTGCTGTGCAAGTGATGGATCAACTCAAACCGGCTGTCGTACCCACCCGAAACCGGGACAGCCGCGGCCACCTCGACACCGAAAAGCAGGCGCAGGGGGGACATCGATCCGCACGAATCGACCTGAAACCTGCTGACGATGGTGGAAAAGTGGGGGCAATGCAAAAAGCCCGGCGAGGCGGATTTTGTTTATTGTCCGGCCGAAAATTTGG
>CAMPJJ010000073.1 GCA_946886855.1 uncultured Roseateles sp. | reverse complement strand
AAGCCCTGGGCACCCGTCGCGTCAGTCGTCGCCTGCTCGACGCGCTTGCACAGCACGACGATGGGCTTGTTGTCTGGCAGCTTTGCATCGACGGGCGCGCAGCTGGCCACCGCGTTGCCGTTGAACGGGTCGGGCTGGCCGTTGTAGACCAGCGTCGTGATGCGACGGGGCTCCGCCGTTTTCGTCGCCATGCGCCAATCCGGGTGCCACTGCGAGCTGACCTTGCGCGCCGCGGCGGGCAAGGTCGCGTCAGCCGCCAGTACCGGTGCGCAGGTCGAGCCCGACGCGAGACCCTCGACCCGCGACGACTCCAGCTGGCGTCCCGCCACATACGCGTGACACGACTGGCCGCCGTTGAAGTCCACGCGCCGGATCGCATTGGCTTCATTGTCGTACGCGACCGACGAGTTCGCCGCCTCACAGCCGGCTCCCGCAGGCTGCGACTGCCCCGTGAGCATCGGAGAACCCATCAGCGGCACGCTGTCGACCACCTCCCTGCGTCCGTCAGGGCCGGTGGCCACCGCCTGGATGGCATCGATCAGTTGACGCTCGCGTCGGATCACGCGATTCAGGATGTCGTCCGTCTGGCTCAGTATCCACTTCGGCTCGCGGACCCACGAGATGCTCCAGCGCTCCCCCGAACTGCCAGTGGCCGTCGAGATGGCCCGCCCCGCAGTGTCGTACTCGTAGCTGCCGTATTGGTTGCGGGATTCGTCGTAGCGCGCGGTGATGGCCCACGGCAGGCTCGCATTGCCGTAGGCGTAGCCGCGTGTCGTCGCGTCGGGGAACTGGATCGTCGCCAGCCCCCCGTTGACGTCGTAGGTGAACATGTACCGCCGGCCGGCAGGATCGATCACCGCCTTCACCCTCACCGTTGTGGCGTACATCGGATCGGGCTCGTACTCGAACGAGAGCTTCCTGCCCGATTCATCGGTGACGTCGCTGATCACCCGCACCGTCATGGCACCACCGTCCTTGGCCAGGGTTTCGCCATAGCCGACGTCCAAATACCGGCCGTCCGCGTAGTGGATGCGTGACAGGTCGCTCGACAGGGCGTTGGACAGATAGGTCTCGACCGCCGAGGCCTGGGTGTCGTAATAGACCCAGTTGGTCCAGTTCGAGGGGATGCTGGAGCGGACCAGGCGATCGCGCTCGAGCGGGGATCGGATCGCTCCGTAGTTGTCGAAGGACTTCATCGTCCCGTCGCCGCGCAGGAACATCATGTGACTGTCGATGTCGCCGTTGCGCAGCCCCTGCTTGTGCAGGTTGCTGTGCCAGAAAGCGCCGAAACGGGGGGTCGATTCGCGGTAACGCGAGAGATCCTGAGCCTCGTCGAGGGGGTCGTAGGTGAGCACCAGCGAATGGCCGCGCCCCCAGGTCAGCACCTGCTCGCGCTGCGACTTGCGCCCCGTCAGCGCATCGACCGGATTGCCGAACTCCCGCTTCGCCGAGCACATCTGGACTGGACGGACGTCCTGGTAGGACATGCACATGCCGAGGTCGTAGCGCCAGGTGGTGTTCAGGGCGTAGCCACAGTCCATCAGCGTCTCGAAACGACTCTTCGTTTCACGGCTCGAGACCTGGCCGGTGAGTTTGCTCACCGTCTTGGTGATGATCGTGTAGCTGCACTCATGGACGGAGGTGGCGTCCGTCCGGTTGAGCTGGGCGGGGACGCAGCCCCCCTGGACGATGGAACTGGTCTCCACATACTCCGGGCGATCGACCGGTTCCTCGATGAAAGGCGACACCTTGGCCCACAGCGCGGCCTTCACGGCATCCGGGGAGGCGAAGCAGCCCGGCAGGCCTCCGGCTACCCGCAAGGTCCGATTCACGAAATCGGAGCTGTTGTACATCTTGTGGCAATCGGCCGCGAAGGCCGGACCGGCACACGCCAGCGTCATGAACGCAAAGAAGGCGTTCCGTTGGATCGACATGTGAGGGACTCCCGAGAACATCAGAAAGACGTCAGGGAGTTTCAGACGCGCCGGAATGGCCGCAGTCGCGGACTAACCGGCCAGCGTCTTTGCGCCATGAGCCGGATCGCCTCTCTCCCTGATCAGCGACGGCGATTCTGCAGGAGGCGCCGTTGATCTGCCACCAACCTTTTGGGGGAGCGCCCGAGCGCGCGCTGTCACGCCGTCGTCATCGGTGCCGGGTCTTGTCTGCCCTTGGGAGGGAAACGATTCACTCCTCGATCCACCGCATCGCCGGCTCCGCGATCGCGAGCTGCAGGGCGCTGCCGGGCGCGAGCTCGGCGTCCTCATGCCGACGCCACATCGTCAGCGTCTGGCCGCCCGGCCCCTCCAGCTCACAGGCCACCCGCTGCTGACCCGGATAACTCGCCCGCAGCGTCGCCGTGAATCGCAGCGCCTGGCGCGACGTCTCGTCACCGGCCTGTCCGTCAGCGAGCACCAGCGCCTCCACCGGCGCGATCCAGTGCCCGGCGTCGCGGCGCCAGGCGCCGTCCAGCGTCTTCGCGTCCAGCCGGTTGAAGATCCCCAGGAAGTCCGCCACCCGCCGGTTCGCCGGCGCGCGGCGCAGCTCGCGCGGCGACGCGCATTGCGCGATCACGCCGTCGAACATGACCGCCACGCGGTCGGCGATCTCGAAGGCCTCCTCGCGGTCGTGCGTGACGATCACGCAGCTCTGGCCGAGCTCGCGCTGCAGCCGCCGGAACTGCCGACGCAGGGGCAGGCGGAAATGCTCGTCGAGCGCCGAGAACGGCTCGTCCATCAGCAGCAGCATCGGCCGCGTCGCCAGCGCCCGGGCGAGCGCGACGCGCTGCCGCTGTCCGCCCGACAGCGCCTGCGGCAGCCGGTCGGCGAGCGCGCGCAGGTCGATGAGGTCGAGCAACTCGTCCGCCCGCGTGTCGGCGAGCGACGCTTCCTCGCCCCGCGCGAGCGGACCGAAGCGGATGTTCTCGCGCACCGACAGGTTGGGGAACAGCGCGTAGTGCTGGAACACCATGCCGATGTCGCGGCGCTGCGGCGGCAGCGTCTGCACCTGCTGGCCGGACATCGCGATCGTGCCGTGGTCCAGCGGCTGCAGTCCCGCGATCGACCGCAGCAGCGTCGTCTTGCCGCAGCCCGATGCGCCGAGCAGCGCGACGACCTCGCCGCGCGCCAGCGTCAGGTCGATGCCGCGCAGGACCGGTCGCCCGCCCAGCGCCAGCTCAGCGCCGCGGACTGCGAGTTGCGCCGTCAGTTCGACGTCGGGAGAAGTCGCAGGAATCGTGGAAGGGGCGTTCGAAGGGGCGGTCGAGGTCATCGCACGGAGATTCTTGAGGGGGGGCCGGCGCGCAGGGGCAGGGTCTGAAGCGCGCTCATCGCGGCGATGCGCCCGTCGTCCAGCGCCGGGTGAGCGCGGCGACCGCCGCGACGATCGCTCCGACGCCGACGAAGGCCAGCACCATCAGCGCCGCCGCCTGGTGACCGTTGGCGTTGCGCAGGCTGTTCATCAAGGGCTGCAGCAGCTCCAGCTGGCCGCCGAGCAGCAGGTTCGCGATCGCGAATTCCATCGCCGCCGTGACCCACGCGAGCAGGAACGCGGCGAGCAGCGCCGGCGCCAGCATGGGCAGCAGCACGCGTCGCACGGCGTGGCCGTCGCTCGCGCCGAGCGTGCGGCCGGCCTCGATCAACGAGGCCGCGTTCAGCTGCGCGAGCGCCGATTGCAGCGTCTTGTGGATGAGCGGGAACAGCGTCGGCGCGACCACCGCCACGTAGACCAGCGGGAGCGGCAACCAGCCGCCCCAGCGGCCGACGAACAGCTCCAGCGCGCTGATCGCGATCACCACCGGCGCGATCGCAAACGGCAGCAGCGCGACGAGGTCCAGCGTGCGCTGCAGCCGCCGAGCGGCCGGGCCGTCGTCGAGCTGCACGGCGAGGGCCGCGGGAATCGTCGCCAGCGCGCCGCAGACCAGCGCCAGGGTCGCGCTCGCCAAGGCGAGCAGCGTCGTGCGCAGCACCGCGCCCTGCACGCGCGGATCGACGACGGCATCGACGATCCAGCGCAGCGTCGGGTCCTCCGGCCACCAGTGACGATCCCATCGTCCGGTGAGGCCATAGACCAGCAGGGCCGCCATCGGCAGGAGCACCACGACCAGCAGCGCCGCCAGCGCGAGCGCCGAGATCACCGGGCGGTTCGTGAGGGAGGTCGACGCGGCGCTCATGCATGCCCCTGTCGGAGTCGCGCCGCCAGTCCTCGCGTGAGGGCGAGCACCACCGCGAGCATCGTGAACAGCACCAGCGCCAGCAGCGCCGACAGCTCGGGCTGCGCGAAGATGTCGCCGCTCACGAGCGAGGCGATGCGCACTGCGAGCACATGGGCCGCCGTGCCGCTCAGCGCGAACGGCGTGGCGAAGGCCGCTGCCGCGTTGGCGAAGAGCAGGCCGAAGACCTCCACGAGGCTGGGCAGCATCATCGGCAGTCCGACGCGCCGCCAGTACAGCACCGGTCCCGCGCCGAGCGTGGCCGCCGCGTCCTGGAGCGAGCCGTCCAGCATCTTCACCGGCGCGACGAGCAGCAGCGTCGCCAGCGGCGCCTGGAAGCAGACATACGCGAGCAGCAGGCCGTCGAGGCCTTGCAGGTCCATCCACGGCGCAAGCCCCGCGGCCTGCATCGTCGCGGTCACGACGCCTTGTGCGCCGAACAGCAGCAGCAACGCCACCGCGAGCGGCACGCCGGAGAAGTTGGCGCCCAGGCTCGCGAGCAGCGTCACCGGGGATTCGAGGCGAGGGACGCGCAGCAGCGCGATCGCCGCGCCGAGCCCGAGGGTCAGGCCGATCAGCGCGGAGAGCGTGCTCAGCCACAGCGTGTTCCAGGCGGCTTCGAGGTAGTAGCTGTCAGCGGTCAGTTCGCCGACGGCGCAGCCGTTGCCTTGGCCGGTGCAGTCGACGAGCAGCGCGATCGCGCGCCAGCCGAAGGGCAGCAGCAGGGCCGCCGCCGTCAGCAGGAGCAGCGGGCCGGCGAGCCGCGTGGCGGTCCGCGCAGTCAGGCTCATGCCGCCAAGCCTCCCGGGGCTGCGGCGATGCCCAGTCGCGCCAGGATCCAGCCCGCGATGTCCGTCTGCCGCTCGGGCAGTGCCAGGCCCACCGCGCCGTCGTGCGGCACCCAGACCAGCGGCACCTCGCGCTCCACCGGCAGCGGGCCGCCGTGCATGCGGTCGGCGTTCATGCCGTGATCGCTGGTCACCAGCAGGTCGAAGCCCTCGGCGTGCCAGCGCGGCAGCAGCTGCGCGAGCAGCATGTCGAGCTTGCGCGCGCTCGTCGCGTACTGCGTCGATTCGCCGCCGTGCACGTGGCCCGCCAGGTCCGGTCCCATCGGATGGATGAACAGCAGCGACGGGCCTTGCACCGGCAGGTGTGCGCGGCGCAGCGCTTCGGCGTCGGCGAGCAGGTGGCTGTCCGGGTAGTCGTCCTCCCAGTACCAACGCGCCGCCTGGATGCCGCAGCCCGCCGGCACCGCGTCGCGATGGCGCAGCGGATCGAAGACCTCGCCGGCCAGCAATTCGTAGAACCAGTGATACGCGGCGACCGCGGCCGGCACGCCCTGCGCGTCCAGCTGCTGGAACAGGTGGTGCGAGAGCGCCTGTCCGGCCTGGCCGTTGCCGAGGATGCCGTGCGTCAACGGCGGCTCGCCGTTGATCACCGTCGCGTACAGCGGGCGCGACAGGCTCGGCAGCTCGCAGCGCAGCGAGCGCCATTGCGCGCGCCCTGACTCGTTGAGCGCCTGCAGGTAGCCCATGTAGTCGCGCGCGGTGTCGGCGCGCAGGCCGTCGGCCAGCAGCACGACGAGCTTGCGCGCGGGATCCGCCGCGTGAGCGATCGCCGCTGCTGCTTCGGCGGCGGCATCGATCGACGACGAGGAGGTCGGCAGGGAAGCCGGCGGGGCGCTGGAGATCGATGTGGCCCCGGTCGCAGCCGTACCCGTACCCGCACCTGCAGCCGAAGGCGAAGGCGTTCCGGCGGTGATCGAGGCGCCGGGGAACGGAGGCGGTAGAGGTCCGGTGCCCGGGGTCATCGTGCGGCTCCCAGGACCTCGCGCTGCCACGCGCGCGGCAGCTTCTTGACCTCTTCGGTCCAGAGGGCCGGCTTCAATGCGCGCGCCTTGGCGTACTGCGCTTCAGGCACCAGCAGCGCCGTCAGGTCGGCGGGCAGCGGGAGCTGCGCGATCCGGATCGGCCGCGCGTGGCCGCGCGCGAGGTTCATCTGGCCGGCGTCGCTGAAGATGTATTCCCTCGCCAGCATGGCCGCGTTCGGATGCGGCGCCCAGCGGTTGAGGAGGGTCGTGTAGCCGCTGGTGACCGATCCGTCGGACGGGATCAGCACCTCGTAGTCCGCGGCATTGGGCAGCTTCGCGCGGTAGGACAGCGCGTTGAAGTCCCACAGCAGGAAGGCGTCGGCCTCGGCGCGCTCCATCAGCGCGGGCGTCGCGTTGGTGCCGATCAGCCGCTTGTCCTTGGCGATCTGCGAGAACGCGGCCAGCGCCGGCTGCAGCCTGGTCTCGTCGCCGCCGAGCGCCACCGCCGCGGCCAGCACGGCCGCGTTGGATTGCGCCGCGCGGCCGACCTCGCCGATCATCACGCGCGCCTTGGACGCGAACAGCGCCTGCCAGCTGCGCGGCACGTCCTTCAAGCGCTTGCGGTTGACCGCGAACGCGATCGTGCCCGTGTACGCGAGCGCCCAGTGCCCGTCGGCGTCCTTGGCCCAGTCCGGCACCTGCGCCCAGGTCGTCGGCTTGTACGGCTGCGTGATGCCGCGCGCCTTCGCGATCGCGCCGAACTCGAAACCGACGTCGCCGAGGTCCGCGCTCGCATTGGATTTCTCGGCCTCGATCTTGGCGATCTCCTCGGCGCTGCTCATGTCGGTGTCGACATGCGCCAGGCCGTAAAGCCGCTGCAGGTCGGCCCAGGTCGCGCGCCAGTTGGCCCAGTCGTCGGGCATGCCGAGGCTGTTCACGCGGCCCTCCTTGCGGGCGGCGGTCATCAGCGCGTCCAGCGCGATCGAGGCCGGCTGGCCGCCTTGCGCGGCGGCGTCAAACGCAGAAAGCCCGAATGACACGGGCAGGAAGGCGGGCATCGCTGCGGGCAGGAGGGCCGGCAGCGAAGCGGGCAGGGTCCGCAGCAGGCTGCGTCGGGACAGGGTCATGCGGTCTTCTCCTTGGCCGGGAAGCGCAGGCCCGACAGCGTCAGTTCCTTCGTCACCTTGGCCTTTCCATTCACGTCGCACAGCGCGAAGCGCAGGCGAAGATCATCCTCCCCTTCGGTGACAGGCTCGACATCGAGTACGCCGAAGTTCAATTCCGCCATCACCGCCGAGCGCCGGTTCCGGTTGGGCGTGGGGATGTCCCAGACCTCGGTCAGGCCGCTGGAGGTCGCGTCCCACAGCGGGTAGCCGCCGGCGACATCGATGCTGGAGAGCTCCGCGTAGTGCATGTCGCCGCTGAGGAAGACCACGCCTTCCGCGCGCGTCGTGCGGATCAGCTCGATCAGCCGGTCGCGTTCCCGCGGGAAGTTGGCCCAGCCTTCCCAGCCGCTGCCGTCGGCCGCGAACTGCACGCTGGAGCCGATCAGGCGCACGTCCGCCGGCACGCGCAGCTGCGCCTCGAGCCACGCCCACTGCGCTTCGCCGAGCAGCGTCGCCTCGGGCCGGGCGTCCGGCACGTACCAGCCGGTCATCGGCTGCCCGCTGAGCTTGGCGCGCAGCACCATGGCCGCGTAGCTCGACTTCAGCGACGGATCGGCCGTCAGCATCGTGCGGTTGAAGCGCAGGTCCGGCAGGATCACCTGGATGCGCCGGCCGAGCGCTTCGAAGACATAGCTCTGGTAGATGCCGTCCGCGCGCCGCCGCGGCGAGTCCGCGGGCTCGTTCCACGCCTCGCAGAACAGCTGCTGAGAGAGCTGCTTGAGCGGGTAGTCCGCGCCTTCGTCGTCGTCGCCGAAGTCGTGGTCGTCCCAGATCGCGACGTGGCGCGTCGAACGCCGGAACGCCTGCAGCGGCTCGACCGCCATGAACTCGGCGTAGCGCTGGCGCAGCGTCGCTTCGTCGCGGGCGTCCGCGTACAGGTTGTCGCCGAGGAAGACGAACAGGTCCGGCTTCGCTGCCCCGATCGCGCGCCAGATCGGCTGCGGCTTGGACTGCTTGGCGCAGGAGCCGAAGGCGACGCGGAAACGCCGGGGCGTCTCTGCGTCGGCTTTCGCGACCGGTTCGGCCACCGGGGGCGCCGGATCCGCCGTGGCGCAGCCCGCCAACGGCACGGCCATCGGCACCGCGAGCGAGCCCGCCAGCCACTGACGGCGCGTCAGCCGGGTACCCGCTTCCGCGGGTCCCTCCACGTCATCGACGTCCCCGGCCATGTCCTCAGAACTTCCCGGTCAGCGTCACGAAGAACTGACGGGGCGCGCCCGGCAGCAGCGTGGCGTAGGTGCCCGTCGGGTCGCTGTTGGTGAAGCCGTTCGAGCCGATGGTCGAGATGTAGTGCTTGTCGAACAGGTTGGTCACGCTGCCCTGCAGGCTCAGCTCGCGCAGCATCGAGACGTTCTTCAGCTTGTAGCCGGCACTGAGGTTCACCAGCGTGCGGTCCGGGACCGAGGCGTCGTTGGTGTACGCGTAGTAGCGCTTGGACATGTAGTCCACGCCGATGTTGCCGAACAGCGCGCCGTCGTCGTAGCCCAGCTGCGACTTGATCATCGTGTCCGGCGCGTCGGCCACGCGCTTGCCGCGGATCGCGATCGTCGTGGTGCCGCTGACCACGTCGTCGCGGTAGGTCGACTTGGACAGGCTGACGCTGTTGTACCAGGTGAGCGCCGAGGCCAGGCGGAAGGACAGCGCCGCTTCCACGCCGGTGGCGCGCACGTCGCCGACGTTGGACAGCACGACCGGGTTGCCCTGGATGCCGGAGCCCTGCTGCACGCTCAGCAGGCGGTCCTTGAAGTTGACCAGGTAGGCGCTGACGGAGCCTTCGTAGCCGCGGCCGCTGGTGCGCCAGCCGGCCTCGACGGTGTCCGAGGTCTCGGGCTTGAGGCTGCCCTTGATCGCGTCGAAGCCGGCGGTGGTCGTCGCGAACGGCGAGGTGCCGGTCGCCGCGCCCTGGTAGGCGCGCATGTTGCGCGCCAGCGTGCCGTAGAGCTCGTTGTTGGCCGACAGGCGGTAGTTGAGGCCCAGCTGCGGCAGGAAGCCCTTCTCCGCGCTGATCGAGCCCGACGGCATGCCGGTGCCCGCTTCCAGCTGGCCGTCGATCTTGACCTTCAGCGCCTTGAAGCCGGCGCCGACCGTCAGGTCCTTGGTGACCGACCAGGTGTCGGACAGCGAGAACTGCGAGGTCTTCGTGTTGAACGCGTACTGCCACTGCGTCAGGAAGGGGTTGCTCGGGAACTGGTAGACGCTGGTGGCGGCCGAGGCGGCGTAGAAGCGGCGGGCCTGGTCGAAGTCGTTGTCCTCGAACCAGACGCCGGCCTTGATCAGGTGGTCGCCGAGGTCGAACTCGGCGTTGGAGACCACGCCGCCGCGCTTGATGCCGTACTCGGTCGTGCGCACCGAGATCGGCGTGCCGTCCGGCGAGGCCTGGTACGGCGTGAACCACAGGCCCATGCCCTTGTTGTGGTGGTAGTAGGCGGTCGTCTTCCAGGTGATGTTCTGCGCCAGGCGCAGGTCGGCGGAGACGCCATAGAGCTCGTCGTTGCGCAGGCCGGCGCCGGCGTAGTACTGGTCGTCGCAGGCCGCCACGTAGGTGCTGCCGTTGTTGCCGCACAGCGTGTTGGAGGCCTTCACCGCGGCGGCGAAGTCCGGGTAGAAGTTGTCGAGCCTGTCGCCCTTGCGCTTGATCAGGTCCAGCGACAGATCCTGGTAGTCCACTTCCTTGCGGCGCGAGGTGTTGATGAAGGCCGACAGGCGGCTGTCGCCGATCGCCTGGGTCCACTTCAGGTTCCACTGCTCCTGCTTCTGCTGGCCGTCGCCCTTCCACTTGTCGGCGTCCTGGTGGGTGTAGCTGACGTAGAAGTCGCCGACCACCGTGCGGCCGCTGTCCACGCGCAGGAAGGTGCGGGCGGCGGAATCGCTGCCGACGGTCTGCGAGGCGCGGAAACCGAACTTGTCCAGCGGGTCGCTCGAATAGAACTGCAGCGTGCCGCCCAGGTTGCTGGACGAGGCCGCTTCCAGCGCGCCGGCGCCCTGCGACAGCGAGGCGCGGCCGACGTTCTCGCTCGAGATCGCGCGGCTGATGTGCAGGCCGTTGAAGTTGCCGTAGGACATGTCGCCCAGCGGCACGTCGTCGAGCGTGAAGCCGAGCTGGTTCTGCGAGAAGCCGCGCACGGTGAAGCGGGTCGACCATTCGTAGTTGCCCAGGCCGTCGGCGGACTGGAAGTTCACGCCGGGCAGGCGGGCGACGGTCGCGAGCGGGCTGCTGCCGGCCAGGGCGTTGTCGAACTCGGTCTGGCTCAGGCTCTGCACGGAGCGCAGCTGGCCGCGACCGACGGAGACGGTGACGCGCTCGAGTTCGGAGCGCTCGGAGCGTTCGGACGAGGTGGCGGCGGCGGTCGTGTCGGCGGGCTTCGACGCGTCGGCGGACTGCGCGGCGGCGGGGACAACGTAGGCCAGGCTGAGGGCCAGGACCAGGGCGGTGGGCATCGGGTGCTTCATGGGGGGGACTCGGTGCGTTGAGGTGTCGGAGAGGCGTCGGACAAGCAGTCGGTTTGACTAACGAACGACCCGCACTGTCACAACCCTCCACGACAAGACAACGACAAACACGAAAAACCACAGCCCGTCGCGCGACGGATGCTGGATATCCACAACATCACAGAAAAATCCTCAAACTGTCATGAAGGCGCTGCGTGGATCTGGGTGAATGCGAGGTCCATGCAGGGAGAACAAGCGATCCATGTGGTCCCAGGAACGACACGACAAGATCCTCTTGCTGCTGCGGGAGCGGCACCGCCTCACGACGGACGAGGCCGCGCGCGAGCTCGGCGTGTCGCGCGAGACGGTGCGGCGCGACCTGATCGAGCTGGAGCAGGGCGGCAAGCTTGCCCGCGTGCACGGTGGCGCGGTGCAGTCGGAGGTGCCGGCCGAGGCCAGCTATGCCGAACGGGCGCAGTCGCGCCGGCGGCAGAAGCAGGCGATCGCGCGGCAGGCGATGGCGCTGGTGAAGCCGGGGATGAGCCTGTTCATCGACGCGGGATCGACGACGCATGCGCTGGCCCAGGCGCTCGCCCAGGCCCAGGCACTGCGGGTGATCACGAATTCGGTCGCGGTGTGCGACGCGATGGCCGGGCGCCAGGGGCACGAGCTGCTGATGCTCGGCGGCGCGTACGTGCCGGAGACCTCGGGCACCTTCGGTGAGTTCACCGTCGCGGAGATTGCGCGGCATCGCGTGGACATCGCGCTGATCTCGCCGACCGCGCTCGATGCGCGGCAGGGCGCGTCAAGCTACCTGTGGGCGGAAGTCGCCGTCGCGCAGGCGATGCTGGCCAGGGCGAGGCAGCGGGTGCTGCTCGCCGATGCCAGCAAGCTGGGGCAGGGGAGTCGGATGCAGGTCTGCGACTGCGCCAGCATCGATGTGCTGGTCACCGACAACGAAGCGGACCCTCTGGAGCTGGATCGGCTCACGCGCGCCGGAGTGGCGCAGGTGATGTTCTGAGAGGGCAAGGGTGAGGGGCGCGCGCAGCGCGCCGGATCTGGGAAGTCAGACGACCCGGGGGTCAGGTCAGAACAGCGCCATGCTGAGCTTGCGGCGGTACTGGTCGACCAGCGGGTCGGCCGGCGCCACGGTGCTGTGGCCGGACAGCTGCAGGCCGCCCGCCTGCGGCGCACCGGCGCCGTGGCCATGCGCCGCCGGTGCAGGCTTGGTCATGATCTCGAGGATCGAGACGTAGGTCTTGCGCGCGAGCTGGTCGTTCCAGGTCTTGTCACGCATGATGATCTCGAGCAGCTCCTCCATCGCGCCGGTGAAGTCGCGCCCCGCGAACAGGCCCTGCGCCAGCGCGAAGCGCGCGTCGAAATCCCGCTTGTCGTTCGCGATCGCCGATTGCAGCGCCGCCGGATCCAGGCCTTGCTCAGCCCGCTCCGCCGCGGCGATCCAGGCGGCCAGGGCCTGGAATCTCGCGTGCGGCGTGATCGTGTCCGCGGCCAGGTGCGCCACCGGCGCGAACGCCGCCTTGGCGTGCGCCAGCTGGTCGTCCTCCAGCAGCGCGCGGATCAGGTCGAAACGCGCCGCCTCGTTGTTCGGGTCGGCCTGCACCGCCGCCTGCAGCTTCTCCAGCGCGCCGTCCGCGTCGCCCTCCTCGAGCAGCGCCTGCGCCTCGGCCAGGTCTTCCTCGGCCTCCAGCGCCTCGCCCGTGGGCACGTGACGGTCCAGGAACTCGCGGATCTGCGCCTCGGGGATCGCGCCGACGAATCCGTCCACCGGCTGTCCGCCGACGAACATCACGCAGAACGGGATCGACCGCACGCCGAAGGCCTGGCTCAGCTGTGTCGCGATCTCCGGCTGGTCGTCGCTGTTGAGCTTGGTCAGCTTCCAGCGGCCCGCATAGGCCACCTCCAGCTTCTCCAGCATCGGCCCCAGCGTGCGGCAGGGGCCGCACCACGGCGCCCAGATGTCGAGCAGCACCGGCTGCTGCATGGAGGCCTGCAGGAGGTCCGCTTCGAAGTTTTGGAGGGTGATGTCGGTCATGGTGGGGGCAAGGACGGAAGCAGTCGGGCGGCGGGCGGGCCCCGTCGGCCGGACGGGAGTCGCCGGACGCCAGGAACGGCAAGAACGGCATCTGAGGCTGCCCGCCTACAATTCAAGGTTTCACGATTTGACAGATCGAGGACCGACCCGTGAGCAGCGCCACCACTCCCGACATCGCCCCCGTCATCGGCGTGGTCATGGGCTCCAGCAGTGACTGGGAGACCATGAAGCACGCCGCCGACATTCTCACCGAGTTCGGCGTGCCGTTCGAGGCGCGGGTGGTTTCCGCCCACCGCATGCCCGACGAGATGTTCGCCTATGCCGAGCAGGCCGAAGGCCGCGGCCTGCGGGCGATCATCGCCGGCGCCGGCGGCGCCGCCCACCTGCCGGGCATGCTGGCCGCCAAGACCCTGGTGCCGGTGCTCGGCGTGCCGGTCGCCAGCCGCCACCTGCAGGGCGTGGATTCGCTGCACTCGATCGTGCAGATGCCCAAGGGCATTCCCGTGGCGACCTTCGCCATCGGCAACGCCGGCGCGGGCAACGCCGCCCTGTTCGCCGTGGCCGTGCTGGCCCGCGACAACCCGGCCCTGCGCGACCGGCTGGACGCCTTCCGCAAGCGCCAGACGGCCGCCGCCACCGCGATGACCGAGGAGCTGCGCTGATGCCGCTGCTGCCGGGTGAAGCGACGCTGGGCGTACTGGGAGGCGGCCAGCTCGGCCGCATGTTCGTCCACGCCGCCCAGGCGCTGGGCTACCGCTGCGTGGTGCTGGATCCGGACGCGGCCAGCCCCGCCGGCGCCGTCGCGCACGAGCACCTGAAGGCCGATTACCTGGACCCGGCGGCGCTCGACGACCTCGCGCGCCGCTGCGAGGCGATCACCACCGAATTCGAGAACGTGCCCGCCCGCGCGCTGGAGCATCTGGCGCGGGCGCGCGTCGTCGCGCCCGGCGCCTCGGCCGTCGCGATCTGCCAGGACCGCGCCCGCGAGAAGGCCCACTTCGACGCCAGCGGCGTGCCGTGCGCGCCGTATGCCGTGCTGCGGGGCGGCGCCGATGCCGATTCAGACGCCGATCTGGCCGCCGTGCCCGCGTCGCTGCTCCCCGGCATCCTGAAGACCGCCCGGCTCGGCTACGACGGCAAGGGCCAGCGCCGGGTCGCCGACCGGGCGCAGCTCGCCGCCGCCTTCGATGAACTCGGCCGCGTCGACTGCGTGCTCGAGCAGATGCTGCCGCTGGCGCTGGAACTGAGCGTGCTGGTCGTGCGCGGCGCCGACGGCGAGGTCGTGACCTTCCCCGTCCAGCAGAACCTGCACCGCGACGGCATCCTCGCGGTCACCGAGGTGCCCGCGCCCGATGTGGACGAGGCGCTGCAGGCGCAGGCGCGCCGTTCCGCCGCCGCGATCGCGACCGGCATGGGTTATGTCGGCGTGCTGTGCGTGGAGTTCTTCGTGCTGAAGGACGGCCGCCTGGTCGTCAACGAGATGGCGCCGCGCCCGCACAACTCGGGCCACTACACGATGAATGCCTGCGACGTCTCGCAGTTCGAGATGCAGGTCCGCGCGATGACCGGCCTGCCGCTGCGCGAACCGCGCCTGCATTCGCCGGTGGTGATGCTGAACCTGCTGGGCGATCTGTGGTTCGACGCGGACGGCCGGGAGCGCGCGCCCGACTGGGCCGGCGTGCTGGCCCTGCCCGGCGCCGAGCTGCACCTGTACGGCAAGACGCAGGCGCGGCACGGCCGCAAGATGGGCCACCTGAACGTGATCGGCGCGACCGCCGAGGACGCCCGCGCCAGCGCCCGTCGCGCCTGCGCGCTCCTCGGCCTGCCCGACACGTGGTGAACGTGCTGATTTCGCTGAGTGTGGTGACGACGGGGTGACGACGTGGTGAAGGATTCCGGCTTCCAGGTGCTCGACGGCCAGTCGCCCGAGGCGGTCCGCGCGACCGCGCGCGTGCTGGCCGCCGGCGAACTGGCGGGCGTGCCGACCGAGACCGTCTACGGCCTGGCGGCGCGCGCCGACCAGGACGAGGCGGTGGCGAAGATCTTCGCCGCCAAGGGCCGCCCGAGCGACCACCCGCTGATCGTGCACGTGCTCGACGAGCAGGGCGCCCGCGTCTTCGGACAGGATCTGCCGCCAGTGGCCCACCGACTGATCGAGGCCTTCTGGCCCGGCCCGCTGACGCTGATCGTCCGGCGCGTGCCCGGCATCGCCGCCGCGGCCGCCGGCGGGCAGGACACGGTGGGGCTGCGCTGCCCGTCGCATCCGGTCTTCCGCGCGCTGATGGCCGAGTGCCGCGCCCTCGGCGTCGAGGGCCTGGCCGCGCCGAGCGCCAACCGTTTCGGCCGCGTCAGCCCGACCACCGCCGCGCACGTCGCCGACGAGTTCGAGCCCGGTCTGACGGTGCTGGACGGGGGGCCTTGCGACGTCGGCATCGAGTCGACGATCGTCGACGTCAGCCGCGGCGGCCTGGTGCTGCTGCGGCCCGGCGTGCTGACCCCGGAACAGCTGGAAGCCGCCGCCGGCCTCGCTTTACACGCGCCCGATGCCCAGGCGCCACGCGCCTCGGGCACACTGGCTGCGCATTACGCACCGCGCGCGACGGTCCGCCTGATGGACCCGGAAGCCTTGCGCGCCGCGCTGGCGGGCGACCGTCCGGCGGGGCTGGCGGTATATTCCCGCACGTCCTTGGCCGGGACGGGCGCCCCGGCGCTGCACCGGGCCATGCCGGCCCAGGCGCGCGCCGCGGCGCGTCAGCTGTTTGCCGTCCTGCGCGAGCTGGACGCGGCCGGCGCGACGGAGATCTGGATCGAGGCGCCTCCGCAAGAGGCCGCCTGGGATGGGGTGCGGGACCGCTTGTCCCGCGCGGCGGCGGCCTTCGCGCCCCGCTGAGTTTTCGAGATTTGGAGAGTTCATGAAGAGTGTGAAGCGCCACCTGGCCGTGCTGCTGGGTGCGACCGCGATGCTGGCCGCCTGCGGCGGCGGCGGCGAACAGATCGACCCCTTCCGTCCGACGCGCCTCATCGCCTTCGGCGATGAAACCAGCGCCATCCGCAGCGACGGCACCAAGTACACGGTCAACGGGACCGACGCGACCAGCGGCGCCGTGACCTGCACCTTGAACCAGGTGTGGACGCAGCAGCTCGCGGGCCACTTCGGCCTGGTGTTCGGCGAATGCAACCCGGACAAGCTGGCCACGCCGACCGCGCGCATGTACGCCGCCCTCGGCGCCAAGACCGCCGACGTCACGGCGCAGATCGACCGCCAGTTCGCGCTGGACGGCTTCAATCCGAAGGACCTGGTCACCATCCTGGTCGGCGCCAACGACGTGCTGGAGCTGTACGCGCAGTACCCGGCGCAGGACGCCGGCACGCTGGGCAACGCCGCGCAGGCGCGCGGCGAGGCGCTCGCCGCGCAGGTCAACCGCATCGTCGACGCCAACGGCCGCATCATCCTGTCCACCGTGCAGGACATGGGCCTGTCGCCGTTCGCGATCCGCGAGAAGTCGGTCCACGCCGACACCGACCGCGCCGCGCTGCTCACCGAGCTGTCGCGCCGCTTCAACGCCGGCCTGCGCCTGAAGATCCGCAACGACGGCCACTACATCGGCCTCATCCTGACCGATGAGCTCATGGGCACGATGAGCCGTTATCCGACGATCTACTCCGCGTCCAACTCGACGGATGCCGCCTGCCTGGCGAGCTCGCTGCCGCCGGTCTGCACCGACAAGACGCTGGTGGCCAACGCCACGTCCACCTCCCACATGTGGGCCAGCGACCAGCTCGTCGGACCGGTGATGCACACCAACATGGCCTCGCAGGCCGTGAACCGGGCCAGCAACAACCCGTTCTGAGGCCGACCATCGCGCGCGCATCGCGCGCACCCGGATGACAGAAGTGTTGCAACCGCGCCTCGATGGGGTCAGGTTGTGCGTCCGTCGTCCCGATGACCCTGGCATGCTGTGGCGTGTCAGGGTTTTCCTTTTGTAAGCGCCGCCGGACGTGCGCTTAAAGTGATCCCTGAGAAAAACGAACGACCGTTCGATTTAGTGCCGACCGCGATCGCCGGGACGGTGCAGACGACGGAGACAACCCCTGGAGAAGTCCGAATGAACAGCCAATTCAAACTGGCCAGCCTGACTCTGGCTGCCGTGGCCATGCTGAGCGCCTGCGGCGGCGGCAGCGATGCGTCGAGCGACGATCCCCCGCCGGCGCGCGGCACCCTGGAACTGGGCCTGAAGGCCGGCGCGGCGACCGCCGCCCAGATCGACGCGGGCACCGCGGCAAAGGGCGTGCAGGCGATCAGCGGCAAGGCGGCCTGCGACGTGGACGTGCGCTACGTCTACTACTGGACGCGTGATCCCCAGGGCCTGCCCGCCACCGCCTCCGCCGCCGTGCTGGTGCCGGCCGGCACCGGCGCCGCCTGCACGGGCAACCGCCCGGTGGTGCTGTATGCCCACGGCACGACCACGGACCAGGCCTACAACATCGCCGACATCCAGAACAACGCCGAAGGTTCGCTGGTCGCGGCGTTCTACGCCGCCCAGGGCTTCATCGTCGTGGCGCCGAACTACCTCGGCTACGACCGTTCGGGCCTGCAGTACACGACCTACCTGAACGCCGAGCAGTCGGCGATCGAGATGGTCGACGCGATGCGCGCCGCCCGGACCCACCTGGCCGCCGAGAGCGCGGTGAAGCCGTCGGCCAAGCTGCTGCTGGCCGGCTACTCGCAAGGCGGCCACGTGGCGATGGCCACGCAGAAGGTGATGGAGCGCGACTACGCGACCGAGTTCCCCGTCACCGCCGCCGCGCCGATGTCCGGCCCGTACAACCTGGTGGGCTTCAGCGACCAGATCGTCAACACCGGCCCGGTCAACGCCGGCGCGACGCTGTTCCTGCCGCTGATGCTGACCAGCTACCAGAAGGCCTACGGCAACATCTACGCGGCGCCGACCGACGTGTACGCGACCCAGTTCGCGGCGACCGCGGAAACGCTGTTCCCGTCGAAGAAGTCGATCACCACGCTGATCCAGGAAGGCAAGCTGCCGAACGACCCGACGTTCACCAACCTGTTCGGCACGGGCGGCCTGCTGAACCCCGCGTTCAAGACGGCCTACCCGACCTCGAACTTCCGCAAGGCGCTGCAGACCAACACGCTGCTGGGCTGGACGCCGAAGGCGCCGGTCGCGCTGTGCGGCGGCTCGGGCGACCCGACCGTGTTCTTCACCAACACGCTGCAGGCGCAGGCCGACTTCGCCTCGCGCAACAAGCTGTACCCGGCGTCCAACCTGGAAAGCGCGGCCTCGATGGCCTGGGCCGGCCAGGTGACGGCGGCCACGATCGCGGGCGGCTTCGCGCAGGCCAAGGCGGCCACGTCCGCCGCGGCGGGCGGTGGTGCGGCCGGTGCGGCAGCGGTGCAGGGCGCCTATCACGGCACCCTGGTCCCGCCGTTCTGCAATGCGCTGGCACGCGGCTTCTTCCAATCGGTCCTGGCTGCTCAGCCGTAATCGCCGACGACCAGCACGGAGACATCATTCATGAAGAAGAACATCACCCTCATCCTGGCCGCTTCGCTGATGGCCCTGGCGGGCGCCGCCCGCGCCGAAGAGCCGGCGGTCGGCACGCACTCGTTCTATTTGGGCCTGGCCCACATCGACGTGAACAGCAAGGCTGCCCCGCTGGAAGGCGGCAGCAAGCAGTTCCCGGCGCCGGGCGCGCAGATCCGCGTCGGTGACGCGACCACCACGGGCTTCGGCTACACCTACCGCTTCCTGCCGCGCTGGAGCGGCGAGATCGCGCTGGGCATCCCGCCGTCGCACAAGATCTACGGCAACGGCGTGCTCGCCAACGCCGGCCAGATCGCGGTCGTGCGCCAGATGCCGCCGACGGTGTTCGTCAACTACCACCTCGGCGAATGGATTCCCAAGGTCCATCCCTTCGTCGGCGTGGGCGTGAACTACACCTACTTCGAGAAGAAGCGCAGCACGCCCACGGGCGACGCGATCAGCGGCGGCCCGACCCGCATCACGCTGGAGAACTCGTGGGGCGCCGCCGCCCACGCGGGCTTCACCGTGGCCTACACCAAGCAGTGGTCGCTGAACGCGACGGTCGCCTACGCGGACGTGCGCAGCAAGATGCGCTCGTACACGACGACCAAGGATGGCGTGGAAGAGCTGCACACGGACATCAACTTCCGTCCGGTGGTGTACACGCTGTCGCTGGGTTACTCGTTCTGATCGGACTCCTGATCGGACACGGGTCCCACGGGGTGGGGGGATCTCCCCGCCCCGCGACGTCCCGGGCCACTACACTTCCGATATGAGCGTGTTGCTGGCCCTGGATAGCTCGACCGAACACATGGCTCTGGCCCTCGTGGGCCAGGGCCATGCTGCTTTTGTGGACGCCGATGGCGGGGCGCTGGCCTCGCAGCGGCTGGTCCCGGACGTGATGGCGCTGCTGAATCAGGCCGGTCTGCCGCTGGCCGCCGTCGATGCCGTCGGCTTCGGCCGCGGACCGGGCGCGTTCACGGGCCTGCGGACCGCGTGCTCGGTGGCGCAGGGACTGGCGTTCGGCGCCGGCAAGCCCGTGCTGGCCCTGGACAGCCTGATGCTGGTCGCGGAAGACACGCGCCAGCAGCTCGTTGATGCGGGCGATGCAGGCGATGCAGCGGACGCTTCCGCACCGCTCGACGTGTGGGTCGCGATGGACGCCCGCATGAACCAGATCTACCTCGGCCGCTATCGATGGCACGGCGCGCAGTGGTCGACGGTGCTTGAGCCGCTGCTGACCGATCTCGAGCCGCTGCGCGCGCTGTGGCGCGAGGCGCCGCCGGCGATCGTCGCCGGCTCCGCGCTGGGCGCCTTCGCGCTGGAGACCGGTACGGCTCGCCGCTTCCCGACCACCGCCTCGCGTGCCCGCGCGCTGGGCGCGCTCGCGCAGCAGGCCTTCGATGCGGGCCGGGCCGAGGACGCTGCCAACGCGCTGCCGCTGTATGTCCGGGACAAGGTGGCGCTGACCACCGCCGAGCGCGAGGCTGCCAAGGCCGCTGCCGCTGCCGCCGCCGCCGCAGCCGCCGCCGCCGCCGTGGCAGTCGCCGACGGCCACGATGGCCACGATGCCGAAGGAGCGGTCCCGAGATGAGCGCCCAACCCCGAGACCTCGCCTGGCCGCCATCGCTGCAGTCGCTGCAGCCGCTGCGCGCGCTGGACCTCGATGAGGTGATGGCCATCGAGGCCGTCTCCTACAGCCATCCCTGGACGCGCGGCAACTTCATCGATTCGATGGCCGCCGGCTACGCGGGGTTCGTCATGCGTGACGAGCAGGCGCGGCTGTGCGGCTACTTCCTCGCGATGCAGGTGGTCGACGAGATGCACCTGCTCAACATCACCGTGACCGCCGCGCGGCAGGGCCAGGGGCTGGCGCGGCGCATGCTGGACGCGCTGGGCCTGCTGGCGCGGGCCCGCGGCTGCCACCAGGTGTGGCTGGAGGTGCGCGAGAGCAACCTCCGCGCACGCCGCCTGTACGAGCGCTACGGCTTCGCGCAGAGCGGCCTGCGCCGCGGCTACTACCCGGGGGCGGATGGCCGCGAGGACGCGGTCCTCATGACGCTGCGCCTGACGGAGCCCGCCGCATGAGCTGGAACGAACGTCAACGCGCGATGCTGGAGGCGATGGGCCTCAAGCTGTGGACGCCAGCGGGGCCGGGCGGATCGCCTGAGACCGCGGCTGCACCCGCCGTGCCCGTCGTTGCCCTTGCCTCCGCCGGACAACGCGCCGCCGCGCCTGCGCGAGCCGTCGAGGCCAGTGCTGCGCCCGCGATGCGCGCGCAAGGTGGCGGTCCGGGGGGCGGTCCGGGGAGTGAGTCGAATGTCGCCGTCGTGGATGCGCCCGCGCCGCGGCGCGCCGCGGAGTCTCCGGCGAGAACGCCCGCCGCGGCGCCGACCGCAGCACCGACCGCAGCACCGACCGTATCGCCCATCGCGGCCCCGGTGACCGCGGCCGCCGCGGCTGGCGCCGCGCTCGCCCAGGCCCGCGGTCTGGCGCGCGAGGCCATCGCCCGGCTCGACTGGCCCGGCCTGCGCGACGAGGTCGCGTCCTGCCGCGCCTGCGGGCTCTGCGAATCGCGCAAGAACACCGTGTTCGGCGTCGGCAACGAACGCGCGCACTGGATGGTCGTCGGCGAGGCGCCGGGCGAGCAGGAGGACCTGCAGGGCGAGCCCTTCGTCGGCGCCGCCGGCAAGCTGCTGGACAGCATGCTGCGCGCGGTCGGCCTGGGCCGCGGCGAGGGGCCGCCCGAACGGCAGGTCTACATCGCCAACACGCTGAAGTGCCGGCCGCCGCGCAACCGCAATCCGGATCCGTCCGAGCTGGCGCAGTGCGAACCCTTCCTGCAGCGCCAGATCGACCTGATCCAGCCGCGCATCATCCTGGCCATGGGCCGTTTCGCGGTGCAGCAGCTGCTGCGCAGCCAGGAGCCGATCGGCCGGCTGCGCGGCCGCGTGCACACCTACCAGGGCGTGCCGCTGGTGGTCACCTATCACCCGGCCTACCTGCTGCGCAACCTGCCGGACAAGGCGCGCGCGTGGGAGGACCTCTGCCTGGCGCTGAAGACGCTGGAGGAGTCGCCGCCACGGGGTGACCCGGGCGTCCCCGCGGGCGCGCAGCCGGCGATGCCGTCGACGGCCGGGACGGACTGAATGAACGCGCCGGTGCCGCCGCTGCCGCCGGCCTGCCCGGCGCCCTCGGCCGACGACCAGGCGGCGCAGTTCCGGCTGCTCGCGGACAACGTGCCGGTGCTGATCGCGGTCTTCGACGCGGCCACGCGCACCTGCCGCTTCGCCAACCGCCAGTACGCGCGCAGCTTCGGCCTGGACGAGGTCAGCGTGCTGGGCCGCACCTTCGCGCAGATCATCGGCGAGGAGGCCTCGCAGGAGATCGAGCCCCACGTGCAGCGCGTGCTGCGCGAGCGGGTCAGCGTCAGCTACGAACGCCGGCTGGAGCGTCGCGACGGCAGCCCGCGCTGGATCGAGGTCAACCTGATCCCCTACGTGCCGCCCGGCGCGGACGAAGTGCAGTCGAGCTTCGTGCTCATCTCCGACATCACCCGCTTCCGCGAGGCCGAACTGGCCGTGCGCGACTCCGAGGAGCGGATGGGCAAGTTCATGCAGGCGTCGATGGAGGGCATCGTCTTCCACCGCGACGGCGTCATGACCGACGTCAACCCGCCGCTGTGCGAGCTGGTGGGCTACGCGCTCGAGGAGCTGGTGGGGCGGTCCGCCCTGTCGATGATCGCGCCGGACCAGGTCGACACGGTGCGCGACGTGATGATGACCGGCCGGGAGACCCGCTACCCGACCGCCATCCTGCATCGCAGCGGCGAACGCATCGACGTCGAATTCATCGTGCGCACCCTGTGGCGCAACGGCGAGCGGCTGCGGATGACCATCGTCCGCGACCTGCGTCCGCACCTGGAGGCGCTGGCGCGCATCCAGCACCTGGCGCAGCACGATCCGCTGACCGGGCTGCTGAACCGCGCGACCTTCATGGAACGGCTGCGCGAGCGGCTGTCCAAGGGCGACGCGCGGCGCGCGGCGCTGCTCTTCATCGACCTCGACAACTTCAAGCGGGTCAACGATTCGCTGGGCCACCTCGAGGGCGACCGCGTGCTGCGAACCGTCTCCGAACGCCTGCGCGGCGGCTTGCGCGGCAGCGACCTGGTGGCGCGTTTCGGCGGTGACGAGTTCGTCGTGCTGCTCGAGGACGTGCATCAGCGCAAGGACGTGCAGACGGTGCTCAACGCGCTGCTCAGCGTGGTCGAGGTGCCGGTGCAGGCGGACGGCCGCGATCTGTCGGTGACGCCGTCGATCGGCGTGGCCATGTATCCGGAGCACGGCGACTCGCCCGAGGAACTGCTGCAGCACGCCGACACCGCGATGTACCTCGCGAAGACCGCGGGGCGGGCGACCTACCAGTTCTTCGAGCACGCGATGGCCGAGAACGCCTATGCGGACCTGGTGCTCGAGACCGAGCTGGCGCAGGCGCTGACGGCCGACCAGTTCGTGCTCTTCTATCAACCGCAGGTCGACGCGCGCACCGGCGAGCTGGTCGGCGCGGAGGCGCTGCTGCGCTGGCAACATCCCGAGCGCGGTCTGCTGACGCCGGACGCGTTCATCGTCGTCGCCGAGCGCCACCGCCTGATGCTGCCGCTGGGCGAGTGGGTGATGTACGAGGCGGCGCGGCAGACGCGCGCCTGGCATGAGCGCGGCGTGGCCGCGATTCCGATCGCGGTGAATTTGTCGAGCATGCAGTTCCGGCTGGCCAGCTTCTCGAAGTCGGTGGCCCATGTGCTCAAGACCGCGGGCGTGCCCGGCGAGTGGCTGGAGCTCGAGCTGACCGAACGCATGCTCACCGAGGAGATCGACCGCCTGCCCGAGCTGCTGCAGACCTTGCGCTCGCAGGGGCTGGCGATCTCGATCGATGACTTCGGCACCGGCTACACGGCGCTGAACCAGCTGACGCGGCTGCCGTTGGACAAGCTCAAGATCGACCAGAGCTTCGTCGCCGTGCTCCCGGACGATCGCGGCGCGGCCGCGATCACGCGCGCCATGGTGCAAATGGCCAAGGGCCTGGGCCTGCGTGTCGGCGCCGAAGGCGTGCGCAACGCGCGGCAGTGGCACCTGCTGGCCGAGTGGGGCTGCGACGAGCTGCAGGGCGAGGTGATCGCGCCGGCGATGCCCGCGGTGGAATTCGAAGCCTGGCTGGCCGCGCGTGGCGGCAAGCCGATGCTTCCCGGAATCGATACATGACTTCAAAGACACCACCTGCCGCCCGCCTGAATGGCGCGGCGTCCGCGCCGAACGGCGCTTCCGGTACTGGGCATCGCGCTGCGGACCCTGCTTCGGGCCATGCGACCGATCCGGCCATGGCCGCGCTGCTGCGCCAGGAGATCGCCGCCGCTGGCGGCTGGTTGCCCTTCGACCGCTACATGAGCCTGGCGCTGTACGCGCCCGGCGTCGGCTACTACGCCAACGCGCGTCGCAAGTTCGGCACGATGCCGCAGCAGGGCTCGGACTTCGTGACGGCGCCGGAGCTGTCGCCGCTGTTCGGCCGGGCGCTGGCGAAGCAGGTCGCGCAGGCGCTGGCGGTCAGCGGCACGGACACGGTGATCGAGTTCGGCGCCGGCAGCGGCGCGCTGGCGGCGCAACTGCTGGAGACGCTGGACGCGGCCGGGACGCCGGTCTCGAAGTACTTCATCGTCGACCTGTCCGGCACGCTGCGCGAGCGGCAGGCGGAACGGCTGGCGCGCTTCGCGCCGAGGATCGAGTGGCTGGACCGTTGGCCCGACGAGATCCACGGCGTGCTGGTCGCCAACGAGCTGCTGGATGCGATCCCGGTCGAGCTGCTGCACTGGGACGGCGCGCACTGGTTGCAGCGCGGCGTGACGATGGACGAAGGGGGCACGCTGTCCTTCGAGGACCGGCCCGGCACGGCGCGCCCGCCGACGCCACCCGAGCACGATGTGGGTGTCGTGCCCGGCACGGTGACCGAGATCCATCCGCAGGCCGAGGCGTTCGTGCGCACGCTCGCGGAGCGCCTGAAGCGTGGCGCGGCGTTCTTCATCGACTACGGTTTCCCGGAGTCGGAGTACTACCACCCGCAGCGTACCGGCGGCACCCTGATGTGCCACCACCTGCACCGCTCCGACCCGGATCCGCTGGCCCTGCCGGGGCAGAAGGACATCACCGCCCACGTGAACTTCACCGGCATCGCGCTGGCGGGGCAGGACGCGGGGCTGATGGTGCTGGGCTACACGAGCCAGGCCAACTTCCTGATCAATTGCGGCCTGGTCGACCTGATGAGCGGCGCCGATCTCGGGCAGCGCGGCATGGCGCATCGGCTCATCGCCGAGCACGAGATGGGCGAGCTGTTCAAGGTCGTCGGCTTCGCGCCGGGCGATGGCTTCGACGCGCTGGGGTTCAGCGCGGGGGATCGGTCGCATACCTTGTGAGCGCCGCGCGACAACAGGCGTGACTCATGTTGGTGGGAATTCAAGCGGACATGACTGCCATCAGTTAGCTGCGGGTCTGGAGGGCGTTCGATTCCTCGCAGGCATTGTTCAATCACCTCTCCATTCGAAGGCGCTGAATCGGCGCGGAGCAGCGAATGAAGCGAGGTGTCATGCAGCCAGAAAAATTTCGGATCGAGGTTCAGTCGAGGATCGCCGGACGTCCGGCGTTCGATCTGAACAGGAGCCACTGTCGTTCGATCGCAGCGCAGGACGCTCGCAGCTTCGTCGCCGAATGGAAGGCGGAGAAGATCTATCCGTTTCCCGACGATGAGCCGGCGACCCAGCTCGAGTTGATCGAGCGACAGGTCTTCGACATCGTCGCCCTCAATGTCGCCCGTTTTCTCCCAGACTTCGAAGGTTCAGCGCCGCGGAGCAAGGCGCTCCACCTCCGGATGCTTCGTCAGGCCATTGAGAAGGGCCCCGAGGATCTGCAACTGATCCTGACCGAGGTCTTGAACCTCCCCCCTCGACAGCAGGAAGTGCTTGCCGAACTGCTGCGAGAGGGCTCGCTGTCCTCGATCATCAACGGGACGAAGGTCATCTCCGATCGGCTCAAGTTCCTGAATGGCCTGGAAGCGATCCTCTTCGACAAGGGGCCGAAGCAACGCTTGAAGGAGCGGTCACAACTCCATCGCATCCTTGCCAGGAATCCCTGGATCTTCGGGGAGGAGTTCCATCTCTCCGTCAGCGACATGTCGTTGACGGAGGTGCTTCGCAAGCACAAGTCGATGCTGGGCGACGAGATCGTGATCGACGCACCGGTCAGGCATGTTTGCCAGACGCGCGGCATCGTCGACCTGATGCTGTCGAGGCAGATCCGGCGCCATCGCGTCAACGATCTGACCCATCTCGTCGTGGAACTCAAGGCGCCTACCGTCAAGATCAGTCGCGACGAAATTTCTCAGATCGTCGGCTACGCCGCCTCGGTGACCGCTGACCAGCGGTTCCGGAACGTCGAAACCCGATGGGAGTTCTGGGTCATTGGCGACGATGTCGACACGGTCGGCAAGTTCACGATTGGCGACAACGCCACGACTGGCCTGATTCACAAGAATTCGAATGTCTCGATCTACATCAAGACGTGGGCCCAGGTGCTTGATGACCACCGGTGCCGCATGCAGTTCTTCCAAGAGCGGCTGGCCTACCAGGCCGATGAGGGCGCAGCGCTCAAGCATCTGCATGAGCGTTACGCGGACTATCTCGAGGGCGTCCTCGACGTCGATGTCGATGTCGACGATCGCGAGTCGCACATCCACGTCGTACCGATATCTCCTGAGGCTGCGGCTCTGCGGTCCCAGGAATAGAGGCGCTCGCGCCTCAGCGCGGTCGATCGTTCTCACACGCGCTGAGCGCCGCCTTGCGGGCCTCATGGATCGCCTGCCCGATGGCCGGCCCCTTCTTGCCGGCGGCCAGCGCGGCTGCGGAGATCGCCGCCTGATCGACGGACTGCACCGCGCGCAGGTCATGCAGCAGCGCCGGTCGTTGCGGGTAGGGACGCTCACGCAAACCGGCGCGGCCACGGGCGTCGCATTCGCAGGCCAGCAACAGCTGCGCGAAGCGCTGCGGCCGGCGCAGCGCGTCGCACCGCTCGATCAGGCGCAGGCGCGCCTCGATGCTGAAGTCCAGGCTCTGATGCACATGCGTGTGCTCGCGCGCGACCAGCTCCGCCAGCTCCTTGCAATCCGACGGCACGCGCCAGCGCTGCGACAGCGCCACCGCCAGCTCGACGCCGCGCGATTCGTGCTTCAGGTGGCGCGGCCACTCCTCCTCCGGCGTCGCGCCCTTGCCGAGGTCGTGGCACAGCGAGGCGTAACGCACCGGCAGCGGCGCCTCGACGCGCGCGCATTCCTCCAGCACCAGCAGCACGTGGACGCCGGTGTCGATCTCCGGGTGATGCGCTTCGGGCTGCGGCACGCCGAACAGCCGTTCGAGCTCCGGCGCGATGCGCGCCAGCGCGCCGCAGTCGCGCAGGATCTCGATCATCCGCGCGGGGTGGCCCTCCATCAGGCCGCGGGAGATTTCCTGCCAGACGCGTTCGGCGACCAGCGCGTCGGCCTCGCCGGCGGCGACCATGTCGCGCATCAGCGCCATCGTTTCCGGCGCCACCGTGAAATCGCCGAAACGCGCCGCGAAGCGCGCCAGCCGCAGGATGCGCACCGGATCCTCCGCGAAGGCGTCCGAGACGTGGCGCAGCACCTTGGCCTCGAGGTCGCGCTGGCCTCCGTACGGATCGACGATCGTCCCGTCCTCGGCCTGGGCCATGGCGTTGATCGTCAGGTCCCGGCGGGCCAGGTCCTGTTCAAGCGTGACATCGGGGTCCGTGTGGAACTGGAACCCGTGGTACCCGGCAGCAGTCTTGCGCTCGGTCCGGGCCAATGCCACCTCTTCATGGGTCACCGGGTCGAGGAACACCGGAAAATCCTTGCCGACAGGCACAAATCCCTTGTCGATCAAGGACTTGGGCGTGGCGCCCACGACCACCCAGTCGCGGTCCTGCACGGGCAGTCCCAGGAGCGCGTCCCGGACGGCCCCACCAACGAGATACATCTGATCACTCATGTTGCGGCGCAGCATCCCTGATTAAGGGGATACCTCAAGTAGTCTCTCTATCCGTATATTCACCAATGCCACCTGCACACCAGTGCCTGTTCAAACGGGCCAGCTACCGAGAGAGACACGTAGTCAGGCAGGCCGGCATAGCAGTAGGGAGTATCTTGATGAAGTCTGTTCTTCTCCTCCTGCTGGGCGGAATTGGTCTCGCCGCCCAAGCGCAGGAGCAGCAAGCGCCGGACACGAACTCCGTGCACGTCGCCGCTGACACCAGTTTCACCCGGCAGAGCCAGCCCGCCCCCGCGCAGCTGGCCGATGTCAACGAACAGGAAGGCGTGGACACCGTGGTCCCGTCGTTCGTTTCCGAGCCCACCAACCAGGCCATGATGCTGGGCGGCCTTCTGGCCGCCGGTTTCATGGTCCGCCGCCGCCGCGACAACTGACGTTGCGCCGGCCCACCTCGCCGCTTTCCGCCGCCTGCCCGCACAGGCGGTCGAAAGCGGTTTTTCATTTCAGGGCTTCAGCACCGGCACCGGTCCGCTGACGTCGCGGTAGGGCTCCTCGAAGTCGAGGAAGTCCTTCTCCGCCATCGCATCGGCGATCCACTCCCGCACCCCGGGCGCCGCCTGAACGGCGTCCGTGTAGGCCCGCAGCGGCGCCGGCAGCGGCAGTCCGTAGCGGGTCACCCGCATCACGACCGGCGCGAAGAAGGCATCGGCCGCGCCGAACTCGCCGAACAGGAAGGGCCCGCCGCTCTGCGTCAGCGCGTCGGTCCACAGGTCGACGACGCGGGCGAGGTCCTTGCGCAGGCCGGCCTCGGTCTGCAGCAGCCGCGCACCGACCGTCGACAGGTCCGCGTCGATGTTCATCATGCAATGGCTGCGCAACTGCCCGAAGCCGCTGTGCATCTCGGCGCAGAGGCAACGCGCCCGCGCGCGCTGGCGCGCATCGCGCGGCCAGACGGCCTTGTCGGGGAAGCGGTCGGCCAGGTACTCGACGATCGCCAGCGAATCCCAGACCGCCAGGCCGTCGTCCACCAGCACCGGGACCTTGCCGGCCGGCGTCACCGCGCCGATCTCGCGATAGAACGCCGAGTCCGGCGTGAAGTCGAAGCGGACCTTCCGCTCCTGGAAGTCGATGCCCAGCGCCTTCATCAGCACCCAGGGGCGCATCGACCAGGACGAGTAGTTCTTGTTGCCGATGATCAGCTGCATGCGGGAGGCTCTCTGCAAAAGGGGGAGGGCGCCGCCTCGGGCGGCAAGAGGGCGGGGTCAGTTCGTGCCGTTGGCCGGGATGTCCGGC
>CAMPJJ010000072.1 GCA_946886855.1 uncultured Roseateles sp. | reverse complement strand
CGGCGGGCATCCGCGTGCACGCGATCTCGCCGGGGCCGATCGCGACGCGCGCGGCCTCGGGCCTGGAGGAATTCGACCAGCTGCTGGCCGACGCCGCCGCGCGCGCGCCGGCCCACGCGCTGGCGACGATCGACGACGTCGGCTACGCGACCGCGATGCTCGCGGGCGATCACGCGCGGCTCATCACCGGTTCCACGCTGTACGTGGACGGTGGTTATCACATCATGGGGTGAGCGATGGATGCACGACTTGAAGGCGAATTCATCGCGGTCGTCAACGCGGGCTCATCCAGCATCAAGCTGTCGATGTACTCGCTGCACGAGGACCGCCGGCTCGGCCCGCTGCGGCTCGAACTGCGCGCGCAGGTCGAAGGCATCGGCACCACGAAGCCCCGCTTCGAGGCGTCGCATGCCGACGGCTCGAGAGCCGGCTCCCGCGACTGGCCCGTCGGCGACACGCTGACGCATGAAGGGGCGCTCGACCATCTGGTCGAGTTCGTCACCCATGAGTTCCCCGGCATCGAGATGCTGGGCATCGGCCACCGCGTCGTGCACGGCGGCACCGCGTTCGCGCGGCCGGTGCAGGTCACGCCGCCGGTGTTGGCGCAGCTGGAGGCACTGACGCCGCTCGCGCCGCTGCATCAGCCGCACAACCTGGCGCCCATCCGCCGCGCCTTCTCGGCGCTGCCCGGGCTGCCGCAGGTCGCGTGTTTCGACACGGCCTTCCACCGCGGCCAGTCCGACGTCGCCGACGCCTTCGCCCTGCCCTATGCGCTGTTCGAGGCCGGCGTGCGCCGCTACGGCTTCCATGGCCTGAGCTACGAGTACATCGCCTCGCGGCTGCCGGCGCTGTCGCCGCGATTGGCGGACGGCCGCGCCGTCGTGCTGCACCTGGGCAACGGCGCCAGCGCCTGCGCGCTGCACCGCGGCCGCAGCATCGCCAGCAGCATGGGCTTCACCGCCGTCGACGGCCTGCCGATGGGCACGCGCAGCGGCGCGGTCGACCCCGGCGTGCTGATCTACCTGATGGACGAGCAGCGCATGGATGCGCGCGACCTCGAGACCCTGCTCTACAAGCAGTCCGGGCTGCTGGGCCTGTCCGGCATCTCCAGCGACATGCGCCAGCTGCTGGCGAGCGACGCGCCGCGGGCGCGTTTCGCGATCGACGTCTTCGTCCACCGCGTGGCCCGCGAGATCGGCGCGCTGGCCGCGGAAATGGGCGGCCTGGACGGGCTGGTGTTCACCGCCGGCATCGGCGAGCATGCCGCGGAGATCCGTCGGCGCGTGCTGTCGCGCTGCCTGTGGCTGGGGGTGTCGGTGCAGGACGCCGCCAACCGCGAGGGGCCGGCCGAACGCCGGATCAGCACCGTCGACAGCCGGTGCGAGGCCTGGGTCATCCCCACCGACGAGGAACTGATGATGGCCCGCCACACATTCCGGCTGCTGGCCGGGGAGGAGTGACCATGCAAACGCCCAAGCAGCGCTACAGCCACGAGGAGTGGGAGAAGACGGTCGAGGATGTGGACCTGCAGATCGCGCAGCTCGCGATCATGTGCCACGTGCGGCTGCTCGATCCGGGCGTCATCGAGCGCGTGCTCGACAACGACCTGCGCATCTGCGGCGACGGTCATGAGAGCGGTTTCGAGAAGCTGCGCGGCATGCTCTACCTGCACTACGAGGTCCAGGCCCGGCTGGCCGAGGAGCTCGGCCCGGTCGACGCCGCCGAGGTGGTCCAGCGCGTGCGCCAGCACCTGCTGGTGCGCATCGGCACGCAGCTCGGGACGCTGGGCACGCCGCAGGCGCCCGCCAGCGACGGCAGCGCCGGCGGCCAATGACCCCGCCGGCTTGGGCCCGGCGGGCGACGGCGCTACAGTGGGCCGCATCGCCTTGCGGGCCTCCCGGAACTCCCTCATGCGCATCGCCATCCTTTCTTTCGACGGCTTCAACGAGATCGACAGCTTCGTCCCGCTGGGGCTGCTGAACCGGCTCAAGCCGCTGGGCTGGTCCGCCGAGCTGTGCGGCCCCGGGCCGGCCGTCACCTCGATGAACGGCGTGACCGTGCAGCTGAAGCACCCGCTCGAGTGGGCCAACGAGGCCGACGCCGTCTGGTTCGGCTCCGGCATCTACACGCGGGCGATCGCGGAGAACTCGGCCCTGCTGGACCGGCTGCAGATCGATCCGACGCGGCAGCTGATCGCGTCGCAGTGCTCCGGCGCGCTGCTGGTGGCGCGGCTGGGGCTGCTCGGCGACGCGCCGGCCTGCACCGATTCGTCCACCCGGCCCTGGCTGGTCGAAGCCGGCGTGCGCGTCCTCGACGAACCCTTCCACGCCCGCGGACCCGTGGCGACCTCGGGCGGCTGCCTGGCCTCGCAGTACCTCTCCGCATGGATCATGTGGAGCAAGGCCGGCGAGTCCGCCGCGCGCGATGCCTTGGCTTACGCCGCCCCGGTCGGCGAGAAGGACGAGTATGTCGAGCGCCTGCTGGCGCGCGTCCGCCCCTTCATGCCGGTGACATGAGGGGTCCCACGACGTCCACCCTCCGGAGTCGGCGGCCGCCGGCCCCGGGGGCTGCGACCTGCGGTTAAGCCCCGCCAGCGTGGGAGCAGCCCCCGGGGCCGGCGGCCGCCGACGGGCGCGGTCAAAGAAGCGGGGCAGTGCCCGATAATCGCGGGTTCGCCGCCCCAGAGCCGCCATGTCCACCGACCTCTCCCGCATCCCGTCCGAAGTGCGCCGTCGCCGCACCTTCGCCATCATTTCCCACCCTGACGCGGGCAAGACCACGCTGACGGAGAAGCTGCTGCTGTTCTCCGGCGCGATCCAGATCGCGGGTTCGGTGAAGGCGCGCAAGGCCTCGCGGCATGCGACCTCGGACTGGATGGAGATCGAGAAGCAGCGGGGCATCTCGGTGGCCTCGTCGGTGATGCAGATGGAGTACCGCGACTGCGTCATCAACCTGCTGGACACCCCGGGCCACCAGGACTTCTCGGAAGACACCTACCGCGTGCTGACCGCGGTCGACGCGGCGCTGATGGTGATCGACGCGGCCAACGGCGTCGAGCCGCAGACCCGCCGGCTGATCCAGGTCTGCCGCGCGCGCAACACGCCGATCCTGACCTTCGTCAACAAGATGGACCGCGAGGTCCAGGAACCGCTGGCGCTGATGGACGAGATCGAGCGCGAGCTGGGCATGACGGTGGTGCCGTTCACCTGGCCGGTCGGCATGGGCAAGCACTTCCACGGCGTGATGGACCTGCGCCAGCAGCGCATGCGCGTCTTCGCGCCCGGCGAGGACCGCGCCGCCGGCACCGAGGAAGTCCTCGACGGCCTGGACAACCCGGCCTACGCCGAGCGCTTCGGCCTGCAGTACGAGAACGCGCAAGGCGAGATCGAGCTGGTCAACGAAGCCGCGCCGGCCTTCGACGAGGCTGAATTCCTGGGCGGCAAGCAGACGCCGATGTTCTTCGGCTCCGCGGTCAACAACTTCGGCGTCCAGGAGGTGCTGGACGCGCTGGTCGAGCTGGCGCCCGCGCCGGCCGAACGCGCCGCGATGCAGCGCGTCGTGCAGCCGGAGGAACCCAAGTTCACCGGCGTGGTCTTCAAGATCCAGGCCAACATGGACCCGGCGCACCGCGACCGCATCGCCTTCCTGCGCGTGGCCTCGGGCCACTTCGAGCGCGGCATGCGCCTGAAGGTCGTGCGCTCCGGCAAGGAACTGCGGCCCAACACGGTGGTGAGCTTCCTGTCCCAGCGGCGCGAGCTGCTGGACGAGGCCTTCGCCGGCGACATCATCGGCATCCCCAACCACGGCGTGCTGCAGCTCGGCGACACGATCACCGAGGGCGAGGCGCTGCAGTACACCGGCCTGCCCTTCTTCGCGCCGGAAATGTTCCGGTCCGTGGAAGTGGCGGATCCGCTCAAGACCAAGCAGTTGCGCGAGGGCCTGCGCCAGCTCGGCGAGGAAGGCGCGATCCAGGTCTTCCGGCCCGAGGCCGGCAGCGTGCTGCTGCTGGGTGCGGTCGGCCAGCTGCAGTTCGAAGTGGTCGCGCACCGGCTGGAGCATGAGTACGGCGTCAAGGCCCGCGTCATGCCGGCGCGCTACAACGTCGCGCGCTGGGTGACCTGCGACGAGGCGGACGGCGGCGAGAAGGAACTGCGCCGCTTCATCGACCACAACGCGCACCGCGTCGCCTGGGACGCGGTGAATGCGCCGACGGTGCTGCTCGAGTACGCCGGCGAACTGCGCGCGATGCAGGAGAACTGGCCCAAGATCAAGTTCCACGCGCTGCGCGAGCACGCGGGCCTGGTCTTCCAGAAGCAGATGGACGCCTGACGACGTCCCTGCGGGCCGGCAGCCGGATCAATAGCCGAGCTGCCAGCCGAGCAGCCACAGGCCGGTGTTGATGCCGGAGTAGCGCTCGTAGCCGGCGGTGATCGCGACGTGGCGACTGAATTCCAGGGACGCGCCGACACCGGCCGTCACGCTGGTCTTGTTGCCCGCATGGCCGCCGTCGTCCCGTGACATCTTGGTCTGGCCGATGCCGAGCCGGCCATTCAGGCTGAACATCCGGGCCAGCGGATAGCGGTAGACGGCGGCGACGCCGACGTGCGTGTCAGGGTACGCGTAGTCGCGGCGAGGGCCGAATGGCCGGAACGCGAGGCTGCGTGTGTAGATCTCGGCGCCGTAGTTCGCGTTGAAGTAATAGCCGAACGAATAACCGACGGACAGCTGGTCGCCATACCGCTTGTAGGCCTCCTGACCGCCGTCGACACCACCGACGCCCACGGACCCATAGATCAGCGTGTCGTCGGCGGCCTGTGCGGTGCCGGTCGCCAGGGCCATCACGGCGGCCACCCCGCTCCAGAACTTCTTCATTGTTGCTCCCTTGTGCTCGATACGCCCGGGGGGGTCCCAGCGCGGGGACGGAGGATACAGGCTGGGGTCAGGTCTTTCGGGCAGGCGCCCTCCTTGGAGGGAAAGGGCTTTCCCCAGTCGGGAGGCCGTGACCTTGTTGGCGATCTGCGACGACACCGTTGTCTGTCTGTCATGGCCCCTTCCTACACTGCCGCGATGTCCCACCTGATCGAGCCCCTGCCGGAGCGCCGTCTGTGCTGCGTCCTGCTGGCGGCGGGGCTGCTGCCGGGCGCCCTGCCCACAGCCCTGGCCATGCCGGCGGCGCGCGCACGCGCAGCGGCAGGAGCGGAGGAGCTGGTCGCATTCACCGAGAGCCTGCCGCCACTGAACTACGCCGAGAACGGCGAGGCGCGCGGCTTCAGCAGCGAGCTCCTGAAGGCGATGGCGGCCGACGCCGGTCTCACCCTGCACATGCAGGTGCTGCCGTGGCAGCGGTCGGTGCAGGAGGCGTCGCGGCGCGCGGACAGCGTGCTGTTCTCGCTGACGCGCACGCCCGAGCGTGAGACGCAATACCGCTGGGTCGGGCCCATCAGCCCGCGTCGCATCCTCGTCTACCGGCTGAGCCACCGCACCGAGGTGCGCCCCACCAGCCTCAAGCAGCTCAACGGCTGGCGGCTGGGCGTGTCGCGCGATTCAGCCGCCGCGAAGCAGTTGATCGCCGACGGTCTGCGGCCGGACACCGAGCTGGAGCTCGGCCTGGACGATGCGACCAACCTGCGCAAGCTGCTGGCCGGCCGCATGGATCTGATCGTGCTGCTGGACTGGGCCGCCGCCTGGCATCTGCGCGAACTGAAGCTGCCCTATGCGACGCTGACGCCCGTGCTGCCGATGGACGTCGACAAGTCCTACTGGTACGGCCTGCCGGTGGCGGGCGATCCGGCCACGGCGCGGCGCCTCCAGGCCGCGCTGGACCGGATCAGGCGGGATGGGCGCTACGAGCGCCTGCGGCAGCGTTACTTCGACTGAGGGTCGCGGTCGCGGCGGTTCTCGCGGCCGCCGGCGCGACGGGCAGGCACCCGAGCGCTTCCAGCGTGCGTTCGATCGCCAGATCCAGCGGCGTGTGCGGCACGCCGCCCTGGCCGGCCAACTCCGCGGCCAGGCGCGCCTCGTCCATGCGCAGCGGCTCGCGCCACAGGTAGCGCATCTCGGCGAGCTCGCGGAACAACGGCACCACCGGCTGCGCCAGACGCACCGCCCACCAGGGGAAGCGGCTCACACGCGGCTGCGTGCCGGTGCGACGCTGCACGACACGGCGGATCGCTTCCACCATCTGGCGCCCGTCGTCGTCCCAGTGGCCCGCGAAATGGAAACGCGCGAACGCCGGCAGCGTGTCGCAGCGTTCGATCAGCGCGGCCATCGCGGTCGCGACATCCGGCAGATAGGCCCATTGATGGCCGACATCATCGGTGCCGGGCTGCTGGATCCGGGTCACCGGCTGGCCCGGCGTGACCAGCCCCTGCGACAACCAGCTGTTCGCCGCGCCGGGTCCGAAGAAGTCGCCGGCACGCAGCACGATCGCCCGGAAGGCGCCGCGTGCTGCGCCTTCCTGCAGGCGGCGCTCCATCTCGACACGGATCGCGCCCTTGCGCGTCACGGGCCGCTGCGGCGCATCCTCCGTCGGATGGGGCATCGCGTCGGGTCCGAAGTTGTAGACGGTGCCGGGCAGCACGACGGTCGCGCCCCGGGCCGATGCCGCGGCGATGGTGTTGTCGAGCATCGGCAGCACCAGTTCGCTCCAGCGCCGGTAGCCGGGCGGGTTGACGGCGTGGACGATCACGCTGCAGCCCTGCGCGGCGCGCCGCACGTCCTGGGCGTCGAGCGCGTCGCCGCGCAGCCACTGCAGGCCGTCGCGGTGTTCCGATTCGCTGGCCAGTCCGCGCTTGAGCGCCCGCACCGTCCATCCGGCGTCACGCAGGGCCCGGGCCACCGCCCCACCGACGCCGCCGCTCGCACCGAGCACCAGCGCCGTCCGCCGCGCCACGGCCGTCATCGCGGCCAGCACACCGATCGCATCCATCGAAGTCATCGCATCCATCGTCAGCTCCTGGTGGACCGGACAGGTCCTGTTGGGTGAAGGCATGGACGCATTCTGGAAAAGAGCGGCTTTCCTGAAAATTACCGAGCATCGCCAGGCGGCTATACATTTCTGCATGGCTCCGAAGACCTCCTCGACAACACCGCCGGCCCCCTCCTCCACCGGATCCACGGCCGCCCTGGCGGCTGACGGCCCCTCCTCCAGCGTCGGCATCGCCTGGGAGTGGTACCGCTCCTTCCTGGGGGTGCTGCGGGAGGGCTCGCTGTCGGGCGCCGCGCGGGCGCTCGACCTGACGCAGCCGACGGTCGGGCGGCATGTGGCGGCGCTGGAGGCGCAGGTCGGGCAGTCGCTTTTCGTGCGGACGCCCGCCGGCCTGCTGCCCACCGAGGCGTCGCTGGCGCTGCGGCCGTATGCGGAAGCGATGGACAGCACCGCCGCCGCGCTGGAGCGCACCGCGCGCAGCCACGGCGACGGTGTGCGCGGCATCGTGCGGGTGACCGCGAGCGAAGTCATCGGCGTGGAGGTGCTGCCGCCATTGATCGCCGAACTGCGCGAGCGCCATCCGGCATTGATCGTCGAGCTGGTCCTGAGCAACCGGGTGCAGGACCTGCTGCGACGTGAGGCCGACATCGCGATCCGCATGACCCCGCCGAAGCAGGAGCAACTGATCGCACGACGCGTCGGCGTGATCGACGTCGGCCTGCACGCGCACGAGCGCTACCTGGCGGCGCACGGGACGCCGGACTCGATGAGGGCGCTGGTGGCGGACCGCCACACGCTGATCGGCTACGACCAGCCCGCGCCCTATGTGCGCGAGCTGGCGCGACGCTATCCCGTGATGGTGCCCGAGCACTTCGCGCTTCGCACCGACAGCGACCTGGCCCATCTCGCCCTCGTCCGCGCGGGTGCGGGACTGGGCTTGTGCCAGGTCGCACTGGCGAGGCGCGATCCGGCCCTGCGCCGCGTGCTCGCGGAGGAGCTCAGCATCCCGCTGGAAACCTGGATCACCATGCACGAGGACCTGCGGGACAGCCCGCGCTGCCGGGCGGTGTTCGACGCCTTGGTGGCCGGCCTCGACGCTCATGTCGAGGCCGGCGGCTCCGCCGGTCTCAGCTGATCACGGCTTGATGCTGTAGTTCGCCGGCACCCAGCGGTAGCCCTTGCCGTCCGCGGCCACGTGGCCGAGGCCCGGGAAGGACACGTGCGCGATCGCGACCCAGTAGCCGTTCTTCGCCGCGTCCGCGTAGGCCTTCTGGCGCTGCGGCATCGCCTGCTTCGAGTCGCTGTCGAAGTTGATCGTGACCGACGGATCGGGGAACTGCACCGCCGCCACGTGCATCAGGTCGCCCCACACCGCGAGCTTCTGGCCCTGGCTCTCCACCATGTAGACCGTGTGCCCCGGCGTGTGGCCGTAGGCCGCGTGGGTGCGGATGCCCGGCACCAGCTCGGTCTCGCCGCTGAACGGCTTCAGGCGGCCCGCGTCCTGGTACGGCTTCAAGGCCGCGATCGCCGCGCCGAAGAAGTCCTTGTGGCCCGGCGCCGCCTTCGAGGCGTTCGCCGCGTTCAGCCAGTAATCGGCATCGTGCTGGTCCATCCGGACCACGGCGTTCGGGAACACGGCCTGGCCGTCCTTGGTCAAGCCGGCGGCATGGTCGGGATGCAGGTGGGTGATGTAGACCTCGTCGACCTGCTCCGGCTGGTAGCCCGCCGCCTTCAGGTTGGCCAGCAGCTTGCCCGTCGTCGGCCCGAACGCGCCGTTGGCCCCGGTGTCGATCAGCACCAGCTTGGTGCCGGTGTTGATCAGGTAGCCGTTGATCGAGGTCTCGACCGGCGGCTTCAGGTAGTTCTTGCTCAAGGCCTTCACCACCACGCCGGGCTTGGCCTTGTCCATCAGCTGGTCGACCGGCAGATCGACGGTGCCGTCGCTCAGCGCGGTGATCTCGAAGTCGCCGAGCATCAGCCGGTAGTAGCCCGGCGCCTGCGTCTTCACCTGCGGCGCGGCCGCCTGCACGCCTGCGGCAGCCAGGGCGATGGCCAGGCCGAGGGCGGCGAATTTTCCGGAGCGGATCATGGGAACCTCCTGTGCATGGGATGCGTGTGTCTGAGCTGGCGCGCAGCATAGCGACGCGGCGGAGGATCCACCCGCCCCGTTCGGAAGAAGCATCGTTCCCCCGCAGGAGATTCCGGTGACACGCCTTCGTCCAGGCGGCGTTGTGGCATGTCCTGGCCCCTCGCCCGAACGCGGCACGGTCGCCGCGCGTCAGCCTCGTGCAAGACGCATGCGGCGTCATGTGGAACCACCGCGCCGCGCCGGGCACAGAGGCCCGAGGGTTAGCCCTTGCGCAATGCTGCGTAAAGGGTTTTACGCTGTCGAGGGGCCCCGCCAGGGCCCTAAATTCCTGGCTCCACTACAGAGGCACCGGACCACCGGCGCCCACCCTTGCGCCGATGAGCAACCTCATCCTGGAGACACGCAAACTGACCAAGGAGTTCAAGGGCTTCACCGCCGTGGACTCGGTCGACCTGCAAGTGCAGCGCGGGCATATCCACGCGCTGATCGGCCCCAACGGCGCCGGCAAGACCACCTGCTTCAACCTGCTCACCAAGTTCCTGATCCCGACGCGCGGTCAGATCCTCTTCAACGGCCACGACATCACCGGCGAGAAGCCCGCGCAGATCGCGCGCCGCGGCGTGATCCGCTCGTTCCAGATCAGCGCAGTGTTCCCGCACCTCACGGTGCTGGAGAACGTCCGCATCGGCCTGCAACGTTTCACCGGCACCAGCTACCACTTCTGGAAGGGCCTCGGCGGCCTGTCGAAGCTGGACGGCCGCGCGCTGGAACTGCTGGAACTCGTCGACCTGCGCGACATGGCCGCGCTGCGCGCCGCCGACCTGCCCTACGGCCGCAAGCGCGCGCTGGAGATCGCCACGACGATGGCGATGGAACCCGAACTGATGCTGCTGGACGAGCCGACGCAGGGCATGGGCCACGAGGACGTGGACCGTGTCACCGCGCTGATCAAGCGCGTCGCCGAAGGACGCACCGTGCTGATGGTGGAACACAACATGAAGGTGATCAGCAGCATCGCCGACCGCATCACCGTGCTGGCCCGCGGCGCCGTGCTGGCCGAGGGCGACTACGCCACCGTGTCCCGCCATCCCAAGGTGCTGGAGGCCTACATGGGCTCCGAGGCCACCGAGCTGCAAGGGGCGCACTGATGGCGTACGCGCTCGAGATCAAGGGCCTGCAGGCCTGGTACGGCGAGAGCCACATCCTGCACGGCATCGACCTGGCGATCCCGCAGGGTCAGGTCTTGACGCTGCTGGGCCGCAACGGCGCCGGCCGCACGACGACGCTGCGCGCCATCATGGGCCTGACGGACCGCCGCAGCGGGTCGGTCAAGGTCCACGGCCAGGAATGCGTCCACCTGCCCACGCACCGCATCGCGCGCCTCGGACTGGGCTACTGCCCGGAGGAGCGCGGCATCTTCGCGTCGCTCAGCACCGAGGAGAACCTGCGCCTGCCGCCGGTGTTCAAGGGGGGCCGCGGCAAGCTCATGTCCGAGGACGAGATCTACGCGATGTTCCCCAACCTCGCCGAGCGCCGCCACAGCCCGGGCACGCGGCTGTCCGGCGGCGAGCAGCAGATGCTGGCCGTGGCCCGCATCCTGCGCACCGGCGCGGACATCCTGCTGCTGGACGAGATCTCCGAGGGTCTGGCCCCGGTCATCGTCCAGGCGCTGGCCCGCATGATCACCGCGCTGAAGGCGCAAGGCTTCACCATCGTGATGGTGGAACAGAACTTCCGGTTCGCCGCGCCGCTGGCGGACCATTTCGTCGTGATGGAGCACGGGCAGGTGGTCGAGTCCTTCAGCGCCGCGCAGCTCGACAGCAAGCGCGCGCTGCTCGACGAGCTGCTGAGCGTGTGACGCACGTGCCTCGCCGCCGTCACACACGAATCCACCTTCGAGCGTTCGAGACCGACCTCCCGATACTGATTTTTCGAGCTTCGAGTCTGAAACCCGCATGGGCCCGTTGAGGCCGTTAGAACAAGGAGACAAGCGATGAAGACGACCCTCAAAACCGTTGCCCTGGCCTCGGTGCTGGCCTGCGGCAGCCTTGCCGCTCAGGCGCAGATTTCCGGCGACACGGTCAAGATCGGCATCATCACCGACATGTCGAGCGTCTACGCCGACATCGACGGCGCCGGCGGCGTGGAAGCGATCCGCATGGCCATCGCCGACGCGAAGGGCCAGGTCGCCGGCAAGAAGATCGAGCTGGTCTTCGCCGACCACCAGAACAAGGCCGACGTCGCCGCCTCCAAGGCGCGCGAGTGGTTCGACACCCAAGGCCTGGACCTGCTGATCGGCGGCACCAACTCCGGCACCAGCCTGGCGATGGCCAAGGTCGCGGCGGAGAAGAAGAAGCCCTTCATCTCGATCGGCGCCGGCACCTCGCGCCTGACCAACGAGGAATGCACGCCCTACACCATCCACTACGCCTACGACACGGTCGCCCTGGCCAACGGCACCGGCGCGGCGGTCACCAAGTCGGGCGGCAAGACCTGGTACTTCCTGACGGCGGACTACGCCTTCGGCACCTCGCTGCAGGCCGACACCTCGGCGGTGGTGGCCAAGTCCGGCGGCCAGGTGCTGGGCGCGGTGAAGCACCCGCTGAACGCGAGCGACTTCTCCTCCTTCCTGCTGCAGGCGCAGAGTTCCAAGGCGCAGATCCTGGGCCTGGCCAACGCGGGCGGCGACACCATCAACGCGGTGAAGGCGGCCAACGAGTTCGGCATCACCAAGACGATGAAGCTGGCCGGCCTGCTGATGTTCATCAACGACGTGCACTCGCTGGGCCTGAAGACCACCGAAGGCATGTACCTGACCGACAGCTGGTACTGGAACCAGAGCCCCGAGGCGCGCGTCTGGGCGCGCCGCTTCTTCGAGAAGATGAAGCGCATGCCGTCGTCGCTGCAGGCGGCGGACTACTCGGCGGTGTCGCATTACCTGAAGGCGGTGGATGCGCTCAAGTCCGACGACGGCGACAAGGTCGTCGCGCAGATGAAGGCCACGCCGATCAACGACTTCTACACCAAGGGCACGATCCGCAAGGAAGACGGCCGCGGCGTGCACGACATGTTCCTGCTGCAGGTGAAGTCGCAGAAGGAGTCCGCCGAGCCGTGGGACTACTTCAAGGTCGTGACAAGGATCGCCGGCGACGACGCGTTCACCAAGCTGGCCGACTCGAAGTGCCCGCTGGTCAAGAAGTGAGCTGAGGCCGGAGACACCGCATGACCGACTTCTTTGGCGTCCCGTTGCCGGCGCTGCTGGGCCAGCTCCTGCTGGGGCTGGTGAACGGGTCCTTCTACGCGATGCTGTCGCTCGGGCTTGCGGTGATCTTCGGCATGCTGAACATCATCAACTTCGCCCACGGCGCGCTCTACATGATGGGCGCGTTCCTGGCGTGGATGGGGCTGGAGTACTTCGGCATCAACTACTGGGCGATGCTGCTCATCGCGCCGCTGATCGTGGGCGTGTTCGGGCTGGTGATCGAGCGGCTGCTGCTGCAGTGGCTCTACAAGCTGGACCACCTCTACGGCCTGCTGCTGACCTTCGGGCTGACGCTGGTGATCGAAGGGGTGTTCCGTTCCTTCTTCGGCGTCGGCGGGCAGCCGTACGCGGCGCCGGAGGCGCTGTCGGGCGCGACCAACCTGGGCTTCATGATCCTGCCGAACTACCGGGCGTGGGTGGTGGTGGCCTCGCTGGTGGTGTGCCTGGGCGTGTGGGTGCTGATCGAGAAGACCTCGCTGGGCGCGACGCTGCGCGCCGGCACCGAGAACCCGAAGCTGGTGCAGGCCTTCGGCGTGAACGTGCCGCGGCTGGTGACGCTGACCTACGCCGGCGGCGTGGCGCTGGCGGGTTTCGCCGGCGTGCTGGCCGCGCCCATCCTGCAGGTGAATTCGCTGATGGGCTCCAACCTGATCATCGTCGTCTTCGCGGTGGTGGTGATCGGCGGCATGGGCTCGATCCTGGGCTCGATCCTCACCGGCCTGGGGCTGGGCGTCGTCGAGGGCCTGACCAAGGTCTTCTATCCGGAGGCGTCCAACACGGTGGTGTTCGTCGTCATGGCCCTGGTCCTGCTGGTGCGTCCCGCCGGCCTGTTCGGCAAAGAGAAATGAACAAGAAACCGCTGGGCTACGCCGCCCTGTTCGTCGCCGTCGCGCTGCTGCCCTTCCTGGGCGTGTATCCGATCTTCGCGATGAAGGTGATGTGCTACGCGCTGTTCGCGTGCGCCTTCAACCTGCTGATCGGCTTCACGGGGCTGCTGAGCTTCGGCCACGCGGCCTTCCTCGGCGCCGCGGCGTATGCGGCGGGTCATGCAATGAAGGTCTGGGGCTTCCCGCCGCTGATCGGCATCGCCTTCGGCACGCTGATGGCGGCGGTCGCGGGGCTGGTGTTCGGGCTGCTGGCGATCCGGCGCTCGGGGATCTACTTCTCGATGATCACGCTGGCGCTGGCGCAGATGCTGTTCTTCTACTTCCTGCAAGCCCCGTTCACCGGCGGCGAGGACGGCCTGCAGTCGGTGCCGCGCGGCAGCCTGCTGGGCATCAACCTGGAAAGCGACAGCGCGCTGTACTACCTGGTGCTCGCGATCTTCGTCTTCGGCTTCTGGCTGATCTACCGGACGGTGCATTCGCCTTTCGGGCAGGTGCTGACCTCGATCCGCGAGAACGAGGCGCGGGCGACCTCGCTGGGCTACGACGCGGCGCGGTTCAAGCTGATGGCCTTCGTGCTGTCGGCGGCGCTGGCCGGGCTGGCGGGCGCGACCAAGACGCTGGTGCTGGGCTTCGCGACCTTGACCGACGCCATCTGGACCACGTCCGGCCTGGTGATCCTGATGACGCTGGTGGGCGGCATGGGGACCATGGTCGGTCCGATCGTCGGGGCGCTGGTGATCATCGCCCTGGAGAACAAGATCGGCGACCTCGGCCAGTGGCTGGCCAGCGTGACCGGCATCCAGTGGTTCACCGGGCTCGGCGAGTCGGTCAGCCTGGTCACGGGGCTGATCTTCATCGTCTGCGTGCTGGCGTTCCGGCGCGGGCTGGTGGGCGAAGCGGGCGCGCTGTGGGAGCGGCTCAGGAAGACTTGAACGTCACGGCGCGACAATGGCGGCCATGACCTCCGCAGCCCCCGCTCCCGCCGCGCCGTCGCGTCTGTCGCTGTACCTGAACCTGATCCGCTGGGACCGCCCGGCCGGCACCTACCTGCTGCTGTGGCCGACGCTGGCCGCGCTGTGGATGGCCGCCGACGGCTGGCCGGGCTGGCACCTGCTGCTGGTCTTCACGATCGGCACCTTCCTGATGCGCAGCGCGGGCTGCGCGGTCAACGACGTCGCCGACCGCGACTTCGACAAGCACGTCAAACGCACCGCCCAGCGGCCGGTGACCTCGGGGCTGATCTCCGTGAAACAGGCGCTCGTGCTCGGCGCGGTGCTGGCGCTGATCGCCTTTGCGCTCGTGCTGACGACCAATCCGCCGACCATCCTGCTGTCGTTCGCCGCGCTGGCGGTGACCATCCTCTATCCCTTCACCAAGCGCTGGGTCTCGATGCCGCAGGCCGTGCTCGGCGTGGCGTTCTCGTTCGGGATCCCGATGGCGTTCTCCGCGGCGCTCGGCGGCCGCGAGTGGAGCCTGCAGGCGATCCCGGCCTCGGTCCCGATGGCCGCGTGGGGCCTGCTGGTCGCCAACCTGTTCTGGGTACTGGCCTACGACACCGAGTACGCGATGGTCGACCGCGACGACGACATCCGCATCGGCATCAAGACCTCGGCGCTGACGCTCGGGCGCTTCGACGTCATCGGGGTGATGGCGTTCTACGTCGCCTTCCTCGCGCTGTGGGCCACGCTGGGACTGCGGCTGGGCATGGGGCACTGGTTCCTGGCCGGTCTCGCCGCGGCGGCGGCGCAGGTCGTCTGGCACTACACGCTGATCAAGGACCGCAGCCGCGAAGGCTGCTTCAAGGCCTTCCGCGAGAACCACTGGGTCGGCTTCGCGATCTTCGCGGGCACGGTCGTGGATCTGGCGCTGCGCTGAGCGGTCCGGCTCAGGAGAGCCACTGCACGATCGCGTCCGGATGCAGCGGCCAGCCGGCCAATCCCGCCACGCCCATCAGCACGCCGAAGACCGTCGGCACCATCGCCGCCGCGTACAGCCACCAGAGCTGCGTCAGCGCGGTCACCGCCAGCATCGCGATCGCGATGGCCAGCAGCGCATCGGACAGGTCGAACTGGTCGTCCCGGTAGTTGAGCGCGTCGTAGCGCTGCTGGTCGGCTTCCGCCTGCTTGCGGAGTTCGTCCTTCTTCGAGGCCTGATCAGCAGCGAGCGTCTCGTAGTGCGCGATCGCCTCGCGGTAGCCGTCGGCCGCCGAGGCCGGCGCGCCGATGGCCTGCAGCTTCAGCTGCGTCAGCGCGGCCTTGGCGACCTCCTCCCGCGCGTTGCGCGCCTGGTAGAAGGACCAGTGGTCGATCTTGTCCGCCTGCGCCTGCTGCATGCCCTGGCCGATGTTGTCGTCCTTGATCTTGCAGATGCCCATGAAGGTCGCCAGCAGCGCGACGGTCAGCGCGACCGCCACGTTGAGCCGGGACTGCGGCGTCTGGGCCTCCGCCCGCTCGTTGGCCTGGCGGGCGGTCTCAATCAGTTCGTCAGGGTCGATGTCCATCGGCGGCGCGGTGTTCAGAATCGGCCGCGGCAGCATACCGAGCGAAGCTGAGCGGGACCTGTACGGTCGCTTAGCCTGCGCTTAGGTCACCGATGCGGCCTCGACCTGCGCCTCAGCGGTCCGGGATCGCGCAGCGCGACGTCCGGCACGAACATCTCCATCACCCGCAGCTGCCGCCCGTGCCGGGTGAAGACCGAGTTGCGCGACCACTGCATCAGCGCGGGCGCTTCGGTGCCCGTCGCGGCCAGCCATTGCCGCTGCATCTGGCGATGCGTCGCGCCGTGCCGCGTGACGCGACGCGGCTGCAGTTCGCTGCGATGGATGCGGGGATCGTCGTAGAGCAGGTGGCCCAACGGCCGGCTGCCCAGTCCCTTCAGCGCCTTCCACGGACCGGCCACGGCGTGGCCGTGCACCGCCGACCGCGCCCACACCAGGGGCTGACCATCGACGCGCAGCAGCACTTCGCGCACGAGCGTCAGGCCGCGCTTGGGCAGACCCAGCGCGGCGCGCTCCTGCGGCCGCAGCGGCGCGGTCGTCTGGCGCAGCACCTGCACTTCATAACGGCGGCCGGTGGCGGCCAGGCGTTTGCTCAACGAGCCCGGCGCACGCAGCCACGCGCGCAGGCCCCAGCGATCGGCGATCCCCATGGATGGAAGCGGCTCTCAGCAATCAGTCAGAGGGCGGCCGACGAGCAACACGTGGGCCGTCGGTCTCGGGCACGGCGGCATCAAGCGCGACCGAACTCGTCACCCAGCTCGCCGGCGCGCCGGTGCGCGGCCTTCACGGCGCGCTCGACCGCCTCGCCGACGCCGTCGGCCTGCAGGCTGGTGATCGCTGCGTGCGTGGTGCCGCCCTTGGAGGTCACCTTCTCGCGCAGCGCGGTCGGCGAGTCGCTCGACTGCAGCGCCAGCGCCGCAGAGCCGCCACAGGTGGCCAGCGCGAGCTCACGCGCCTTGGCCTCGTCCAGGCCCAGCGCGCGCGCCGCCGCGACCATGTGCTCGACGAGGAAGAAGAAGTAGGCCGGGCCCGAACCGGACAGCGCGGTGACCGTGTCGAGGTCGCCCTCGTTGTCGACCCACAGCGTGCGGCCGGTCGGCTGCAGCAGCTGCTCGACGAGCGCGCGATCGTCGGCCGTGACGGCGGCGCTCGCGTGGAGTCCGGTGATGCCCTGCCCGATCAGCGCCGGCGTGTTGGGCATGCCGCGCACCACGCGCGACGCGCCGGTGGCGCGCGCGATCGCGTCGCTGCGCAGACCTGCCATCACCGACAGCTGCAGCGCGCCGCCGACATGCGGCGCCACCGGTGCGGCGGCTTCCTGGAACAGCTGCGGCTTCACCGCCCAGACCACGGCGCGGGCGCGAGCCAGTGCGGCTTCCGCCGCCGCCAGCGGCCGGATGCCGAAGTCGGCGGCCAGGCGCTCGCGCTGCGCCTCGAAGGGCTCGACCACCAGCAGGTCCTCGGCCGGGAAACCGGCCCGGCGCAGGCCGCCGACGATGGCGCTGGCCATGTTGCCTCCGCCGATGAATGCGATGCAGGAATTCATGGGCCGGCAGTTTAGTCCCGCCCCGGCGCAGGAGCGGGTCCGACTCGGGCGCTCAGCGCGCCATCAAACCGCCATCAAACTTCCATCAGCGGACCCTCAACGGACCATCAGCGCGCTCTCAGCATCGATGCGCAGAGCTCGCCGAGCGTCGCGATCGCGCGTCGTTGCGCGTCGTCCATCGGATTGCCGGCGTTGATGCGGATGAAGTTGTCGAAGCGCTCGGAGTTCGAGTACATCAGCCCCGGACCGAGCCGGATGCCCTTCTCCAGCGCGGCGTCGAACAGCGCCAGCGAGGACAGGCCCTCGGGCAACTCGACCCACAGGCTGGGTCCGCCCGGCGGCAGGCTGAGCCGCGTGCCCGCCGGCAGTTCATCGGAGAGCGCCGCCACCATCTGCTCGCGCTGCGTCGCGAGCTTGGCCCGCAGCGCGCGCAGGTGGCGTTCGATCTGGCCGCCGGCGAGGAACTCCGCGAGGATGGCCTGACCGAGCATCTCGTTGGGCCGGCTCTGCGCGTACTTGAGGATCTCCACCCGCGGCTGCCAGCGCCCCGCCGAGATCCAGCCCACGCGCATCCCGGGCGCCAAGGTCTTGTGCATCGACGAGCAGAAGATCACCCGCCCCGTCGTGTCCCAGGACTTGATCGCGCGCTGCGGCGTCTCGCACAGCAGCGCGTAGGTGTCGTCCTCGATGAGCGCCAGGTCGCGCGCCTCGCAGACCGCCAGCAGCGCCTGCTTGGCCGCGTCGGGCATCACCGCGCCGAGCGGGTTCTGCAGGTTGGGCACCACGACCACCGCCTTGAGTCGCGGCTCGCGCATCGCCGCCGCTTCGAAGGCCTCGACGGACAGGCCCGTGTGCGGACTGGTCGGGATCTCCAGCGCGCGCAGGCCCAGGCTCTCCAGCAGCTGCAGCAGGCCGTAGTAGGTCGGCGATTCGACCGCCACCGCGTCGCCCGGCGTCGTCACTGCGCGCAGTGCGACGCCGAGCGCCTCGGTGCAGCCGTGCGTGATGACCAGCTGCGACGGGTCGAGCTGGATCTGCGCATTCAACGCCAGGCGCGACAGGCCCTGGCGCAGCGCGAGCAGCCCCTGCGGATCGGGTTGGGTGCCGAGGATCTCCGGCCGCCGACGCAGCAGGCGTTGACCATGCAGCGCCAGCGCGCGCGTGGGATACAGCGAGGCATGCGCGCAGGCGCCGGAGAGGTTGACCTCCGGCTTCGCATTGATGCCGCGGGTGAGGATCTCGGAGATGCGCTCGTGCACGCCGACGAAACGCGCCGGATCGGCTTGCGTCTCGCGCGGCTCGGCCGCACGCGCGAGCCGGTTTGGACGCAGCGGTCGGACGAAGTAGCCGGCGCGCTGACGCGCTTGCAGCAGCCCCTGGCTCTCGAGCAGGCGGCAGGCCTGCAGCGCGGTGCTGAGGCTCACGCGGTGCAGGCCCATCAGCGTGCGCACCGACGGCATCCGGCTCCCCGGCGGCATCGTGCCGGCCGCGATGGCCTGGCGGTAATGCGCGGCGACCTGCGCGTACAGAGGGTCCGAAGCATCCATGCCGGCGATTCTGCGCTCGCGGGCGCGCGCGGCACCGGAACAGCCGGCGCGCAGTCGATACGGAACAGGCGCAGCCGGGTCGCTGTTACGCAGAACAAATCGCGCCGCTGTGCCTGTCAGGCCGCGTCGTCGATGGGAACACTGGCGGTCCGTTCCAACGAGGCGCCTCCGGGCGAAGCCGTCATGTTCCTCGCCGCCGTCCTGAGATCCCTGCCGATGCCCTGGCCGTGGTCGTCCACACCAGCGCAGCGGGTCGCGACATCGCGGGCCGTGTCCGCCATGACCGCGCCCACCGGCCTGATGCAGTCCTCCACGGCGCCGCTGGAACTCCGGCTGGTCGCCGGTCAGACGCTGATGCTGAAGCTCGCGCGGGGCACCGTGATGCACGTGCAGGCCGGTGTCGTGGATGTCGAGGACGCCCCCGCGCTGTGGGCGGACCAGTGCTGGCCGCAGGCGCGCCGCTTCCGGAGCGGCGAGGTCTGGGTGGTGCCGCGCACCGGCTGGTGGCGGCTGGAGGGCCGGGTCTCGCGCGACCCGGCCTGCCGGATCAGTGCACGCCCGCCAGCAGCGCGGCGTTCCCGCCTGCCGCGGCCGTATTGATCGTCAGCGTCTGCTCCGCGACCAGGCGGTAGAGCTGACGCGCATCGGCCAGCTCGGCCATCGGCACGACCGGCAGGATCGCGCCGTCGCGGCCCGCCAGCTCGCGCTGCACCGGCACCTGCAGCGTTGCCGGGGCGATCACGCCCGCCAGTCGCGACGCGCGCAGCACCGCGCCGAGCTGGTCCGCCGGCAGCAGCTGCATCGCCGCCGCCGTCACGCCGCCGCGCATCAGCGCCGTGCGCAGCTCCTGCGCCACGTCGCCGCCGCCGACGAGCGCGACCGCGTTGCCCGCCACCAGCGCCGCGCCCAGCGCGCGCGCCAGCTCCTCCGGCGAGGCGCCCTGCGCCAGCACCGCGATCACGCCGCGGCCGTGCAGTCGCAGCTCATTGCTCTCGCCCGTCGGGCCGGGCAGCTTCACGTCGACGAGGGTGCGACGCGCACCGGCGGCCAGCGTGCGCCAGGCCCCGGCCACCATCGGCCCCTGGCCGGCGGCGGAGCGCTCCAGCGCCGTCGCGCGCTCTTCGACGGGCCGCTCGGCCCACGCTTCATGCGCGGTGAACAGCGGCGACAGGTCGGCGCCCGCGCCGGTCGTCGACAGCGCCGGCGCCTCGGCCAAGGCCTCCACCTTCGGCTGCGCGACGAAGCGCAGCAGGTAGTGCGGGCCGCCCGCCTTCGGGCCGGTGCCGGACATGCCTTCGCCGCCGAACGGCTGCACGCCGACCACCGCGCCGATGATGTTGCGGTTCACGTAGACGTTGCCGATGCGTGCCTCCGAGGCCAGCCGCAGCGCGCGGCTGTCGATGCGGGTCTGGATGCCCAGCGTCAGGCCGTAGCCCAGCGCGTTGATCTCGCGCACGACGCCGTCGACGTCGCCGTTCCAGCGCACCACGTGCAGCACCGGGCCGAAGATCTCCTTCTTCAACGCGGCGATCGTCGGCAGCTCGACCGCCACCGGTGCCAGCAGGCGCGGGCAGCCGTCGGCCGGCACGGCCTCGGCGATCAGCGTCGCCTCGCGCTTGAGGCGCTGGACGTCCTTGGACACGCCCAGGAAGGCCTCGTCGTCGATCAGCGGGCCGACGTCCGTCGCGAGGTCCGCCGTATCGCCGACGCGCAGTTCCTTCACCGCGCCGCGCAGCATCTCGATGACGCCGTCGGCGACCGCCTCGTGCACCGCCAGCAGGCGCAGCGCCGAGCAGCGCTGACCCGCGCTGCGGAAGGCCGACTGCACGACGGCATCGATGACCTGCTCCGGCAGCGCCGTCGAGTCCACGATCATCGCGTTCAGGCCGCCGGTCTCGGCGATCAGCGGCAGCGCGGCGGCGCCGGGCTTGGCCGCCAGCTGGCGGTTGATGATCTGGGCGACCTGCGTCGACCCGGTGAAGCACACGCCCGCCGTCTGCGGCGCGGCGACCAGGCGCGCGCCGACGGTCTCGCCGCGGCCGTGCACCAGTTGCACCGCGTCGACGGGAACACCCGCGGCGTGGAGGAGCGCGACGCACTCGCGGGCGACGACCGGCGTCTGCTCGGCCGGCTTCGCGGCGACCGCGTTGCCGGCGGCCAGCGCCGCGACCACCTGACCGGCGAAGATCGCCAGCGGGAAGTTCCACGGGGAGATGCAGACGAACACGCCGCGCCCGTTCAGCCCGACACCGTCGCCGGCCAGGCGCTCGGCCTCGTCGGCGTAATAGCGCAGGAAGTCGATGGCCTCGCGCACCTCGCTGATCGCGTCGCCCAGGCTCTTGTAGGCCTCCTTGACCAGCAGCGCGCAGTACTGCGGCAGCTGGGCCTGCAGCGCGTCGGCGGCGCGGCGCAGCACGGCGGCGCGCTCGGCCACCGGGGTCGCGTTCCAGCCGGCGAAGCCGCCTTGCAGGCGCGTCATCACGGCATCGACCTCCTCCGGGGAGGCCTCCACCATCACCGGCACCGTGCAGGCCGCGAGCGCGTCCAGCAACACCTGGCGCTGCGCCGGCACCGCGAGGTCCAGGCCCGACGAGTTGTCGCGGCCGCGGCCCTGGGCGTCGCGGTACAGGTCGACCGGCAACGGCAGGGACGCTTCCTCGCGGATCTCGGTCATCGGCGACGCCAGCAGTTCCTCCGGCGCGACCGTCGGGTCGGCGAGCTGATGGACGAAGGATGAATTGGCGCCGTTCTCCAGCAGGCGGCGGACCAGGTAGGCGAGGAGGTCGCGGTGCTCCCCGACGGGCGCGTACACGCGGCAGGGGATCGAACCGTCCTTCAGCACCTCGCGATAGACGCCCTCGCCCATGCCGTGCAGGCGCTGCATCTCGAACTTGGCGCCCAGCGCGCGCGCCATATGCAGGATGGCGGCGACCGTGCCGGCGTTGTGGGTGGCGAACTGCGGGTAGATGACCTCGTGATGCCGCAGCAGCGCCTGCGCGCAGGCCAGGTAGGAGATGTCGGTGTGCGGCTTGTGCGTGTAGACCGGATAGAACGGCAGGCCCTGCTCCTGCGCGCGCTTGATCTCGCCGTCCCAGTAGGCGCCCTTCACCAGGCGCACCATGAATTTCAGTCCGTGCTTGCGGGCGATCGCGGCGACCGCCTCGACGACGTCGCGGGCGCGCGTCTGGTAGGCCTGCACCGCGAGGCCGAAGCCGCGCCATTGCGGGAAGTGCGTCGCGATGCGGGCCGCCAGCGTGTCGAGCAGCTCCAGCGACAGCTCGAGCCGGTCGACTTCCTCGGCATCGATCGTCAGGTTGATGTTGGCCTGCGCGGCCTTCTCGACCAGCTGCCACACGCGCGGCAGCAGCTCGGCGTAGACGCGCTCGCGCTGCAGGACCTCGTAGCGCGAGAACAGCGCCGACAGCTTGATCGAGATGCCGTCGCTGCCCTCGGGCGACTCGGCCTTGCGGCCGGCGGCGATGGCGGCGATCGCGTTCAGGTAGGACGCCTGGTAGCGCTCGGCGTCACCTTCGGTGCGGGCGCCTTCGCCCAGCATGTCGTAGGAGAAGCGCAGCTGCGCCTGCACCTTGCGCGCGGCGTCCGCTTCCTTCATCGCCTCCTGGATGTTGCGGCCGAGCACGAACTGGCGGCCCAGCAGCTGGATCGCGCGCACCGTCGCGGCGACCACGGTCTGCGCGCCCAGGCGCTTCATCAGGCCGGAGTCCGCCTCGGCATCCGGCAGGAACTTCTTGGACAGCGAGATCGCGCTCGCCGCCAGGCCGGCCAGCATCTTGTGCGGGCCATCCGAGGCGCCGTCGAAGTCGGCGCGGCCGAGCTGATCGGCGGTCAGCGCGATCGCGGTCTCGGCGTCGGGCACGCGCAGCAGGGCTTCCGCCAGGCGCATCAGCGCCAGGCCCTCGGCGCTGGTGATCGGGTACTCGCGCAACAGCGACTCCATCGCCCAGAACGGCGCCGGGTTGCCGCGCACCTGCTGCACCCAGGGCCTCGCCTGGTCGACCACCGCCCGCCAGTTCAGCGCCTGCATCTCGGCGGCCAGGGCGCGCACCAGGGGCAGTTCCTCGCGGTACGGGTCCGGCAGGCGGGGGGTCTCCGGCGGGAGGGAAAAGGCGGTCATAGAATCCTCGGATGTTCGTGCGAGGGGCGCTCCCCTAGCGAATAGCGGGAGTTTAGAAACTTACGCTCCGAATTACTCTCCAATGTTTCCGGCTTTCGCCGTATGGAATCCAGCATGAGCAGCCTCGAGGACCTGGACAAGATCGATCGGTGCATCCTGGGCCTGCTGCAGCAGGACGGGCGCATCAGCAACCTGAAGCTGGCCGAGGAGGTGCAGATGTCGGCGACGGCCGTACTGGAGCGCGTGCGGCGCCTGACGCGCGAGGGCTTCATCCTCGGCTACGAGGCCCGGCTCAACCCCGCCAAGCTGGGGGCGCAGATGCTGGTCTTCATCGAGATCCTGCTCGACCGCACGGTGCACGACGTCATGGACAACTTCCGCGCCGCGGTGCAGGCCCGGCCGGAGATCCTGGAGTGCCACCTGGTGGCGGGCGGCTTCGACTATCTGCTCAAGACCCGGGTGTCCGACATGGCCGCCTACCGCGAGTTCATCGGCGCGGTGATCTGGACGCTGCCCGGCGTGCGCGAGACGCGGACCTACGCGGTCATGGAAGAGGTGAAGAACACCACCGCGCTGCCGCTGTGATCCGGAGGGCGTTGTCCCGACGCCGGTGATTTCCACACACCGCCGCCGCTGACAAGCGAATTCAAGGGGGGGATGTCCTCCCCCGTCAGCCCCTCCATCTGCGGGCTGACGGTCGGGCTGCGACAGGATCACCATGGAGTGCCTCTCCCGTGATCCCGAGGTTTCCGAGATGAAGTACCGGTCCTCCCCGTCCCCGTCCCAGCTCCCGCGCGCCGCGTCCCGGCCGTTCGCGGGCGGCGGACCCGACAGCGAGCTGCCCAGCCACTACGGCGACAGCCGGTTCAGCCATGGCGACAGCCGCTATTCCGACAGCGGCAGCAGCTTCGGCGATTCCGACTTCGGCGCCGAACCGCCCCCGCGACGATCGCTCGCCGGCCCGGTGGAGAGCTGGCACGACTCCAGCTTCATCCTGCGTCGCGGCCTGGAAGTGCGCGAGGTCAGCGCGAAGGAATGGCGCGTGTGGGCGGAGGCGCCCGCAGCGTCCCCGGCCCCCGCGGCGCCGACAACGCCGCGGCGGCGGATGACTGGCGATGGTGACGCGTGATCGGACCTGGATCCGTCCGAAGGTCGATGAGACCGATGAGACCGATGAGACCGATGAGACCGATCAGGCCAGCTGCAGACGCTTGGGCGCACGGCGCAGCGGCTCCGGCGGCGGCGTCACCACGAAGTCCTCCGGCGGCATCGGCCGGCCGTAATACCAGCCCTGGGCCCAGTCGCAGCCTTCGCGGCGCAGCCACTCGGCCTGCTCGATCGTCTCGACGCCCTCGGCCAACACATCGAGGTTGAGGCTGCGCGCCAGCACGATGACCGTGCGGGCGATCGCGGCGACGTTGGCATCGCTGCTGAGCTCGTTGACGAAGCTGCGATCGATCTTCAGCGTGCTGACCGGCATCCGCTTCAGGTAGGCCAGCGACGAGTAACCGGTGCCGAAATCGTCGATCGCGATGCGCACGCCCCGCTTGGAGATCCGCATCAGCAGGCTGATGGCCTGCTCGGCGTCCTCGAGCAGCAGGCTCTCGGTGACCTCCAGCTCGAGTGCGCTCGGCGGGCACCCGGTCTCGCCGAGCACGACATCCAGCGTCTCGATGAAGTCCGGCTGGCGCAGCTGCCGCGCCGAGACGTTGACCGCGACCTGCTGCGGCTTGCCTTCCTGGCCCTGCCAGCGCGCCACCTGCGCGCAGGCCTGTTCCAGCACCCAGCGGCCGATCGGGATGATCAGCCCGGTCTCCTCGGCCAGCGGGATGAAGTCCGCCGGCGAGATGGGACCGCGCGTCGGATGGCGCCAGCGCAGCAGCGCCTCCGCGCCGATCAGCGCGCCGTCGCTCAGGCGCACCTGCGGCTGGTATTCCAGACGGAACTGCGCGGCCTCGTTGGCTTGGCGCAGCGCGTGCGTCAGCTCGAAACGCTGCTGCACCGCCTGCGTCAGTTCCGGCCGATAGGCCTGGACCGAGCCGCGCGCATGCAGCTTGGCGCGCACCATGGCGACCTCGGCGTTGCGCAGCAGCTCGTCGACGTGCGTGCCGTCGGCCGGGAACAGCGCCAAGCCGATGCTGGCGCCGACGTTGAAGCGGTGGTGGTCGATGACGATCGGCTCGTCCATCGCCTGGATCAGCCGGTCGCCGAGCCGCATCGCGGTCTCTTCGTCGACCAGGCCCGACAGCACGACGACGAATTCATCGGCGCCGACGCGCGCCACCGAATCGCTCAGGCGCGTGACGTTGGCGAAACGCGCCGCCGCCGTCAGCAGCACCTGGTCGCCCGCGGCATGGCCGGCGATGTCGTTGACGTCGCGGAAGCCGTCCAGGTCGATGTACAGCACGGCCACGCAGGTGTGCTCGCGCTGGGCGTTGCCGACCTGGCGCGCGATGCGGTCGCGCAGCAGCGCCGCGTTGGGCAGGCCGGTCAGGCTGTCATGCAGCGACTGGTGCAGCAGCTCGGCCTCGGTCTGCTTGATGCGGGAGATGTCGGTCAGCACGCTGAGGTACTGCACCTGCTCCGGATCGCCCGAGGGCGCCGGCACCTTCACGAAGGTCGCCCACATCGGGATCGAGTCGCCGTTCTTGTGGCGCTCGGTGACCTCGCCGCTCCATTTGCCGCGGGTCTCGATGTCGGCCCACAAGGCGCGCAGCTTCTCGGGATCCTGCTCGGCGTCGCGCAGCAGCAGCGGGCGCTTGCCCAGCAGCGTCTGCCGGTCGTGGCCGACCATCGCGACCAGGGCGGGATTGACGTCGACGATGCGCAACTCGTGGTCGATGACCATGATGCCCTCGCCGCAGTGCTCATACACGGTCGCGGCGCGACGCGCCGCGTCGGTGGCCTGCTGCAGCTGGGTCACGTCGCGCGCGATCGCCACCTGGCCGAGGTACTGGTCCTCGTCGAACACGCGGGCGCTGGAGACGTCCAGGCAGCGCGCGCCGCTGCCGGCGTCGGAGGTGTCGTCGCGCCAGGTCAGGAGACGGCCGTCGGACTGCGTGTCGACCCAGCCCGGGGGATTCGGCAGGTCGGCGTCGCGGCGCCCGATCAGCTCCTGCTCGGTGAGGCCGACGGCGCGCTCGAAGGCCGGATTGCAGCCCTCGTAGGCGCCGTTGGCGTCCTTGAAATACATCGGATCGGGGATCGCGTTCAGCAAGGCGCTGAGGCGGGCGCGCTCATGGCGGACGCGCTTGAGTTCCTCCCGGCGCCGGTGCAGGCGGCCGCGCTGCTGCACGAACAGGCTGACCATCACGCCCAGCGTCAGGCCGCCGATCACGCAGCCGGCGCCCAGCCAGAACACGGTGGAACCGGAATCGATCCAGGCCGGCAGCTCCGCCACCATCGCCCGCGCCGCGGACGGCACCGCCGCGGGGACGGACGCGGACGCACCCGCCCACGCCGACGTGCTCAGGCACGCAGGCAGCAGTGCGGACGCGGCACGGCACCCCCAACGACGATTCAGGCGAAGACGCATGGCTCACCCAAGGATCTTTTTATGAATGGAGGGGCAACAGCTGGCCCCATGTCGGCGCCGCCCGCGGGTCGCGGGCGTTCCCTCATGCACGACCGCCGGAGTATCGACGCCGGTAAGAAAACGTAGCTAGGGGTTACAGCGAGGCCGCCACTTGCGTTCCTTGCAAGATTGCACGCTTTGCATCCAATTCTTTGGCTTCGGCCGAACCGCCGATCAGCTGCACCGACCGGCCTGCCGCGCGCAGCGGCGCTTCGAGTTCGCGCAGCGGTTCCTGCCCCGCGCACAGCACGATGGTGTCGCAGTCGATGCGCTCGGGATCGGTGCGATCCTCGCCCTGACTGATCCACAGACCGTGCGCGTCGATGCGCTCGTACTGCACGCCGCCGACCATCCGTACACCGTGCGTTTTCAGGGCGGCACGATGGATCCATCCGGTGGTCTTGCCCAGACCCGCGCCGAGCTTGCCGGCGCGTCGCTGCAACAGCGTGACCTCGCGCGTGGCGGGCTCGGGCTGGGGGCGCGCCAGACCGCCGCGCGTCTGCTCGGGATCGCCGACGCCCCAGTGCCTGCGCCACGCCGGCGCATCGAGCGCCAGCGAGTGGCCCTGCTCCAGCAGGAACTCCGCCACGTCGAAGCCGATGCCGCCCGCGCCCACGACCGCGACGCGCCGTCCGACCGGCTTCTCGCCGCGCAGGACCTCGAGGTAGGTCAAGACCTGACCCCGGGCGATGCCCTCGTCCTGGCCGGGGATGCGCGGATCGCGCGGTGTCACGCCGGTGGCGAGCAGCACCTCGTCGTAATCCATCAGGTCCTCGGCCGTCACGCGACGTCCCAGTTGCGGCGTCACGTCGAGGAGCTCCAACCGCCGCTTGAAGTAGCGCAGCGTCTCGTGGAACTCCTCCTTGCCCGGGATCCGCTTGGCGAGGTTGAACTGGCCGCCGATCTCGTGGGCCGCGTCGATCAGCGTGACGTGGTGGCCGCGCTCCGCGAGCGTCGTCGCCGCCGCCAGGCCGGCCGGTCCGGCGCCGACGACGGCGACACGCTTGCGCGGCTGGCCCGCGGCGACGGGCACGATGCGCAGCAGGGTCTCATGACCGGCGCGCGGGTTGACGAGGCACGACGCGACCTCCTGTTTGAACACGTGGTCCAGGCAGGCCTGGTTGCAGGCGATGCAGGTGTTGATCTCGTCGGCGCGGCCCTCCGCGGCCTTGCGCACGAAGGCCGGATCGGCCAGCAGCGGTCGCGCCATCGACACCATGTCCGCCGAGCCGTCGGCCAGCACCGATTCGGCGACCTCGGGCGTGTTGATGCGGTTGCTGGTGATCAGCGGGGTGGAGATGCCCTCGGCGCGCAGCTGGTCGCGCAGCTTCTTCGTGACCCAGGCGAAGCCGGCACGCGGCACGCTGGTGGCGATCGTGGGGATGCGGGCCTCGTGCCAGCCGATGCCGGTGTTGATGATCGTGGCGCCGGCCTTCGCGACGGCGCGCGCCAGCTGCAGCACCTCGTCCCAGTTCCCGCCTTCGGGCACCAGGTCCAGCATCGACAGGCGGTAGATGATGATGAAGTCGGGACCCACGGCCTCGCGCATGCGGGTGAGGATCTCGACCGGCAGCCGCATGCGGCGTTCGAAGTCGCCGCCCCAGGCGTCCGTGCGCCGGTTCGTGGCCGCGACGAGGAACTGGTTGATGAAGTAGCCCTCGGAGCCCATGACCTCGACGCCGTCGTAGCCGGCCTCGCGCGCCAGCACGGCGCAGCGGACGAAGGCGCGGATCTGGCGCTCGATGCCGCGCTCGCTCAACGCATGCGGCGTGAACGGCGAGATCGGCGACTTCAGCGCCGACGGCGCCACGTTGAACGGGTGGTAGCCGTAGCGGCCGGTGTGCAGGATCTGCAACGCGATCTTGCCGCCCTCGCCATGGACGGCGCGCGTGATGGCCTGATGCCGGCGCGCGGCGCCGCCGGTCATGAGCGTGCCCGCGAAGGGCTTGGCCCAGCCGGCGATGTTGGGCGCGTAGCCGCCGGTGACGATCAGGCCGACCTGGCCGCGGGCGCGTTCGGCGAAGTATTCGGACAGCCTGTCGATGTGCTTGCGCGAGTCCTCGAGTCCGGTGTGCATGCTGCCCATCAGCACGCGGTTCTTGAGGGTCGTGAAACCCAGGTCCAGGGGCGACAGCAGCTGCGGGTAGGCGTTCATCGCGCGGATGCTAGCGCCGGACCTGGCGCGCGTTTAGAGAGGTGGTACCAGGGGAGGCATCGGG